>JACQPG010000050.1 GCA_016207665.1 Elusimicrobiota bacterium | reverse complement strand
GGATCACCATGCGATAGGGTAGCGGAGGCTTTCGCGTCCTTCGCCTGCTCCTCGAAAATAATTCCTGGCAGCGCCGAGCATGGCGGAGCTTTGCCCCTACGAATTAAGGATTTTTATTTTCCGGGGGCGGGGAAGTTCTGCCGACATCAAACGATTCGTGCAACAGGCTCTATACTGTTGTAAAATATAGAGCTTTTTCCCCCTAGCTCAAAGGATTTCCGATGGCATGGGCCTCGCCGTTTCGAAACGATTTAGTCAAAGACAAAGTAGCCCTAGTGACGGGCGGCGGTACGGGAATATGCTTCGGCATCGCCAAGGCCCTTGGGTCTCACGGAGCTAGGCTGATATTGATGGGCCGACGTCAGGACGTTTTGGAGAAGGCCCAGGCAGAGCTTGCCGGAGAGAACATTGAGTGCGCAATATCATCGGGGGACGTTCGTCGGCCAAGGGATGCGGCAAGGGCGGTCGAACAAGTCTCGCGCTTCGGAGCATTGCACATTTTAGTCAATGGGGCGGCCGGCAATTTTCTTTGCTCGGCGGAGGACTTGAGCTATGCCGCGTTCAAGGCCGTCATGGATATCGATTTGCTCGGCTCATTCAACATGTGCCAAGCGGCGTTCCCAGCTCTGCGTTCCCATGGCGGGGTTATCCTGAACATCTCGACAACGTTCCACTATGGAGCGACGCCGCTTCAAACGCATGCCTCGGCGGCGAAAGCCGGCGTCGATGCGCTGACTCGCAGCTTGGCTTGCGAATGGGGAAAGCACGGTATACGCGTTTGCGGGATCGCTCCCGGTCCCATAGCGGGCACGGAAGGCATGCGTCGTCTGGCTCCATTCGGGGTGAAGCAAAAGTTGAAGGAAACGGTGCCCTTGGGAAGACTCGGCACTATTGAAGACATCGCGACAGCCGCGCTATACCTATGTTCGGATGCGGCATCATATGTTACAGGAGAGACATTAGTCGTTGATGGAGGACACTGGCTCGCGAAACCAGCGCTCATCCCATGGGATCTCTATGAGAGGATGAAGAACGACCGGCAAAAACAATGATGTGCTAGAAACCCACATAACGGCAGCGTGATTTTAGTCCCCGTAGCTCAATGGATTGGCGCGGAGGAACAGACTGGAACTGTGAGTTTTCGAGCTTCAGGCCCCTTGACAATATGTACGGTTGATGGTACACTTTGGGCATGGATAAAATAGTCGGAATCGTGCAAGCCCGCAGTTCCCTGCCTTCCATCCTGAAAGACGTGGCGACGGGGAAGCGCTATGTGATCACCCAACGCTCCCATGCCCGGGCCGTCATCATCAGTCCCGAGGAACTCGAGACTCTAGAAATCCAAGCGGACAAGTCCTTGCTGGAAGACATCAAGGCGGCGAAGGACGACATTCGCAAAGGCCGTGTCGTCTCGGCTAAGAACTATTTTTCCCGCCGCAAGGGCTAGTGTTGGAGCTTTTTCTCACTCGGCGGTTTACGAGCCGCTATGAGAAGCTGCCGCATGCCATTCAGGACTTGGTCCGCGCGGCGCTCGATGAGATCGCTCGAGACCCCTTTGAGGGGAAACGGCTTTCGGGAAACCTGGCGGGGGAATTCTCCTGGCGGGTTGGCCGCTACAGGATAATCTACACAGTCGAAGGAAACCGCATATTCGCAGAAACGGTGGCGCATCGGAAAGATGTCTACCGATAGCTATTTCACCCCGATAGCTTGGGATTCCATCGTCTCGCCCTCCTTGCACGGATTTGCCCTACAAACCGGCAGATGAAACGATTGTGGTGTAAGGAGAATTAGCTAAAATTGCTTAACGTCCCCGTAGCTCAATGGATAGAGCACCTGCCTTCTAAGCAGGGTATCCAGGTTCGATTCCTGGCGGGGACAGGCGCCTTCCAGGCGCGTTAAAAGAGGACGAATAGGCCGGCGAGGATGAGAAGGCCGCCGAGCAGTATCTTGCCGGGCTCCTGATTCTTCTTGCCGGCGCCCAGATAATACATGCCGGCCATGGTGAGAAACACGCAGGCCGCCAGGCGGAAGGCTTGATGCGACCCCATGGAGAAGGCCGGCAAGGGCTTGGGCGGAGGGATATTCCTAATGTCCATCTTGGGAGGCGACCCAGCGCTCCCATGAGGCATAATCGCGCCGGTCGAAGCGCTGCTGCGAAAGCATGGAGAGCAGGGTGTAGGAAAGATCGTGGGTATTGGGATGCCTCTGCTTGAGCAAAGGCAAAAGATAACGCGGAGCCCGGCTTTCGAGATAGACGCGATAGATCGGATTGTCGGCCACGGCCACGAGCAGGGCCAGGGCTTGGGACCTGTCCGAGACGGTGGGAAAATCGAGCATCGGCAGAACGCGATTGATCTCGATGAACAGCCCTTTATGATAGCGGGCGATGTCGGAAAGCACCGAAAGAGCGGCGCCGCGCACCTCGAAATCGGGATCGGTGATCGCCTGGGTCATGAGGCCGGACACGGTGGGGCCATCCTTTAGAAAGGACAAGACATAGAGCGCGTTAGCTCTCTTTTGCGGGTCCTTGTCGTATTCAAGAAGGTCCAACAATTGGGGCTTGGCTCGCTCGACGCCATCGGCCATCTGGCGTTCCAGCGCCGCGAGCTCCGGGGTCGCCGGCCCCCACAAGCAGTAATAGCCCGGGCAACGCGGCGGGCTGGAGCCCAAGAGACCCTGAGCGATGAGCGAGTAGCCGAGCTCGGAATACCCCGTCCAAGCGGCGATCAAACCGTCGGGATCGGGGATCGAACCCTTGGGCCTGGGCCGGAAGGGCATGCGCTTGGCGGCGTCGGCCTCGTCGACCAAGTCGAAGGTGATATAGGCGTCATGGCTGGCGGAAGTGGCGAATTCCGCGTAATCCATTCGTACGAAGGCGAAACGGCCCATCTTGCCGACGGCGGCCTCGATGTCGGAGTGCAGTTTCTGGGCCGAGCGCTGGAGGCTCTTGCGGGAATCGCCGCGCAGACGCATGTAAGCCTGTATCTTGCCCGATAGCTCCTTGTCGACCCGCTCCAAGGCGAGCTGCTGGGAGCGATAAAGATCGACGCCCTTGAGCGCGGGGGCGGCCCGGCAAGGCGCCTTGGACAAGAGAAGCGCGGCGCTCAAAAGGGCCAGGCTCCATGCGCGTCCGTTCATCGGCGGGATTATAACACACTTGAGGCGCCGGACCCTATATGATACGCTGCGCGCGACTGCCATGGCGGAGCGGATCGTTTCCTTCAGCGTGAAAGCCTTCAAAGCCAAGCTGCGCCGCCCCTTCATCACGTCCCTGGGACGAAAGACCGAGACCCTCAACGTCGGCCTTTGGCTGCGTCTCTCATCCGGAGCGCAAGGCTACGGCGAAGCCTCCTCCTCTTTGGCCTTGTCTCATCTCTCCCCGCGCTCTCTAGAGCGATCGGTCCATGAGCTCGCGTCCGCCTCCAAAGGAAGGGAGGTGTCCGATCCTGGAGCATTGGCCGATTCGGCGTGGCGCAGCCATCGCCGGATCAGCCCGGCGGCGGCGGCCTTCGAATGCGCGCTGATCGAAGCCGTGGCTCAAGCGCGCGGAATTTCGATGAGCGACTGGTTCGGGGGCCGGCTCGACAGCCTCGAGTCCGATATCACGATCTCGGCGTCGCAGGCCTCGAAGGCCTTGGAGGCGGCCGCCGACGCGGCGCTTAGGGGCTATCGCCTTTTCAAGATCAAGGTCTCTGGGGAGCTGAAGGCCGATCTGGCCCGGATCAGGGCCGTGGGAGCTGCGGCCGCGCAAGCCCAGCTGATACTGGACGGCAATCAAGGCCTTTCGCCCCGCATGGCCCTCAGACTGGTGGAGAGTTGCCTGGCCGAGGGACTCGCCGTGCGGCTGCTTGAGCAGCCCGTGAGGAAGGAGGACCTGAAGGGCCTCCAGTTCGTGACGCGCTGCTGCCCCGTTCCAGTGGCGGCCGACGAGTCGGCCGGCACGCCGGAGCAGGCTTGCCGCATCGCCGCCGAGGGGCTGGCCAGCGCCATCAATATCAAGGTAGCCAAGACCGGGTTGCTGCCCTCCCTGCGCATCATCGCCGCGGCGAGGACGGCGGGCCTCAAGCTCATGATCGGCTGCATGGCCGAGACCGCCGCGGGCCTGTCGGCGAGCGCGCATCTGGCTTTCGGAACCGGAGCCTTCGACTTCGTGGACTTGGATAGCGACGAGTTGCTGCGCGAGGGGCCCAAACCGAGGGGCTGGCTGCGCCAGGGGCCTATGCTCAAGCTGGTCTAGGCTTCGGCCAAAAGCACCTTGCCCGGGGGGATATGGAAGGACGAGCCATCGAGCGGATGCACGCGCTCGGATATGCCATGTGGCCCGATCGAGACCGTGAGATAATGATGGAATCGCTCGACCCCGCATGGGTAGAGAGGCGAGCCGCCGCCGCCGGTGAGGATATAGCGCACGCCTTTATAATCCTGCACGCCGAAACCGTGCACGTGGCCCATGTAGACCCGCTCCACTCCCATGTCCGACATCAGGTCGGTGAACTCGTGCGCCCCGTCGGAGAATCCGCCCATGTGATGAGCCACGGCGCCGCCCCAAAGGCGCAGCATGACCGGAGGGATGTGGGTGAACACCAGCTTGCGCAGCGGCGTGTCGAAGACCATGGAAAGCCACTTGAGCTGAGCCTTGGTCACTCGTTGGCGGCTCGAATCCAGGACCACGAAACGCACGCCTCCGTAGTCGAAGTGATAATTGCTGCGGCCGAACAAGGAGCGATAAAGCCGCGAATGCGATCCTCCGTGGGGATTGGACCTATCATGATTGCCGAGCACGGTCAGATAGGGCTTCGATATCCCGACGCCCTCGAGCTGCTCGAAGAAACGTTGATAAAGATTCGGACGGCCGCAGCTCACCATGTCGCCCAGCTGTATCATGAAGTCCACCGGCTGGGATTGGATCGCGGAAAGCTGGCGCGCGAAGACGCCGGGACGATTGAACAGGGCTCGTGAGAACCAATAGCGACCCGGCTCGGCGTCGCCCAGGACCGCGAACTCGAAGGCCTCTCGCGCGCCGCGGGCGATGCGCGAGAGTTTTTCGAGCTGCGTAGCCAGCCGCCAGGGAGCGGCCAGCCTCTGCAAGGCGTCATGGCCATAGCCCGACCATGAGAACGATCTCTCAGCCATCGGTCTCCAGTTGAGAGTCCCAGTAGGCCTTGTCGATGAAGCGCTGCCATGAGGAGCGGATCGGCACCGGCGAGCGCGCGGCCAGGACCAGGCCGGGACCCGCCTTGGGCTTGGTCAAGGGAATGATCAACCTCATGCCGGACTCGGCCGGCAGGCGGTTGGCCTTTTTCAGGTTGCAGGGAATGCAGGCGGTGACGATGTTGCTCCAATCGGTGGCGCCCCCGCGCGAGCGCGGGATCACGTGGTCGAGATTGAGCTCGCTGGTGGGGAACCTTCGGCCGCAATAGCAGCAGCGATAGCCGTAATGCTGGTAGATGTTGCGGCGAGTGAAGGGCACTTCTTGGGCCGGCGGCACCTCGTCGAAGAACTTGAGGGCGATCACGTCCGGGATGGCTAGGCGGAAATAGGGGGTGTGGATGAAGCCGCCGGGATGCTCCTTGATCGTCCTGGAAAGCTCGAGCCAGTCCGAGAAGTTGTAGGTCTGGTACTGGTCGTCGACCACCGAGGCGCGGTCGAGATAAAGCAGGGTCAACGCCCTTTCCCAGGTCGCGACCTGTATCGCGTAGAAATTGCGATTCAAGACTAAAACATGCATGGGCACACCGGCGTGAAAACGCCTCTTAAGAGTATAACAGGGGGTGAACGAAATTGCCAGTTTTGCCTAGGGAACCGTAATAAAATCGAAATGCTACAATGGGGCCGGGAAAATCGACCAATGCTGGGCGATATCAAGCGCTTGGGCCGGGAAACGGTGATTTACGGCCTTTCCACGGTATTGGCTCGTCTGCTCAATTTCCTGCTCATCCCGCTTTATACCCATCTTCTCGTTCCAGAGGAGATGGGCGTCATGGGCGCTCTTTTCGCCTATATGGCTTTCGCCAACGTCCTCTTCCTTTACGGACTGGACTTCGCCCTGATGCGCAAGTCCGCGGATCGCCCAGCCGGCGATAGGACGTTGTTCTCGACGGCCTGCTGGTCCGTGGTCTCCAGCTCCCTGGTTTTCAGCTCCGCCATACACGCGTTCTCGGCTCCCCTCTCGTCGATGATGGACTTGGGGACGCGCTACGCTCCGCTGTTGGCCATGGCGGCTTGGACCTTGGCCTGCGACGCGGTGTCATCCGTGATATTCGCGCAACTGCGCATGGAGCATCGCGCTTCCACCTATGCCGCGCTCAAAACCGCCAATATCGCGACCAACCTAGCCCTCAACGTGGTCTTGGTCGCTTGGCTGGACTGGGGCCTCTTCGGCGTCTTCGCCGGCACCCTGGGAGCCTCGGTCTTGACCCTGTTGCTGCTCTTGCCCCCGGCCCTGCGGCGACTCGCTCCCGCCTTCGAACCCGCGCTTTGGCGGGCGATGCTCGGCTTTAGCCTTCCGCTCTTTCCAGGAGCCTTGGCCGCCATCGCCGTGCAGGTCGTCGACAGGCTCATCGTGCTCAAGCTCATGGGCAAGACCTCGGCCGGGATCTATCAAGTCAATTATAAGCTGGCCATCTTGATGATGATGGCCGTCAACATGTTCGACGCGGCCTGGCGGCCCTTTTTCCTGCAAAGGTTCGGGCAACCCAAGGCTCCCGAAACGCTCGCCCGAGTGATGACCTATTTCGCGACCCTGGGATGCTTTCTCTTTCTGGCGATGAGCCTGTTCATCCCTCATCTCGTCGCGCTGCCTTTGGCCGGAGGCAAACCCTTGATCGATCCGAGCTACTGGGAGGGACTGGCCGTGGTGCCCCTCGTGGCCTTGGGCTATCTCTTCAATGGGCTCTATATCAACCTGCTTGCCGCTCCGGCTCTTTCCGAGAGGACCGCGCTGTTGTCCTACGCCACGATACTGGGCGCGACGATCAATGTCGGCGCCAATTTCCTCTGGATTCCGCGCTGGGGCATCATGGGCGCGGCCGCGGCCACCTTGGCCGCGTATTTATCCATGGCCTTGTCGCTCTATTTCATGAGCCGCCGGACCTACCCTATCCCTTATGAGTGGGGACGGCTCTTTCGGGTGGCGGCCTGCCTGGCGGCTTGCTTGTCCGCGGCCTGGGCCATGGAATTTGGAATGAGTCCGGATCGCGCGGCCGCTCGCCTGATACTGTGTCTGGGATTTCCCATCGCTCTGGTGTTTTCGGGTTTCCTGTTGCCCGAGGAGAAACAGGCCTTGTCACGGATCTGGCCCGGACTGACGGCTATCTCGCGCTGAGCGCGAAGGGATCCGACGTGGTCGACCGGGAATCGAGCGGACGGACGTCCATGATCCAGACCTGCTCTCCTTCGATCCCGAACTCGAACTCCACTCCGGCTCCAAAATGCCCGGACAAGGCCGCGGCGACCGCGGCGAGGCGGCGCGATCGCGTCGGGGCAAGCGCGCGGCGCGCGCCGGCCGAGGAACCCAACAAGTCCCGGCCAGTGGCGGCATCCAGAGCGTAGGTCTCGGCACCGGCCTGGATCAGCAGGGGCTCCGATCCTCGAGAGGGAGAGGACGCGGAATAGGCCAGTCCGACGACATTAAAGGGCCTCGTTTCCTCTATAATCACCGGCCCCGAGGGGAGGGAGCGCCCGGTCCGATTGGTCTCGCCTACGGCTCGCCGCGTCCAAGACTCGATCCACGCCTGACGCAGGGTCTCGACCAGCCGCGAGCGCCGCACCGGGCCGGAATCGCTCTCCGGGCCACGCACCCGAAGAAGGGGGACTTGCGGCGCGCGGGCCAGCCAGGCGGCTGCGATCCCCTGATCGGCCTCCAAGCGCGCCGAGCTCAAAAGCGTCCTGACGCGCTCGGCCTTGCGAGCGGCTCCCAACGAGGCATCCTCGAGTATCGATGAGACCTGTTTCTCCACACCGGCTTGCTCCAGCCATGATCCTTGCTCGCTCGCCTCTAAATCGACGGAAACAGGGATCCGAGCGCCGGCCGCCGCGGCTGCGTCGCGCCATGTTCCAGCGCGAACCGCAACTGAAATGGGGGCGTATTTGCCGGCTTTTTCCAACAGCCTGGAGGCCTCGGCGCGAGCCAGCCAGCCGCGCCCGGCGGCCTTGCCGATCAATAATTTCAGGTCCTCGACGCGGAGAGAGCCGCGATCCGTCAATTCCGCGATCAATCGCCGGGTCAACGCCGAAACGGAGCTCCGCTCGCCTGCCCGTTGCTCGAGCCATTGCCAAAGGGCTTGGCCGTTCCTGAGCCCGTCATAGGCCTTGAGGGCCTGGGCGAGCTCCAGCTCCCGTGCCCCTTGTTCGGGGTTATGAAGCGAAATAGTCCCCTGTCGCGCGTCCATGGTGACTATGTCTCCCTCGCGGAGATTCGACCGGGAATCGAGAAGCATCGCGGCGATCCCATGCCGCCGGGCGGCTATCAACGAATGGTCGAGCCCCGTGCCGGGCGGGATCAACAAGCCCTCGGAAAAACGCGTCGCTTCAAGGTCTGGAGCGCCGGCGCAAACATAGATATACCCGCCGGAGGCCGCCTTGCGGGCATCGAAAGTGAGGGGAGCGGTGACGCGGCCTCGTCCCAAGCTCAACGTCGTCGCCTTCATCCGCCGAGCCGCCAGGGGAGCCTGGTTCGGCGGGGCGACGCCGTCCATGGCCTGGAGCACGCTCGCGATGAGAGCGGCATCCGGCTCTCCCCGCCATGCGGCGGATGCGTTCGCTCTTCGCCGCGCGACGGAAAATCCGGAGCGCTCCAAATGCCGGAGCAAGGATGCGGACGGGGATCTCAGGTCGAGATAGAGCGCGCCCCCTTGCGCGGCGGGCGCGAGATAGGCATAGAGCGCCGCCTCTCCTTGGGAGCGCCGCACGCGCAGCAGAAGCTGGCGCTCGGCCGTCGCCACCGCATCGGACTGCCTGAGAGCGCCCCGAGCCAGCGCGCCCTCCGCCAGGGCCAGGGCTTGAGACCTCGCTCGCGGCGACACATCCAACAGGGCCAGCCGGCGCCCGGCGGCCGAGATCTCGGCGTTGGCCTGTGCCCGTCCGCCCAGGTCTAAAAGGCTCGAGAAAATGGCGTCATGGGATCCTTCCACCCAATGGCGCAGGGAATCGCCCCGGCGCGAGAGCAGCGCGCTCTCCATCGATGGAGGGAGAGCCGACATGGCTCCCACATCCAACAGCTCGGCCTCTCGCTCGAGCCTGGCGGCGAAAAGCTTGACCGAGCGCTCGGCCGAGGGGTCGCCGCTGAGGGCGCCATAGGCCCGCGCGGCCTGCTCCGACGCGGCCAGCAACTCCGAACGGACCGCGGATAGGCGCAGCGGCATGCGGGCTAGGCCGCCCAGGAACAAGGCCTGGGAGCGCCGCAAAGATTCCAATCGGGCGAACATCTCCATCGTGGACGGGTCGACCGGCTGTCCGATTTTCGTCGGTCCGGTCACGGTGAAGCCCCGAGCCGAGCCTGGCCGCCAAGCCGGACCGCGGCCCAAACGATCGGCGATGAGATAATAACCGCTCCAAGCGGCGCCGGCCGCGGCTCTGCGGGTCAAGAAAACGCCGGCGCGCCAGGCGGCGCCGAGAGCGCCCCTAGGTTCATGATAGGCATAGATCCGGAGGGCGTCATCCCAGAGCGAGCCGCTGGGCTCATCCCATGATCGGCCCTCGGCGGCCAAGGTCCCAGCGGATGCGCCGCTCAGGCTAAAGGAAGCGGCCAGACGGGAAGGCACTCTCGCCAAGGAGGAGGGGGGAAGCCTGGCTATCAATCCGCCCTCTCGGGGCTCGAAGCTTATCGGAGGAGCGGCGCCATAGCCTTGGGAAAAGGAGCGAGCCGGGCTGAAAGCCTCGGACAAGAATCTTTGAAGCAGCCCAAGATTGAGAATGAAGGGCCGCCCGGGACTTCCTAAGAGCGCTTCCCATCCGGCCAAGCCCGCCAGCGCTCCCTTGAACCTTCGCTCGGCCTGCGAGCCGCCCGCGGCCGCCTGAAGGGCTTCCTGCGTAAGCGCGCTCAAGGCCGCGGGAGCCCTGGCGCGAGCCGAACGCAACACGATCTCCTTGACCATACGGGCCGTGTCGGCGCCCAAGAGTCCCTCTCGAACCGCCTCTTCGGCCTGGCGCAAGGCGTCTTTGTATAGAGAGGGCGCGTTTTCTCCCCGGGCTGACTCGGCCAAGGCCACGGTGCGGGCCAGCCGCCCGTCAATGTGGGCCGCATCGCCTTGACCCGAGCCTCTCCGGGCCTCGGGAAGGTCGGGCAAGGAATCCTGTCTGCGCCTGGCCGCTTCGAAAATCGAGGAAAGAACCTGGGCCGCGGAGCCTTGCTCCGGCCGTCTCGTGATCTCCGTCACGGCGGCCTTGAGCTCTCTTTCCGTGCCCGCGGCGATGGATGGGGATCGATGTCGGACGGCCGCGGCCTCTAGCGGCGCGGGCTCGGCCTGCGCCGTCGGCGAGGCATCCGCCTCGGTTAGCCCCACATCGGCGCTGGTCGCGCCCGTAACGACGCCATCAGAGCGAAAACCTGATCCCGATCGAGGCGCGAAGACGCTGGGAGCGAGAGTCCTTGTCGCGTTCCCGGCCCGGCTCGGCGCTTGCACCGCGCCTCGGCCCCGGGGAGCCGAACGCTGGGTCTTGCTCCACGCCGAGCCCGCGATGCCAAGCGCGGCCAATATAAGGATAGCTCGCACCACCCTACGATTATAGGCGACCGAGACCTCCGCTGGCCTGGGTCGTTAGGCCCATATCTTTGTAGGTCTATTGGTCCCGGTGGTAATAGGTCTTGATCTGGGCCGTGTATTTTTTTTAATAATTAGGGGATGATCCGAGCCGTCTCCTTGACAAAGAAATTCGACTCTCGCGTCGCGGTGGACCATCTCGATTTCGAGATACCGCGAGGCCAGGTGGTGGGGTTTTTGGGCCCCAACGGCGCCGGCAAGACCACCACGATGCGCCTGCTGACCGCCTATCTGCCGCCGGACGAGGGCCGGGCTGAGTTGATGGGCCAGGACGTGTCCGCCGATCCCCTTTCGGTGCGGCAGAGACTCGGCTATCTTCCGGAAAACAACCCACTCTACGACGACTTCGAGCTCACGGACTCGCTTCATTACGTGGCCAAATTGCGGGGCTTGAACGACCCAAAGGAGCGCTGGGAAAGAGTCAAGCTCGTGCTCCGCGCCTGCGGGCTCAAAAGGGAGATCGGCAAGAAAGTCGGCGAGCTCTCCAAGGGGTATCGGCAGAGGCTGGGCCTGGCCCAAGCCATAGTGCATGACCCTGACGTTCTCATATTGGATGAGCCCACCTCGGGCCTCGATCCCAACCAGGTCCAGGAGGTGCGCTCGCTCATCCGCGAGCTCCGCCAGGAAAAGACCGTGCTTCTTTCGACCCATATACTTCCGGAGGTCACGGCCACCTGTGATCGCGTCATCATCATCAACAGCGGCCGCATCGTGGCCGACGGCACGCCCGAGCAGATCTCCGGGGATGTGCAAAACAAGAATCGCCTTTACATCGAATTGAAGGGACCTCGAGAGGCCATCGAGACGTCGTTCCAAGGCCTCGAGGGCGCCACCTCGGTGCGGCCCGAAAGCCAGACCGGCTCGGGCTGCTCGGGCTTCATCATCGAGTCGGAGGCCGGTCGGGACCTGCGCGAGGAAGTGTTCAATCTGGCCTCCCTCAAGCGCTGGCCCATCATGGCCATGAGACAGGAGAAGCTCAGTCTCGAGGAAGTATTCCGAAAGCTCACCCAAAGCCAATGAGACAATCCCTGTTCCAGTCGAACGCGGTGAAGACTCTCGCCCTGCGCGGCCTGCGCGGCTATTTCGAGACGCCCAGCGCCTACGTGGCCTTATTCGTCTTTTACCTTCTGGCCGGCTATCTCTTCGCCTTTCCCTTGTTCCTTCTGGGCCAAGCCTCGATCAAGTCTCTCATGGATTTCGCGCCGCTGTTGCTCTCATTCCTCATACCGGCCTTGACCATGGGGCTGATCTCGGAAGAGATCAAGTCGGGGACTTTCGAGACCTTGGCCACCCTGCCCTTGCAGGACTGGGACATCGTGCTGGGGAAATACCTGGGCTTCGCGGGACTGGCCTTGACCGCCGTCGGCGGCCTCCTTTTCTTCCCTCTGGCCTTGAGCGCGCTCGTGCAGCCCCAGAGCGGCGTGGATTGGGGGGAAAGCCTCGGCATACTCGCAGGCCTGGCCTGGCTTTCGCTCATGTACGGGGCGGCCGGGCTGTTCGCCTCCTCGTTGACCAAGAACCAGATCGTGGCCTTCGTCAGCTCTTTCATGATCTCCTTTTTCTTCTTCGTTTGCGGCAAGTTCGCGGGGCTGTTGCCCGGGCCTTTAGGCGGGCTGGCCGAGTTCGTCGGCGTCGATTCGCATCTGAGCAACATGGCCAAGGGCGTGCTCGACACCCGCGACCTGCTCTATTTCCTCAGCGTGATCGCGGCCTTCCTTTATTTGACCGTGGAGAGGCTGCAGGCGAGGAGGTTTTAGATGAATCGCAAGATCCGGGGCCTGGCCTTCTCCGTGACCGGGGCGGCTCTCCTTCTCGCGGCCTTGGCCGCGACCAACGTGCTGTCCCAGTTCTTCTACGCCCGATTCGATTTCTCCTCCGGAAAGGTCTATTCCATCTCCGACGGCACCCGGGCCGTGCTCGACCAGATCAAGGATACGCTGCTCGTCAAGGTCTATTACACGCCGCGATTGCCTCCTCCCTACGGGCTTCAGGAGCAATATCTCAAGGATCTCCTCGGCGAGTATAAGAGCTCCGGCCGGGGAAGGCTCAAGCTCGAGTTCATCAATCCGGACACGCCCGAGCGGCAGCGCGAGGCCCAGAGCGCCGGGATAGCGCCCGTGCAGATCAACGTGATGGCCCGGGACAAGTTCGAGGTAAAGGAAGCCTATATGGGGGCGGTGTTCCTTTATAAAGGACGCACCGAGACCCTGCCCGTGCTTGAGAACACGGCCGGTCTGGAGTACGATCTGACGCGGCGCATCAAGAAGCTGACCGTCCCTCAAATGAAGACGCTGGGCCTGGTCGGCGGACACGGCGAGAAAACGGGATCCGATCCCGGACTGCAGCATCTTTTCCAGGGCCTGAGCGAGCAGATGAACATCGAGACCGTGAGCCTGGACAAGCCTCTCCCGGCCAAGTTGGACGCGCTCTGGCTGCTGGGACCCACGCAGCCCTTGAAGAGCGGCGAGATCGAGCGCCTCAAGGCCTGGGTCAACGCGGGCCGGCCTCTGGGCTTGCTGCTCAACCGGCGCGCCGTCAATTTGCAGGCCTTCTACGCCATGCCGCAGGAAAGCGGGCTCTCCGCGTTGCTGCAAAAATGGGGCCTGGACCTGCGCGAGGGCTTCGTGGTCGACGCCCAATCCGAACGCATACAGATGGAGACCCAATACGGCATGTTCGTGGCGATGCGCATCCAGGAGTATCCATTCCTTCCGGTGGCGACCCAGATTAACCGAGAGCACCCCGCCACCCGCCGCATCGACGCGGTCACGCTTCCCTTCGTGCATCCACTTAAAGCGGCGGCCGTGCCCGCGAGTCCGGTGAAGTTCACCTCCCTAGTCGAGTCGAGCCGGGCAAGCTGGCACCATACCGGCAACAGCATTCAACCCGGACAGCCTCTCGAAAAGCTCGAGAGCGCCGACAAGGGCCCCTTCTCCTTGGCCGGCGTTTTGGAGGGAGACTTCTACAAGCTCGCGCCCTCCACCGTCGCGGCTACCGAGGCGGGCGCCGACAAGGCCGCGGCCGGCCGTGTGGTGGTGGTGGGAACGGCCTATCAATTGCATCAGAACCTGGCCAACAAGGCCTCGAACATCGCGTTCTTGATGAACCTCATAGAATGGTCTCTCCAGGACGAGTCGCTGTTGTCGATACGCGCCAAGGGGTTCAGCTTCAGGCCCTTGCGGCGGCTCTCGGATTTTCAGCGCAGCGCGGCCAAATACGGCCTGATCTTTTTCCTTCCGGCCCTTCTCCTGCTTTCGGGCTCGGCCTTCTACTATCGGCAGCGCTCGCTGAGGGCGCGACTGCCTGGGCTTTACGCCGACAATCCCGAGACCACGCGGACCCATGAGCCCGCCGCCTCCTCCCATGCCTAAGCGCTTTCTCGTCCTAGCCTCTTGCGCCCTGATCCTTTCGGGCGCTGCCGGCTTGTTGCTTTGGAGATCCTCCCGGCCTCCCAAGGCCCAAGAACCGCTCAAGGAGCTGGATAAGGGCTCGGTGTCCCGCATCGAGATAAGGAAGGGTGAACGGTCCGTTTCATTGGAAAGCCGCGATGGGAGCTGGCGCCTGGCCCAGCCCCCGGATGGGGCCGATCCCTCGGCCTGCCAGGAGCTCTTGACCGGCCTCTTCCGGCTGTCGATCGGCTCCCGGCTCTCCGATGATCCTTCATCCTATCCCGATTACGAGCTCAATGACTCGAGCGCCTCGCGCGTGCGCCTTTTCGTTCAGGGAAAATCCGAGCCCGTTTTCGACGGATACTTCGGCAAGACCGCCATGGGTCATGACAGCCATTATTTCCGTTACGAATCGGACAAGCCCGTCTACATCGCCTCGGGCGTCGATTCCTATCAAATGAACAGGTCGGCCAACGATTTCCGGCAGAGACAGCTCTCCTCGATCGATCTCGGCTCCGCCGGCTCGATACGCCTCACCTACGGCAATCAGGCATTCGAGCTCAGGAAATCCAGCGCGGGCTGGTCGGGCTCCCTTCCCAAGGACAGGCTCGACGCCTTGATCTCCACCTTGTCCGCCCTTCGCGTCTCCGATTTCGGCTCGGGCTCGGAAAAGGTATCGGAGACCGGCCTGGCCAAGCCCCTGATCTCCGTGGAGCTGCAGGCCGGCGAGCGCAAGGCGCGCTGGATGATCGGCAAGGCCAAGGTCGCCGCCAAAGGGGAAAAGCCCTCCTACTACTACGCCCGCGTCGAGGGCCGCGACGCGCTGCTTCTGCTGTCGGCCTACGACGTCGACAATATACTCAAGAGCCTCGCCGGAAAGACGCCATCCGCATAGAAAATCCGACGGTATTGCAGGTCTCCGAATCGAACGAATGGTCCGGGGGCGCGGCGCAGCTTTTGGCCCTCTCCCAAGGCTTGAGCCAGCGCGGCTGGCGGGTGCTCATCGCGTGCCGGCCCGGCAGCGGGCTGGAGCGCCGGGCCGGCGAGCTCGGTTTCAGGACATTCGCGGTCGGGCTCAAGGAGGACTATGACATTTTCTCGGCATGGACCTTGGCGCGGTTCATCAAGTCCGAGAGAGTGGACGTGGTGCATGCTCATCACAACCGTTCTCACGCGGTGTGCCTGCTTTCCTCGGCGCTGCTGCGTCTGATGGGCGAGCGCCCCGTGCTCATCGTCAGCCGCCGGGTCTCATTCCCTCCGGGGCAAAACCCCTTCAGCCGTTGGAAATATCAAAGCCGGCTCATCGACCAGATCGTGGCCGTGGCGGAAGCGGTCAAGGGGATATTGGTGGACTCGGGAGTCGATCCCTCCCGCGTGTCGGTGATACGCAGCGGCGTCGATTCGGCCCGTTTCCGGCCGCGGGAGCCCGACGCGGGAATCAAGAAGGCCTTCGGATTGAGAGATGGGATGGCCGTGATCGGCAAGATCGCCAACGCCTCTGAATGGAAGGGCCAGGAAGTGCTGCTGCGGGCCGCGGCCCTGCTCAAGACCCGCGGACGCCAAGGGCGTTTCATCTTCGCGGGCCGCGATACCGACGGAGCGCTCATGCGGCAGCGAGTCAAGGAGCTCGGCTTGGAGGACCGCGTCGTTCTTGCGGGGTTCCGCTCCGATATTCCCGAGCTGCTTTCGACCTTGACCTTGAGCGTGAATGCGGCCGTCAAAGGGGAGGGGCTTTCCGGCGCCTTGCGTGAGTCATTATGCCAGGGCATACCCGTCATCGCCAGCGATGTGGCCGGCAATCGCGAGTTGCTGGGGCCCGGCTCGGCTGATTTCCTGTTCCCGCCCGGAGATGCCGCGGCCCTGGCCGCCCGCCTGGAATGGGCCTTGGATCACCAGGAGCAAGTCCGGGCTTGGGCGCAACGCTGGCGCCGCGAGCGCTTATCCGAGTTCGACTCGCAGACCGCGATCACGAGGACCGAGGCGCTATACCGGCGGATGATGGTCCCTGGCCCAACTGCTTGAACACCTCCGAGACGGAGTCCTGGTGTTTGCGGCTCTCAATCCCGGCCCGAAGCCCAAGGCTGGCGGCACCGCGGCGGCGATGGTGGCCACCGAGGTCATCAATATGGGCCTCAGCCGGATCGGACAGGCCTCGAGCAGGGACAAGAGCACCGCCACGGAATTGGAGCCGCGTTGTTTCTTGATCCCGAGGTCCACGGCGGGCTTGCCGTTATTGCGCGACAGGCGGCGCATATCCGCCAGACCGTCCTCCACCCGCGCCACGTCGCCGATACGGAAGGTCTTCCAAATAGGGGAGCCGCTGCGCCCCGCGATGACGTCGTCAAGGTCAGATAACGCTCGTGAAGCTTGCTCGCGTCCACCCATACCCTCAGGCTCGGCTCGATATAGCCGCCCAGCTGCACGTCGCCCACTCCGGCGATGGTGGTGAACTGCGCCACCTTGGCTTGGACGTCCTGGAGCGCCAGATCGATATCCCGTCCCAGCTCGAACTCCACGGTCACGGCGGACTGTCCGAGCCGCGAGACCGAGCTCCCGCGCGGCGCCTGTTTCGGCCCCCGGCGATACCGCCGTCAGCAGCAGCGCCGCCAGAAACGATGTCATTCTTCGATTGTATCTAAATTACACGGTGGTCATTGGTGGAGCGGGCGGCCGTCCTTATAATTTCCGTTATGGCGTCTCGAAGAGAAAGCGGGAAGGGCATGGCTGCCACGGCGCTGGCCGCGTTGCTCTGGACCTCATGGGCGGCCTCGGGACCCGTTCCTGCCGAGCCGCCCAACGGGCAGAGGCAACTACAGGCGCTGCAAGAAGCCTTCCAGAAGGTGGCCGCCACGGTCAAGCCTTCGGTGGTCAGCATCAACACCCTGGCCACGGAGACCGTCGAATCCCATCCCTTCGAGTTCTTCTTCGGCGATCCTCTGGAGAATTTGTTCCGCAATTTCGGAGAGGCCCCCGCGCCGGGCGCGCCCGCTCCGGAAAGGACTCCTCGGCGCTTCAAGCGCCGCACCGAGGGGCTCGGCTCGGGCGTGATCACCGATCCCCGGGGCTATATACTGACCAACGAGCACGTAGTCCATGACGCCGACGTCATCAACGTCACGGTCAAAGATTCGGAGGAGAATACCTATAAAGGCCGGGTGGTAGGAACGGACGTGACCAGCGATCTCGCCGTCATCAAGATCGACGTGCCCCGCCCCCTGAAGGCCGCCACTCTCGGAGACTCGGACCGGATCGAGGTGGGGGACTGGGTCATGGCCATCGGAAGCCCCTTCGGCCTCCAGCAGACCGTCACCGTGGGGATCATCTCCGCGGTCCGCCAGTCGCTCAACGTGGAGGGACGGCTTTACACCGATTTCATACAGACCGACGCCGCCATCAATCGTGGCAACTCGGGCGGCCCGCTGGTCAACACCAAGGGCGAGATCATCGGCGTCAACACGGCGATCTTCGCGCCGACCGGAGTATTCGCCGGCATAGGGTTTTCCATACCTGCCAACCAGGCCAAGGAGATCATGCGCCAACTGATAGCGGAAGGCCGGGTGGTCCGTGGCTGGCTGGGAGTGGAGCTGGCCCCCATCGATGACATCATGGCCCGGCAATTCCGGGTTCCCGAACAGAAGGGAGCCCTGGTCAATCACGTGCTCGAGGGTTCTCCCGCCGACAAGGCCGGGCTGTGGCGATCGGACGTGATCATCGGCATCAACGGCACGCGAGTCGATTCCCCCGAATCGCTCATCAAATCCATCGGCAACACGCCTCCCCGCACGCTCATGCGCCTGACCGTGATTCGGGACGCAAAGGAGACCGAGGTGAGCCTCTTGACGGGGGAGAGGCCGGCCGAAACGGCCGAGTCCAGGCCGGAATCTCCGGACGCCAAGCCGGGAGAGCCTCAACCCGCCACGTGGGAAGGAGCGATGCTGCATACGGCCGGCCCGGACATCAACAAGAAGCTCGGCCTGCCGGAGAACGGCCGGGGAGTGGTGGTGATAGGGCTTCCGCCGGACAGCTCGGCTTTCGATATAGGGCTAAGGCCCGGCGATCTGATCATCTCGGTCAACCGGAAGGAGACGCGCGATCTCGAGAGTTTTCTCAAGGTCTCCACAGAGATCAATCTGAAGGAGGGAATACTGCTCGACGTCAACCGGCGTGGGAAACTGATCTATCTCAGCTACAAAAAGAGCTGATCAGCGCCCGATTCCGGCGCGCTGCCGGAATTCCGAAAGCATGGACTGAAAGCCGGGAAGATCGCGCAGGGGCTCGAGCTCGCCATCGGTGCGGGCCAGCATCATGTATTTGCGCAGCTCCGGCACCGAAGGGGCGGTGCTCAGGGCCTCTCGCAAGGCCTTCATCGCCTCGTGAAAACGTCCCTGCACCGAATACGCGAGGGCCAGCTGATAATACGCCGAAGGATTGAACGGCAGCGAATGGACGGATCGCCTCAGCCAACTCACCGCGTCCTGCGACAAGCCCAGCCTGTAGCTGGCCGTCCCCATCCGCTCATGGATGAAGGCGACCTGACCCGGTCCAAGCACTCCGGAAGCCTCGTTAAGGACCAAGGCCTTGGAGTAAGCCTCCAGAGCGTCCGCGTAACGCTGGGAGCGGAAGGCGACGTTGGCCTCTCCCAGCTTATCGAGCACGGCCTTGTCCCTCTTGGGGAATTCCGCGACCACGGAGGCCTCGGAACGCACGGAATCCCTCAGGCCGAACATGTCGGCCCGGCTCTCCGCCTGCACCACCATGGTCTCGCTCTCCTGCTCCGACGGTCTGAGAAGCTCTTGGTGGGGACGGCTGCGGCGCATCAGCGAGAACATCGGATGCCTCGATATGAAATCGATGAGTTCCCGCTCCTTCCCGTTCCGGCGCGCGGTCTCGAGGGCTCGATTCAAATTGGCGATCGACTTATCCGTTTCGTTGCGCGAAAAACGCAGCCTCGCGGCGTAGAGCGGGATCAGGGGATTGCGTGGGGCGAGCTCGAAGGCCTTGCTGTAGGCGGCGATCGCCTTTTCCGAGGCGCCCAGCGCCTCATGGCAAAGCGCCAGGCTCAGGTAAAGCCGATACGGCTCGGTCACGGCCTTAAGCTCCGGATCGAGAGCCACGGCCAGCGAGAAGGCCGCGATGGCCTCGGTCGAGTCCTGGCGATCCGCGTTCTCGGGGCTGCCTCCCGCGAATCCGCGCATGAAATGGGAATAGCCCAGCAGGAAATAGGCCGCGCTCCCGCCCCGGGCTCGCATCGAGCGGCCGAACTGTTCGATCGCCAAGCCGAACTCGCCCCTGTCGAAATGCCGCACGCCCGCCTGGATATGGATCTGGGCCGCGGATAAGGCGGCGCCGGCCGGAAGGCTCAGGGCCAGAGCCAATAACGCGGCGCAGACGATCCTCATACCTTATATCGTATACGACGGACTCTCCGCCTACGAGAGGCCTCCGTCCTAGGAGGGCTTGGGTCCAAAGGCCTACACCTGCGCGCCGGCAAAGTGCTTGTATTTTAGGGTGAGCCGATCCCGAGGCCTATTCTTCGCCTTCGCCAGCCTCAACGCCTCGGCCCTGGTCTTCGTGCTGGGCCGGGAGGGCCTTCGCCTTGTCCCGTTCTGGTCATTCCTGTTCTACTGGTACCTGTTCGGACTGTTCCCTTTCGCCGCCATGGCTCGGGCCCGGCCGGAGACTCTTCCCTGGCGCTTCCGGCGCGCCAATCTCAAGGCGCTCGGGGTCTTCTTCGCGCTCGACACCGTGTCGGCCCTGGCCTTTTTCTGGTCTCTTTCGCATCTTCCCGCGGCCATGAGCTCCTTCTTGAGCCAGATCGGGCTGCTCTTCGTCGTCCTCATCGGGGTCGGCTGGCTGGGAGAGCGCTACACCCGCGCCGAGGCCGCAGGCACTCTGCTCATACTAGCCGGCCTGGCGCTCATGGCCTACACCGCCCAGCGCGGCCAGCGGCTGGGGATCGCCCTATCGCTGGTCGCCAGCCTCACCTGGGCGCTCAGCCATTTTTGGATGAAGCGGCTGATGCGTGACGAGAATCCCTGGGCCCTGGCCCATCTGCGCAATGTGGTCTACTTCCTGATCAGCATGCCCGGGCTGATTTGGCTGCGGGAATGGCCCACCGTCGGCTCATCCTGGGCTTGGGCGGTGTTGGCGGCGGGGGGACTGATCGGACCGTTTTGCAACATGGGCTTTCGCTATGAGGCCGTGCGCGCCCTGGGCGTGTCCCGGGTCTCGCTGATCGTGGCCCAGAACCCTCTCCTGGTCCTGCTGATGACGCCCTTGATGGGCCAAGAGCTGCCGTCAGTCCGCCAAATCATCGGCGGCATCATCGCCTTGTCCGGCACCATCGCCCTCCTTATGGGCGCTCCCCAGCAAAGCTCTCCGGCCGGACCCGCGACGACGGCCTCCACCTAGTCGCTCCGCGAGCCTTCTCTCTTGGGCTCCGCCCGAATTTTCCGATTTGCTCGAGGAGGGTTTTCGGACAGCGAACTATTTTTTCAGCCGATCGTATCAAAATAAATGGATTTTAACGCCGAAACAACCGGAGAATCCATAGATCTGCCTCTGTCCGAAAACCCCTCTTCGGAATGTCTGAAATCGTCCCCAGCATGCCGGGCCTGGTTGCCTTTAAGCAACCTACAATGGACCCAACTCGCCAGAAATCTACCCCCGCCAAAGAGAGAACCGAAACTTAAACACCTCAGAAAGGGGGGACGACCCAGACATGATGATCGCCTCTGCTTCGAAGCGCTGCTTTGGCTTCTGGCGCATGGAGCCTCTTGGCGCCGCCTCCCGCAGGATTTCGGCCACAGGAGCACGCTGCATGAACGCATTTCGCAATGGGCCTTCAGCGGGCTGCTCGCTCGGCTGTGGATCCACTATCTTTCGCAACAGTCGCCCAACGAGATCGCTTTCTGGAAGAAATGCCTACGCTCGAGGCCCAAGGGGCACGCCTTCGCCGTCCTGGAGACGGTCACTCGCATAGTGCTATAATTTCTCGCCGGTGACCGCCGCCTTCGGCGACTGCACCGCTTTGCGGTGGCTGTAGCTCAGCTGGTTAGAGCGCGTGGCTGTGAACCACGAGGTCGCGGGTTCAAATCCCGTCAGTCACCCCATTTTGCCCGGAACACCATGACCAAATTTTAATGTTCTGCTTGTTTCCACGAGCGCATTATATAGTTCTCATAACATTCTTGTTGTTCATGATATCCGGGCTCTCCAATGGAGGCATCATGGCTTACCGATTGGCCTGCGATCTATCGCACAAGGTGGCTGCGATCGCTCCGGTCGCGGCTGCGCCCATGCTTGAGGACTGCCGTCCAACGCGTCCTATCTCGCTCATGATATTTCATGGAACCAGGGACAAATCCGTACCGATCGAAGGCGGATTGAATCCAAAAGCGGGTCCACGCAGGGCCTTCCCTCCCATGGCCGATACGATCCGGTCTTGGGTCAAGCGAAATCAGTGTTCGTCCACGGGCCGGCTCACGTACCAGAAGGGAGAAGTCACCTGCACCAGCCATGGCCCATGCTCAGCGGGGACCGATCTGGTCTACTGCCAAGTGGAGGGGGGCGGCCATACCTGGCCCGGCGGCACGGCCATATTGGAACGCCGTCTCGGACACACTACCACCGATATTTCAGCCAGCGAGGCGATGTGGGATTTTTTTGAGCGCCATCCCTTGCCTAATCTAGCTAGCGCTGAGCGTTAAGGATCGCCTCCGGATCGCCGGGCTGGGAGACAGCGCCGCAAGAACCCGTTCTCATACCCTACATCGTCCCCGCCTCCAAATATTGAGCTGATATGGGGAAAAGCGAGGTGGCGATGATCAAAAGACATTTCAGCCTATATGCCGCCGGATTATTCGGGATTTTCCTGGCCGCCATGATTTCCGAAGCCGGCATGAAAGTCACTATCAAAAAAATCGGTCCCCACATCCCCGCCGAGCGGGACATGGAAGTCGCAGTCCCCCAAAGCCTTAAAGACTTCGGGAAGATGTTCCAGAACACGAAAAGCAAATAGGGTCTGTGCACCACGAGGTCGCGGCAAAGGGCTTGAAGGAAGGAGCTTAATTATCTATATTACAACTCTTCGTGAAACGACAAAACGCTCTTTGGGCTTTTGCTCTCGTTTTTTTCGCCTTTGAACACACCGCCTCCGAGAATGTCACGCTTTCCACCTACTATCCGGCTCCTTCCGGCGTCTACACGCAGATCATCACCACCGGCCGTTCCATCCTGGCGCGCGACGGGCAGAACGTCGGCATAGGCACCAGCAGCCCGGCGACCAAGCTCGAGGTCAACGGCGACCTGAGCCTTTCTTTGGTGGGAGGCGCGGCGATCTATCGCGTACAAAACGTGGGTCTGCCGCTGCTCGATAGCGACGCGGCCAATAAGGAATACGTGGACGCGGCCACGGTCGGGAGCGACGCCCATATCACGCCCGACGCGGCCATCTGCCGCGGCGACCCGACCTGTCCCGCGATATTGCCCCTGACTTGCCCGTCGGGCTGGACCGGCCTGAGCAGCTGGCCGGTGTGGATCGCCTCGGGCTTTCCAGGCTGCCGTTACCGTTGCGTCTATCAGACCTTGTGCCGCAGATAGGCGCGGGCCTATTGGCCTGCCTGGTGGCGCTCGAGCAGCGCTCGGTGCGCGGCCGCTCCATGGCCGGGCTGCTCGAGCCCGGGCAGAAGGTGGACGTGCTGATGGGTTATTATCGCTGCCGCCGACCCAGAAGGGGAGAGTGGGTGTTGTTCCGCCACTCGGGGAGAGAGACCCCGTCGATCAAGATAGTCAAGGCCGTTCCCGGGGATCGCTTCGAACTCAAAGAGAAGGCCGGAAGCTGGTCTCTTTGGATCAATGGAGCCTTGGCCGTCAACAGCGAGGGGATGGCCTACCGTTTCGATGAGCGGGCCCGGAGCGTGCTTTCCGCATACCAGAAAAGCCATGATAGCTGTATCCCGCCCGAAGCGTATCTTCTCTTGGGCAATCAGCCCGGGGGATCGCTCGACAGCGGAAGGCTGGGATTGGTGGGGCGAGCCGGCATTCTCGGCAAGGCCTTGCCGCCCTAAACGACAAACTCATCGACTGAAAGACCCGCCTTTGGCATAATCAATCGATGAAGATCGAGCTTGTCCCTTATAGGCCGGACTTCGCCAAGCTGTTCTTCGAATGGAGGAAACAACCTTCGGCGACCCTCCATAACCCGCTGGAGCCGATGAGCATCATGGATATAGACAAGATGCTGGCCTCCGAGGGAAGCGACCTGGCCGAGCCGGGATTCGAGCGCTATCGTTGGTTCATCAAGACCGATGACTCGGTGGTAGGCAACGTCTCCATAAAGAATATCAGCCGCTCGATGCTCTACGCGGAGGTCGGTTACGGCATCGATGAGCAGTACCAGGGATTGGGGATCGGCACGGCCGCCGTCCGCCTGTTGCTTCAAAAGACCTTCCAAGAGTCGTCGCTGCGCCGATTGATCGCCTTCGTGCACGACCAGAACCTCGCGTCCTGCAGGTTGCTCGACCGGCTCGGTTTCAGAAGGGAGGGCCTTTTGCGGGAGCATTATCTCATCAATGGCCATCCCGTCAATGAAGTGCTGTTCGGCCTTCTTAAGCATCAGTGGCGGCCGTGATCTCCAGGCCGTCCCGCCAATTAAATGCCCGCGAACTTCGATCCTCCGGAAGGTATGAAATAGTTCAACACCCCGGAATACCAATAGACCACCAGAGGGAAGGTCGCCGGGGTCGCGCAGCTCACGAACCAGGCGCCGATCGCCTGGTCGAGGCCCGAACCCTTGATAATGCCGTACATGCCCGCATACAGCGGAAACTGGACGATGACCCCATGAACGTAGCCCGCCGCCTTCTCGGCGGAACGAGCGAAAGAGCGTGGACTGGGATGAAGCAGCAAGGCCGCTGAAAAGAAAGCCAGATTGAGCTTGTTGAGGGTGAGGGCCATGCCGTGAAGCGCGCAATCCCTGGCCAGCCAGGCCAGACCCAGCCCGCCCAAGAACGCGCAGAGAGCCCAGCTGTCCTCGGCCCAAGCGATAAAACGGGAGGGCGGCGAGAATGGCTCGGGAGGGCTCTCGTCCTCCAGAGCCTGAAGCTGTTCCGCGCTCAACGTAAAGACATCCTCGCGGCGGCTGGGATAGAGAGCCCACGCCAACAGCAACAGCGAGGCTGCGACCGCGGCCAAGGCGTCGAGCCCGCGGCGCAAATGAGGCGAGTCGGCGAGTATGGAGCCCGTGACCATGATCAACGCCATCTGCATGCCGAACTCGAGCAAGGTCCAGACTCCGTCTCCCCAATAGCCGACGGTCGCCGCCACAGAGCGGCCGGCCACGGACAGCGCCAGGGCGAAGGTGATCGCGGTCAACAGGCACGCGATGACGAAGGCGCCGGGAACATAGCGCCCGGAGAAATCCGTCAGGCGAAGAGCGGCCCGAGTCAGGAAGGGCATTTGTCCCTGATCGCGCTCAGACGCGCAACCTGGCCTGCAGTCCGGTCGTGTCGATCCCGACCTCGACTGCCGTCGTGACAGCGAAAACGCGACCACCGCGGCATGGGACTTCGAGATTATAGCAAGAACTCAAAGGCCGCCGGTGAAGAGCACGGCTCGGGCTTTTTCGATCTGCTCATCCTCTCCGATCAAGAGAAGCTTGTCGCCCTCGTGAAGACGCAGCTCCGGACCCGGCGCGGGGAGCATCTCGCCACCGCGGCTGATCTGGAGAATGCTCGCCCCAGACTTGGACCTCAACTCGATCTCTCGGATGGATCGGCCCTGAGCCCAGCAGCCGGGCTCGAGCACGATTGAGTTGATATGGACACTCTCCGGGGTCAACGCGCTGACGAAGTGCAGCAGGGCCTTGGTCGCGGCCTCCGGCTCGACATGCTTGCGCGCCAGCCCGTCGCGCAAGGCCACCTGGATTCGGGAATAGAGGCGGTTCATGTAGCGCCAAAGCAAGAGCACGGCGATGGCCAACAGCGAGACGGGCAGAGCGGCATGGGGCCATCCCGGCAGTAGATCGGCGCTCAAGCTCAAATACCAGGCTCCCACCACCAGCATGGAGAAGCCCAGCGCGAGCCTGGCCCAGAAGGGGTTAAGCCCGACCGGGTCCCGGCCCGGCTGCGAGATCGCGGCCTCGAGGATGACGAGCATGACGGCGTGCGTCTTGCGGAAAAGGGCGAGGAGGAACGGGAGGGACAGCATCGCCGCGGCGAGCCAGGATGCTCCCGGAATATCCAAGGACCAGGCGTAACGTCTCTCGACGGCCGGGGCGGCGAAAAAGAGCCCCGTGATGATCAGACCATTGATCAAGATCTGCAAGAGGGAGGGCCTAATCAAGCGCCACACAAGCGCCTGGCGCTCGGGCAAGGCCAGGTCCTTCACCCGGCGCTGATAACGGCTCAACCAGGCTCCATTAAAGCCCGGAAATATCCAGGCCAGCCCTCCGGGCTTGAGGGAGCGGGGAAACAGAAAGGAAGACGCCGTGGTGGTGAAGAGGCAAAGAGTGACGGCCAGGGGATAGACCGGCTTGTCGGAAACCCCCTGGGCCTGTCCGACCTGGGCCAGTATGAAGGAGAACTCCCCGATCGGCAGGCGTGCCAGCGCCGCCTGGGCCGAGCTGGACTTGGTCTCGCCCACCGCCAGGAAAGCGATGAAATTGGCATAGGCCCGGGCCGCTATCACCGCCAACCCCAGAGCGCAGGTGATCTGCCAATGCGAGAGCACCCAAGCCGGATCGATCAACATGCCCACGGAAACGAAGAACACCGCGCCGAAAAGGTCCTTGAAAGGCGTGACCACTTGGTCGAGCCGGCCGGCCGATCCGCCCGTGGCCACGGTCGCGCCCGCCAAGAAAGCGCCGAGGGCGGCCGAAAAACCGAGCTTTTCGGTGATGAGCGAGATCCCGAAGCATATGCCGATGATCATCAATGTCCTGATCTCGGCCACGCCGAACCTCTCCAAGGCCGCGAATAGCCTAGGGAAGGCGAGCAGCCCTATGATCAACACGAACGTGACCAGCACGGTGAGACGCACCATGGAGGGCCACAGCCCCGCCAGGCTCAGCCCGTCGGAAGCCGGGGCCGATGAGAAAAAAGCCACAAGCAGCACGGCGATCATATCCTCGGCGATGAGCGTGCCCGAGGCCAATGCCTCCCAACCCGAGGGAGAGCGCGATCTCTCCAGCAAGGTGCGGGCCACCAGGGCCGTGCTGGCCAGGGCCACGATCCCGCCCAGCAGCAGACTTTCCATGGGACGCCAGCCCAGCCAGCGCCCGACCAGATAGCCCAAGGGGACGAGCATGGCCGCCTCGATGAGGGCGCAGATCAGGGCCCGGATCCCGATTTTTGAGAGCCGATCGAGATTGAACTCGATTCCCAGGGCGAAGAGAAGGAAAATCACTCCGATCTGCGCCAAGGCCTCGAGGCTCAGCACATCCGAAACGAACATCCTAAGGGGGGTGTATGGGCCGATGAGCAAGCCGGCCGCCAGATATCCCAGCACCGGGGGCTGGCCCAGCTTACGGAACAGGAAAATGACGGCCGCGGCCGTGGTCAATACCACCGTGAGATCCTGGAGAAACGCCGAGGCGGTCATCATAATTATCTAACAGAGCCGGCGCGGGAAGTCAATCTCGGAACTGCTACGGTCCAATCCATGCGCGCCTCATTATGGACAGTGCTCTGCTTAACCGTATTGGCTTTCCCCAACCCCTGGCGCGCCGATCGCCATGGCTCGGCCCCGATCAGGATCACGGGCCTGGCCGCTGGGTGCGCACCATCCCCGCCGAAGACGGCTGGGACCTCAACAACGACGCGGGTCAGAAAGTGGCCTCGGGACTCTATCTCTATCTGGGAACCGACGGGCTGGGCCGGCGGGCGCGCGGAGTCCTGGCGGTGATACGATAACCGTGGGCCCTTTGCCTTGGCCCGCCTTACCTCAAGGTCCCATGCCTGGATGGCTGCGAAATCCTAGAATTGCCGGATGACGCTCGCCGTCCTGATCGCTGCGGCCTTTCTCGCGACGCTGTCCCATAGCGCCCCCCGAGTACTCCATCCCGAGCGCCACGATGACGCCCCCGCGCCTCGCTTCGGCCTGGACCTGGAGGCGCTGGCCGGGATGGAGCATGTGCTGATCAAGGGCTACGAACAGCTCTTTCACAAGAACCAAGGACTCACCTTGGAGCGCCTGGAGGAGATCAACGAGGCGATCAGGTCCGGAAACGCGAATCGGCGGCATAAGATGCCCGAATGGGTCTACACCCCAGGATCGGATTATGTGCCTTATACCTGCCTCTCCTTCGGCGCAAGCACGGTTTATGATTGGTGGGCGTTGCAGTTGGGCCGCGAGCTACCGCTCTATCGCAACGCCAATAATGGGCGCGAGGAGCGCGGGTTGAACCCGCGGCTCATAGAGCTGGAATATTTCCGGAGGGCGCAGCGCCAGGACCCGTACTACCTGCTCGTTCCCCGCCTTTTCACCATGGATCCGGTCAGGCGAATCTCGGTCCCGATCCAGCCAAGGGGATTCGCCGAGCTTCTCATCGAGGATCGACCCTACGTGGCGGTGGATCCCGTGACGGGGGAGAAACTGGCGTTTCATCCCGACGACGTGATGGAAGGCCGTTACGTGCAACTCTTTACCAATCGTTTCCTGGAGGGGAAAACGTCCCAGGATAAGGCTGAGCTCCTGGTCCGGGGCCTAGAGAAATGGGGCATCGCTTACGTGCAACTCGAGGATCAAAAGAATCCTCGGCTGACCGGGTCGCACACTACGGCAGCCATCGGCTACTTTTGCCTTAAGCCGGGACAGGGTCCCTTTGATTGCTCGCGCAACCGCGATGAATCGGAGTGGGCCGAGAGCGCTTATTTCATCATCCATGATTCCTTCGGCGATTTCCCGGCGGATCGGCCCCATGATTCTTTCGGAGGACCCGCCTATCGGGCCGTGCGCATAGGCTCGGTCGACCAAGCGCTCTTCTTCCCTCACGGCCTGAACGCGATCGCTCGGCCTTCCGGTAATGGAAGCTGGACTCTCCACTTCACGAACAGGGCCGGCAAAGCGGTCGAGGTGTTGGACGTGGCCATCGAGGCCGGTTCGCTCGAGGGCGCCATCGGGGATGAGATCATCGCGAGCGTGGCCGCGCGCCACTATTTCGAGCCGGACGGAGGCCCGCGGCGATTCAAATTCCTGCTGTCGGAACTGGACAGCCCGGGACAGGAGATCCCTCGAACTCCGCGTTCTCCGACCTACCGGCGGAGGGTGTCGCGATGATCTTGCGCCTTCTCCTTCTCTGCCTTGCCGCGCCTCTTCTCGGCGCCGAACCACCCTCGGATGAGTCGGCATGGAGCGCGGCCTCCAGGGATTTCGATCTGAACCAGCCGGCCGAGGCCTTGCCCGTCCAGGCTCCCGCGGGAGGCGTCCCCGATCTGACCGGTCCCAGACCCGTGCCGGTCTCCGAGCCCGAGTTGCCGCTTTCCATGCGGCAGGGCGACAATTGGCTCGAGCATATCGTGGCTGATTTCCCAGGAATGGACCATATTCACGGCCAGCACGATGATGGTTTTATCATCCGGCTCTATCGCGCCTTGATATCGGTTCCGGGAACCCTGGCCATCGCCATTCCGAGAGCCGCCGCCTGGGGCTTTAACCTGGTCCGCGATGGCGGAAAGGGAGGCGACGACGCGGGAGCGGCCCTTGGCGCCGCCGTAGGTTTTCTCATCGGGCTCTTAGGCGGACTGGGGGTAGGCGCCGTGGAGTTCTTCCGCAACCTGGGATTATCGGCCTCCTCTCTTTGGCGCTCCCTGAAGCGTCTTTTGTCGGGCGAGTAGCCGCCTCGGCCGGCAAAATGATATTTTGATCCTCAAGCTATGCCCTTTTCAAAGCGTGAAGCCCCCAACTGCCAGTGGTGCCCTCATCGCAAGAATTGCCTCTTCGATTATCTGGGGACGGCAGAGGCTCGGCAGGTTTGGAAGGAGATGCGGGTGGCAAATCGCTTCAAGCCGGGGGAGTCGATATTCCATGAGGGCGCCCAGCCCGCGGCCCTCTTCGTGGTGTGTTCGGGTAAGGTGAAAATATTCAAGTCAGGGCGCAGCGGCCAGGAGCTCATCACCCGCATCGAGTCGCCCGGAGACCTGCTCGGCCACGTGGCCCTTCTCTCCGAGGAAGGCAGCTACATGGGAACCGCCCAAGCCCTGGAAACCAGCACCGTCTCCATGGTGGATCAGAAGAATTTCTTCGACTTCCTCTCGCGTTTTCCCCAGGCGGCCCGGGCGCTCATGAAGGAATTGGCCCGCGACGTGCGCCGAGGGGAGAACAAGGCTCGGGACATCGCTTTCAAGCCCGCGCGCGGACGGCTTGCGGACACCCTCCTGCGCATGATGCGCTCGAGCAAGCCCCATCCCATGGTGGCGGGCTTCAAGCGCCGCGACCTCGCCGAGATGGCCGGCTTGACGCTTGAGACAGCGGTGCGATTGCTCAAGGATTTCGAGCAACGCTCGTTGCTGCGCAAGCGGGATAAGGATCTCTTGATACTCGACGAGGCCAAGCTGCGGCAACTCGCCTCTTCGTCGTCCTAGAGGTTCAGGTCCAGAACAACCGGTCCCCCGCGTCGCCCAGTCCCGGGACGATATACCCCGACTTGTTCAATTGGGGGTCGACCGCCGCGGCGTAGATCGGGACCTCGGGAAAGAGCTCGTGCACGCGCCTGACCCCTGCCCGGCAGGCCAGCACGGACATGAGGACGATCTGCCGGGCTCCGTCGGTCTTGAGGATGCGGATGGCCTCGCAGGCCGAGCCTCCGGTGGCGAGCATCGGATCGCACAAGATCACGAACGACTCCGCGAGATCCTTGGGCAGGCGCACGTAATAGCGGACGGGATTGAGCGTCTCCTCGTTGCGATAGAGGCCGATATGACCTACCCGGCAGCGGGGAACGACCGAGAGCAGACCCGTGAGCATGCCCAAGCCCGCGCGCAGCACCGCGACGCAGGCGATGGGCTGGGCGAGAAATTCGGCGCTGGCGCTGCGCAGCGGGGTCTGCACCATGGTGCGCCTGGTGCGCACGCCTTTGAGCACTTCATAAGCCATGAGGGCGCTGATCTCGGACATGAGCAATCGGAAATCGTCCGGCCGGGTATGCTTATCGCGCAGCGCGGAAAGCTTGTCTTGAACCACCGGATGGTCGCAGACCGTCAGTTTCGAGGGCATATTATTTGAGCACCTTTCTGATGAGAGGCTTGAGCTTCGGGGCTCGAGGCACGATATTCATGGCCGAAAGGACGATCCCTTCGGCTCGGCGAAGTTTATCATCATCGGACCCGTAAAGCGTGGCCACGGTCTGGCCTTTGAGCACCTGGTCTCCTAGTTTCTTTTCCAACAGGATGCCCGCGCCATAATCAATGGCCTGCTCCATAAAAGCGCGTCCAGCGCCCAAGAGCACGGCCGCCTCGCCGATCTTCCTGGCATCAAGGCGAGAGAGGAAGCCGGAGCGGGGGCTGGACAGCGCGCGAGAGGCCGCGGCCTTGGGCAGCAGCCCGGGGTCGTCGAGCACCCGGGGATCGCCCCCTTGATGGTCGACGATCTGGCGCAGCTTGGCCAAAGCGACTCCGTCCCGGATAAGACCCTCCAGGAGGATTCGGGCCTCGGCCGGCGTCCGGGACTTGCCGCCGAGATGCACCATCCAGCTTCCGAGCTCGAGTGTGAGCTCCAGAAAATCCCCCGCTCGCCTGTCGCCTTGCAGCAGCTCGATGGTCTGTCGCATCTCCAAGGCGTTTCCCACCGCGCGACCCAGGGGCTCGTCCATCCCGGTCACCAAGGCGACGCCGCGAAGGCCCAGGCGCTTGGAGACTCTCAACAGCGCCTTGGCCAACTCCTCGGAACGCGAGAGCTCGGGGAATATGGCCCCGGAGCCGGTCTTGACGTCGAGCACCAAGGCATCCAAGTCCTCCGCCAATTTCTTGGAGAGTATGCTCGCCACGACCAAAGGCAAGGACTCCACGGTCGAGGTGGCGTCCCTCAAGTGATAGAGGCGCCGATCCGCGGGCGCCAGGCTTTCGCTCTGACCGAAGAGGCAGACCCCGATTTTTTCAATCTGGGTCCTGATCTGCGCGGCGTCCAGGCGCACGCGAAAACCCGGTATCGACTCCAGCTTGTCGAGCGTGCCCCCGGTATGTCCGAGCCCGCGGCCGCTCATCATGGGCACGGCCACGCCCGCGGCCGCCACCAAGGGCGCCAAGGCCAGGGATACCCCGTCGCCCACTCCGCCCGTGGAATGCTTGTCCACCTTGGCCGACCGGATCGAGGAGAGGTCGAGCTTCTGGCCGGAGTCGGCCATCGCCCGAGTCATCTCGACCGATTCGGCCTGGCTCATGCCACGCAGACAGACGGCCATCAGCCAAGCGGAGAGCTGATAATCGGGCAAGGTCCCTTCTCCCGCGCCACGCGCGATGAAACGGATCTCCTCGGGGGTATGCGCCAGGCCTCTCCGTTTCTTGGCGATAAGCTCGATCATCTCCATCACACCTGCCCCAGAATATCCCCCAGAGCAGCCTTTAACCGGACCGAGACCCGCTCGCCCAAGGCGAGCACCTCGGCATGGCTGAGCGCCGCCGCGCCCATCCCGCTAGCCATGTTGGAAGTCCAGGTCAACGCAAGCACGCGCAGGCCCATTTGCCGGGCCACGATGACCTCGGGAACCACGGACATGCCCACCACATCGCCGCCCAGGGTGCGGAAAGCCCCGATCTCCGCGGGGGTCTCGTAGGAGGGACCTCCGACGGCCAAGTATACGCCTTGATGGACCCTGAATTTCCGGGCCTTAAGCGCACGCCGAGCCATCGAACGGAGCTTGGAATCGTAAGCGAGGGATAAGTCGGGGAACATCTGGCCGAAAGACTGGCTGTGCCCTCCTCGCAGCGGGTTATGTCCCATGAGATTGATATGGTCGCTGATGACGGTGAAATGTCCGGGCTTGATGGCGGGACGCATGGAACCCACGGCGGCCGTGACGATCAAGGTCTTGACTCCCCAGGAACCCAGTACTCGAATGGGCAGGGCGATCGATTCCATGGAATGGCCTTCATAATAATGAAAGCGACCTTGCATGAACGCGACGCGAGCGCTCTTGAGCCGGCCCGCGACCAGCTTCCCGGCATGTCCGGCGACGGTGGCGCGAGGAAAGCCGGGAATGTCGGCGTAGGGGATGCTCACGGCCGCGGAGAGCTCGGGAATGGCGCCGGCCAGGCCGGAACCAAGGATGACCGCGGTATCGGGAGGGGCGCCGGGCGCCTGGGAGCGGATGCGTTCAACGGCCCTTCGAATCGTCTCGACGTGCTCGTTAGTCATCCAGCTCCGGCCAGGATTTTAGCAAAAATGGCCGGAGCCAAACTTTGATACAATCCCGCCATGGCCGCCGCAGCCTGGACTCCTCCTCACGCGACCCGCCATTATCAGGCCACTATTTTCGCCTCCCCGAAGTTCCTGCCCGAGGCGGTGAAAGCGGCGCAGGAGCTATGGCGGCGCGGATTTTCCGCCCGGGTCATGGATATCTCCGGCTTGCGCGGGCTTTGGCGCGAGCAATGCGCGGCCTGGGCGCAGGAGAGCGAACGCTGGGTTTTGGCGGCCGAGGAGGATGCAGAGGCCCTCATCCAGGAGATCCGTCATCTGGCTCGGCCGCGAACCCCGGCGGTCAGCGCCAAGCCGGCCGACTCATGGGAAGCGATCATCGAGACCTGCCTTCGCAACCTCGATGAAAGGCCGTCGGGACCTTATCCGGCTGAGCTCGCCGGCGGCTGATCAGGTCGCCGAGGCGAAATAGAAAGTGATCTTGCCCGCGATGGGTCCATATTTGCTCCACAGGCTGTCAAGCTGCGGGCCATGGTCAAGCACCTTTTGGCTGCGATCCAAGACAACCCACTGGTTTTCATAGAGGCGGCTGAGCTCAAGCACGTTGATCATCCCAAGGTCCTCCGTCATTCGTTTAACCCACCAGCGGTAGTTTTTAGCAGTCCTGTGTTTAAAAGTTGTTACGGGAACGACGGATTTCACTTTACCGAAACATAACCGAATTTTTGCTTGATCGCTCCAAAGAGGGACCATACACTTATTAAATAATGGGAATATTACGACGGAGCGAGAGGGCCCGGGATATAGCCTCGTTGATGGCCGCTTGCCTCATCCATACGGCCGTGCTCTCGGCCAACCCGACGCTGTATTGGGCCGGATCTCATAAGCCGCCTCCAACCGCCATAGTCTCGGTCGATTTCGTCGCCGCCCCTCCTCCCACCCCGACCCTGGCCCCCATGCCGGGAGGACAGGGCCGAGAAGGCGTTCCCCGGCATGGACCTGGAGCTTATCGACCGGAGCGCGTCGCCAAGCCCAAGACCCCGATCAAGACCAAGAACAAGCAGAAGACCAATCCCCGAGCCAAGGCTCTGGCTGCGGAGCGCAAGGCTCGCGCTGAGGCCCTGGCTGCCGAACGCGCGGCTCAAGCGCGGGAAAAGGCGCTGCGGCTGGCCCAGGAGCGGGCCGAGCGAGCGCAGCGGCTGGCGGAAATGAAGGCGGAAAAAGTCCGGCAGAAGGCCCTGCTTGAGCAGGAAATAGCCAGCCTGCGCGATCCGGACGAGGTCCTGTCTGACGCGCCCAACGACTCGAACGCAGATGAGGACGTCGCCCCGACCGGCTCCGTGTCCCATGCCGAGCCGGGGCTGGCGCCGGCCAAGGGCGGTCTTGAGGGCGTGGGAAGCGGCGCCGAGCCGGTCTACGATCTTGAGGCCGAGGGGCGCGACCAGAAATACCGCAAGGCCTCGGGCGGAGGCCTGGGGCCCAACGGCGGAGGACTGTCCTGGTCCATCGACGGGCCCGCGGGAAATCGGCGTCTGATACGGCGAGTGCTGCCGCAAAGCCCCGATTGGGTCTCCAAGCGGGGTCTGGAGCTGACCGTCGAGGTGAAATTCCAAGTTTTGGAGGATGGATCGGTCAAGCTCGGCGCGGTGATACGCAAGACCTCGGGCTTTCCCGAGATCGATCAACTGGCCCTCGAGGCGCTCAAGAAATGGAAATTCGAATCCATCCCGGCTCGGCCGGACAATCCGGCGACCTGGGGAACCGTCACGTTCCACTTCCTGATGAGCTGATATGAAACGGATGCTGACCGCCCTGATCTTGGCCATGACCTCGGCAAGCGCCTACGCCGAGGCCCAGGAAGAGGGCGCTCCGGCTCCCCTGGAGAACTGGCATCAGCTCAACATGGAAGCCACGGCCTTCCTGGCCGAGACCGCCTATCAACTGGGCGATTACGCGGGAGCCCAGGCCAACTATAGGAGCTCATTGAATTGGAGCACCAAAATGACCGCGCCTCGCGATCATCTCATGGAGCTGGACCTCTACCGCATGGCCCAACTGGCGGCGCGGAAAGGGGACTTTACCGGCGCTCGCCACCACATCGACATTCTCGTGGGACGCTATCCGGACTCCGAATGGTCCGACCGGGCCCGTCAGTTGATGCAGACCTTCCCCGAAGAGTATCAGCTTCCTTACTCCGACCCCGAGCCCGAAATCCCGGTGGTGGTGGGCCGGCGGCCGGAGTCCGCCCTGGCGAGGATCCAGGACGCCCTGCGCCAAAACTCTCCGGCCGACGCGCTCGAGGCCTGCCGGCAATTCCTGGAGATGCATCCGAACCACAGATCCGCCTCTGAATTAAAACTGCTGGCGGGCGCTCTTTATCTGCGTCTCAAGGATCCCGCGCGGGCCGCGCGCATACTACAAGCCGTGGCCGACGGCGCTGCCGAAGGAGCGCTCAAGAACAAAGCCCTTTACCTGCTGGCCGCCTCCGCGCTGGCCCAAGGCGATAATCTCGGCGTGTGGTCGGCCGTCAACGCGCTTTCCGGCTCCAAGACCGACCGATGGTCCACTCTCGCCCAGGTCTGGCAGGCCGCGGCCGAAGAGCGGGAGGGAAAGCTGAGCCAAGCCCTCCGCCGCTATAGGGCCGTGATCGATTCCAAACTCGATTCTCCGCTGACCGCCTATGCCTTGGGCGCGAGCGCGGCCCAGTTCGATCGATCCGGCCGCCCGGATCAAGCCTTGGCCGAGCTGCGCCGGGCCCAAGCCTCGGCGGAGCGCTGGGGCCTGATCCATCTCGGAGCCTCCGCTCGCATCTCCGAGGCTCACATCCTTTACAAGACCGCCAAGCTTCGGGAAGCGGCCGCGGCCTATGCGCGCTTCGCTAAGAGGCACCCGGAACATCCCCAATTGGGCATGGCCTTGTACCAGCAGGGACTGGCTCTTAAGAGGCTCGATCGCAGTCAGGAGGCCATAGACGCCTTTTCGCAAATACTCAGCCGCAGCCCCGATTCGGTCTTCACCCGCGACGCCCATCTCCAGCTGGGCCAACTCTATGCCCGTCTAGGCCGCTCGCAACAGGCGATCACCCATTACCGCAACCTGGGGGAGGGGGGAGGTGATTCCGATTCCAAGGAATCCCTGCTTCTCATGGCGCAGGTTCATTACAACGGGAAGCGCTTCAAGGAGGCGATCCCGCTGTATTCGAGATTCCTGGAGAAATACCCGGGCGACTCCCGCGCCTATGAGGTCGAGGAGCTTCTGCTCACCTCTTACTGGATGGGCGATCGCGATAACCCAGGCTTGATCAAGGCGGCCAACCAATACATCAGGCATCCGATCGTCTCCCATATCCGCTGGGAGCTCGGGGTCAAGGCTTTCCAGAGCGGGGATTTCCAAAGAGCCCAAAAACTCTTCGCCACCTACGCTTCGGACTTCCCCAAATCGGCCCATGTCGCTGAAAGCGTGTTCTTTCTGGCCGAGTCGCAGCTGAAAACGGACGACACTGAGCAAGCCATCAAGACATTCCGTCGATTCCTCTCCGAGCACCGATCCCATAAGCTGCTGCCACAGGCGGCGCTGCGCCTCGGCCACCTGCTCTACGAGCTCCGCCGCTACGAAGAAGCCGCCTCCGCCTTCGCCTTGGGAGGCTCGGCCAAGGATGGCTCGGCCGCGGATGCCCTCTTCAACCGAGCCGTCGCCTCGGGAAAGACGGAGAACAAGGGCCGCGCCCTGGCCGCCTATGAGGATCTGATCAAGCGCTTTCCCAAACACGCGAAATCGTCCTGGATCCATTTTCAGATGGGCCAACTCAGGGAGTCCTTGGGGCATTTGGCTCCCGCGGCCGAGTCCTATGCCAAGGTCTCAAGCTCGGATCCCAACCATATACAAGCCGTGTACAACACGGCCAAGATCCGCGAAAAGCTCAAGCAGCCGGCCTTGGCCATCAAGGCCTACGAGACCCTTCGCGCGGCCAAGCCCGCCCGCCATCCCCTCAGGGTCCATGGCCTTCTCCGGCTCGGACTTCTCTATGAGTTGCGCCAGGACAGGCGCAAGGCCATGCCTCTTTACCATGAGATATTGCGGGTCGCGTCCAAGGGCCATGTGGATTTCGAGGCGGCGCGCCGCCGTCTAGACGCGCTACTTCACTCGTCCGCACGAAGTTCCTCCGGCGCCGCTCTTTAACCTGTTCCTTAATATATTCGCCCTTGCGGCCAAATCCATTCTGGCCTATACTCCAAACGTATGGAACAGATGAGTTTCGGACAGATGCTGAAAGTCAGCATCACCATGCCGATTCTCCTGGTGCTGTCTATCCTTATCGTAGCCCAGGCGATCGAGCGTTTCTACGTGTTTTGGGTGGCTTGCCCCTTGCCCGGCGGTTTTTGGGAAAAGGTCAAGGCCAAATTGGATAAAGGAGACCACGAAGGCGCCCTAGGGATATGCCAAGTCCAGTCCGGAATCATGGGAGAAGCCCTCGAGAGGCTGCTCAATCTCAAGGACCCAAACACGGAGCGGCTGGTCGAGGCTTTTCAGCTTTACCGCCAGCGCATGCACATGGAGCTCAATCGGCGGCTCGGCTTCTTCGGCACGGCCAGCTTCATCGCGCCATTGATCGGCTTGATGGGGACGGTGCTGGGAATCATGCGCGCCTTTCACGACCTGGCTATCGCCGGAGCAGGCGGACCGGTGGTCGTGGCGGCCGGCATCTCCGAGGCCTTGGTCGCCACCGCGGCCGGCATAGGAGTCGCCGTGATGAGCGCGGTGTTCTACAACTATTTCACCCTAGCGGCCCGGCAAAGGCTCAGCCAAGCCGATCTTTGGGTCTTCGAGCTCGCCGAACTGCTTCCCCAGGCCTCTCCTCCGATCCAAGCTCCGATGCGCCCCGGTCCCCGGCTAGGACCATGAGCTCTCCCTTTCATCAGGCGGAGGAAGCGCGGGAGATCAGCGAAGTGAACGTCGTGCCCCTGGCTGATGTGTCTCTGGTGCTGCTGATCATCCTGCTGGTGCTCTCTCCGATGATGACTCAATCGATGCTCAAGGTCAAGACCGCGGCCAAACAGGAGAGGCTGGAAAGCGAGGATCTTACGCCCCCCGAGCCGCAGAAGCCCGCGGAAGTGGTGCTGGTGGTGGCTCTCGGACCGACGGGCCTGGTGGTGGGGAATCAATTCTTCTCCGACACCGACCGTTTCGCTATTTTCATGAGGCAAGAGCTGGCTCGGCGCACGGACCGGAAGGTGTTCTTGGCCCCCGGCCCGGAGATCGCCCATGGCATGGTAGTGCGGACCCTGGAACTCATCAAGTCCTGCGGCGCCGAGTCGGTGGCGCTGGTGCAGACGATCGCGGAAGACGAGGATGGCGAAATACCAGCTTCTCAAGCTACGGCGTCTCCAGGCTGAAGCCGAGCCGGTGACCGAGGTGAACATCATCCCGGTCATAGACATCTCTTTGGTGCTGCTGGTGATCCTCTTCGTGACCGCCCCTCTCCTGTCCTATCCCAACCATCCCGTCATACTGCCGAAGGCCTCGCTGCCTCCGGTCGAGGACCAGTCCCTGGTCGTGACCTATACCAAGGACGGGCGCATCGCCTTGCGCGCCGTGGACGTCGGATGGGACCGGCTCGAGCCCGCCTTGAAGGTGGAGCTTTCCAAATCGCCTTCCGTTGTGGTCCTGCTGAGAGTCGACGAAAGCGTCCCATACAAGATCGTGCAGCGACTGTTGGCCGCGGCCAAAAGAGCGGGAGCGCGGGAGATAGCCATGGCCACCGAACCGGCCAAGAAATGATGATCATCGCGCTTTCGGCGGTTCTTCTGGCGGCCTCGACCGCCTCGGAGCCGGAAACCTCGCAGATACGGCAGAAGATCACGATCAAGTCGCGAGGTTCGAGCGGTCCTCCGGTGCAGCTGCCCCAGCCCGAGGTATCGCCCGCCGTGATCGACGAGGTGGTGCGCACTCTCGACATCTACAAGAAGCCGGTGGAGATCAAGACCCCGGAGGTCAAGGTTCAAGCGCGGTTTTCCCGGCTGGAGCAGCCATTCCCGGAACCGCCTTATCTCAGCCTTTCGCCGCGTTCCATCGCCTCTCCTTACGAGAGCTGGGTGTTCGAGGTGCTCGATGGGGGCCAGGTGCTCTGGAAGACGGAGGGCCAGGGTCCGCTCAAGGAACGGATAGAGTGGAGCGGATCGGATCAGGAGGGACGCCAGGCCGCCCGGGTGGGCCGGCCTTATCATTTTCGCTTCACCGGCAAGCGCGCGGAAGGATCGTTTGTCGTGGCCAGCGAGCCTATCGCCCTGAAATCCTTGGCGGTGAAGCAGTACTTAGGGGACATCCATCTCGAGGCTGCCAATTCCTTGCTATTCGAACCGGACAAACCGGCGCTGCGCTCGGAGGCGGAGCCGTTTCTCGAGGCCATGGGCAGGGCGCTGCGGCGCACGGACCTGCGTCAAAAGGCCTGCAAGATGATCCTCTACGATGAGCAGCCTCAGAGCCGTTTCGCTAAGTCCCGGGCCGCCCTTCTCAAGCGCTATTTTTCGCGCTTCCTGCTGATCAATGCCAATCGGATCGAATTGGAGATACAACCCATCGGAGAAAGGGGAGAGATCACGGTGGCCGTGGTGTCCGCCGATCGGGGACCCACGATCAAAATGGAACCATGAAATACTGGATGTTCGACGGCCAGCAGCCCCAAGGTCCCTACGAGGCCGAGGAGCTCAAGAAGCTCCAGGGATTCACGCCCGAGACCCTGATTTGCCCCGAAGGGACCGAAAGCCCCGACCAATGGAAACCGGCGCAGTACTATCTCATTAGGCCGCCAGGCAGCAAGAGCGAAAGGAACGAGCCGGCCCCCTCGCCCAAACCCCTCAAGGCGGCTCAGTCTCCCGCCAAGGCCGAGCCGGCGGCCGATTCGGCTCAACCCGAGCCGGAGAAGGCGGTCAAACCCGGACCCTCGACCGTGACTCCGCGCGGAAGCATCGGATTGCCGCGTTGGTCCAGCTCCACCTGGGCCGCGGTGTTCATCGCGCTCTTCGGCGTGGGAATGGGCTATTACATCACGCGCAGACCCTCTCCCAGCCGAGACCTGCCGCGGCAGGACGGGCCCCTCGCGGCCTCGAGCGAGCCGGCCTCTCCCGTCGAGACCCCGGCTCAGCCCAGCCCTCAGGAGCTCGCCTTGGAGCAAGGCCGCCAGCGCTCCATCGATTCCGCGCGCGCCTTCCCGCTGCCTCGCCCCGGGCCGCGCATGCCGTCCAATGCCGCCGACGCGCTCAGTCCCTCGCGCTGGTCGGCGCCCAAGTCGCTCGGGGAATACTACGAGCGGCGGGCCCTGGCCGCTCTCGCGGTGTCGGCCAGCCAAGCCTTGGATAAACAGGGCCGCAAGATCAAGGATGGGGAAAGCGAGATTCTCAAGGACAAGGAAAAATGGGCCGTTCTGGGCCGTCGTTTCCTTAAGGCCAATCACCGGCTGGCGTGGGAAGCCGACGCGGTCTCCGGATCGACCGAGATATATCGGGTCTCGGTCAAGGCGAGATATTGGAGGGGAGCTCCGGAGGAGGATCGCTCGTTCCAAGTCGATTTGCGCGAACAGACGATCAAGCCCTTGGATTTCAATTCCTGGCATGATCTCGACGCGCTCAAGGCCTCGCGCTGGGGAGGCAAGAATCTGAGGCTGGCCGAAGCGCTCGAGGGAATGGCGATAGAAGCGCCGGCTTATCGACTATGGGCCAAGGCTCCGATAGCCGGGCGGCCGATGCCCAAGCCGGCGTCGAATAGACCGGCGCCGCGAACGCGCCGGGAAAGAGCGCGGGGCGCCATGCCGGCCGAGCCAGCCCCGTCACAAGCGGAGGCCGAGCCTAGCACGGCGAGCTCCGAAGCGCAGGAAGAGCCCGCTCCTATAGCGGCACCGCAGAAGACGCCGCCCTCGGCCGCTCCGGCAAAGCCGGCTCCCTCGGCCGCTCCGGCAAAGCCGGCTCCCTCGGCCGCCCAGTCGCCGGAGCCGACTCCGACGGCGGCCATTCCCACCAGCGCGCCGCCCAGGCCCATGCCCGCTCCTCAGGCCGTGGCAGCGCCCAAACCCGCGTCCGAACCCAAGTCCACGGCCGGGGAAAACGAGAAATCCGGGCGCAAGAGCGTCTCGGAAATGAGCCTGGACGAGCTACAAAGCTATCTGAAGGGCAGCCGCTGACCAGGCTGAAAGGCATCCTTTATATGCTCGATCCCTTCGGGGCCCATCGCCAACACGTCGAACCTTACGGGCCCTTCCCAGCCTAGGTCCAGCATATAAATCAAGGCCGTCTTGATGATGCGCCGCTGCTTCCACCAGTTTACGGTCTCACCGGGAGTACCGTAGTCCGCGCGGGCCCGGTAACGCACCTCGACGAGGACGAGGCAGTCCCCGTCCTTCATGATGATGTCGATCTCGCCGAAAACCGAGCGCCAATTGCGCGCCAGGATGAGATGGCCTTTGTCCTCGAGCCATCGAGCGGCGCGATGCTCCGCAATCCGGCCGATATCCCGCATGAATGGGATACGATCGAGACGCGGAAAAGTTCCCTAGACGGGGAGCAGCAGCTCCTGGACCGGAGCGTAAGTCCTGCGATGTATGGGGCTGGGGCCAAGCCGTTGGAGCGCGCGCAGATGTTCCTCGGTCCCATAGCCCTTGTTCTGCGCCAGCCCGTAGCCCGGATAGCGACGGTCGAGCCGCGCCATGCATCGGTCGCGGAACACCTTGGCGATGATGCTGGCGCAGCCGACCGCCAGGGACCGATCGTCGCCGTCGATGACCGCCATCTGGGGAGCCGGCAAGTCCGGAATGCAGCGGTTGCCGTCGACCAGAACGAACGGGCGCCTCTCCCGCGTTGAGAACCTAAGAGTCCTCAAGACCGCGCGCCTCATGGCGCTAAGAGTAGCCCGCAGTATATTCAACCGCTCGATTTGACGGGGGTGGGACCAGGCGATGGCGATGGCGCGCGCGCTGCGGCGGATGGGAAGGTAAAGGGCCTCCCGCTGACGATGGGAGAGCCGCTTCGAGTCGCGCACTCCCGAGAGCTCATCCGCCAGGCCGTCGCCCAATAGAACGGCGGCCACGACCACCGGTCCGGCCAGAGGTCCGCGGCCGGCCTCGTCCACGCCGATCAGATCCAGGGCCCCGGCGCGAGACCGCACGCCGGCGTCGAAGACGCTGCCCGGATTCACCGTGCGTCAGGAGGAGGACGCGGCTCCCAAGGCTCGAGTAGCTCCCGCGGGGCGGCTCTTGGCGGCCTTGTCGGTATGGGTCGAATTGGATTGCGACTCGGGCTTGGCGTCCGCGGCAGGAGTCGCGGAGGAGGAAGGCGCGGCCGATTCCGCCTTCTTGCCGTCCTCCTCGCTCAGGCGGGCGGCCTTGCCGGAGAGACCCCTAAGATAATAGAGGCGGGCGCGACGCACCCGGCCGGATTTGACCACCTCAATGCGGTCGATATGCGGCGAGAACAAGGGGAAAGTCCTCTCCACGCCCACGCCGAACGAGATCTTGCGGACCGTAAAGGTCTGCGAGAGGCCCGCTCCACGGCGGCTGATCACCGTTCCCTCGAAGGCCTGAATGCGCTCGCTCTCGCCTTCCACGACCTTGATGAAGACCCGGACCGTGTCCCCGGGCCTAAATTCCGGCACATCCTTCTTCTTCTCCAACGGTTCTGCCACCATATTGACTCCTAAGTTAATGTGATAACTGCTTTCGCTTGCCGCTCAACAAATCGGGCCGCCGTTTTTGCGTCAAAATCAAGCTTTGCCGTCGCCTCCAATCGGCGATGCGCTTATGATCGCCCGAGAGGAGCACGGATGGAACCCGTCTTCCCCGCCAAACCGGGGGCCGCGTATACTGGGGATAGTCCAAACCTTCGCTCAGGAACGATTCCTGAAGGCGGGACTGTTCCTTCTCGATGACGCCCGGCACCAACCGGGTCACCGCGTCCGCCACGACCAGGGCGGCCAATTCGCCGCCGCTGAGCACATAATCTCCTATGGAAATCTCCTCGTCAAAGAGCCTCGAAACCCGGTGATCTATGCCCTCGTAGCGGCCGCAGACGAGGATCAAATGTCTCTTTCGGGACAGACGCATGGCGGTCTCGCAATCGAAAGGCCGTCCCGCGGCCGACAGGCCTATCACATGGCTGCCGCGCCGGCCGACGCTCTTGATGGCCTGGTATAAAGGCTCGGCCATGAGCACCATTCCGGCCCCGCCGCCATAAGGCCTGTCGTCGACGCGCCTATGCCTGTCCGAGGCGAAATCGCGAGGGTTGACCACCCCGATGCGCAAGCGCCCCTTCTCGCCGGCCCGCCGCATCAATCCGGTGCCGGCGGCCTCGCTAAAGAGCGAGGGGAATAGGGTGACGAAGTCTATCCTCATGCGCTTAATCGATATCCACCGACACTTTGCGGCCGGGCTTGGACTCGGCCGCCGCCGCGATCGCCCGTATGGCCTTGATCACCTTTCCCTGCTTGCCGATGATCTTTCCCTTGTCCTCCTCGGCAACCACGAGCTGGAGCTGGAGAACGCCGTCCTGCTCGCTCTCCTTGAGCTCGACCCGGTCCGGCTGGCCGGCTAGGCGCTTGACTACGAAGAGCACCAAATCCTTCGCTGCCATCAGCTCTAGCCCGCGTTCTTGACGAGCTGGGCGACGGTATCGGACGGAAGAGCCCCGTTCTTGACCCAATGATCGAAGCGGTCCCGATTGAGCTGGACCTTCTTGGCCGGAACATCGGCCCGCGGATTGTAGGAACCGAGCACCTCCAAGGGCTTCCCGGCCGCGCCTCGCGATTTCTCGATGGCCACGACCCGATAATAGGCCTGCTTGGGCTTGCCCGTACGCTGCAACCTGATGACGACTGCCATGAACAACCTCCTGATATCTGACGTCTAGACTGAAATCTTTTCCCGCAGCCCCTTGAAGGCCGAGGCGGGGTCGGAAGCGCCGAAAACGGCGCTTCCCGCCACCAAGCTGTCCGCGCCGGCCTGCGCGGCCGCCACGATGGTCTCGGAATTGATGCCCCCATCGACCTGGAGCCAGCAATCATGGCCGCCGGCGTCGATGGCCTGGCGGACGGCCTTGATCTTGGGCAGCATGCCGGAAAGGAACCTGGCTCCGCCGAAACCGGGCTCGACGGTCATGATCAGAGCCAGGTCGATCGAGGCCAGCCACGGCGTGAGGGCGGAGGCGGCCGTGGCGGGCTTGACGGCGAGGCCAGCCTTGGCTCCGCTCTTGCGGATGGCCGCCAGCACGGGTCCCGGGTCGGCGCAAGACTCCGCGTGTATGGTCACGAAGTCGGCTCCCGCGTCGATGAACCAGGGGACGGCCCGTCCGGGATTGTCCACCATCAGATGGGCGTCGACCACGGGAACGCCTAAAGCCTTGACCATGCGCACATGGTCCGGGCCGAAGCTCAAATTGGGGACGAAATGGCCGTCCATCACGTCGACCGATATCCAACGCATCCCGGCCGATCTCACCTGCGCGACCAGCTCTCCCATCCGCGAGAGATCGGCCGCCAGCAAGGACGGCACGATCTCCAGGGTCTTGCGCCCGGCGGTCATCACAGATCCCGCTCCTCGACGAGGATGCCGTTGAGATAGATCTTCATCCGAGCGCCTCCGGATTCCTGAAGGGGAAGATCGATTTTCGATCCGGGCTTGCGCAGGCCGTTGAAGAGCTCGCGTTCGCCGTATTTATCCACCACCACGATGCGGACCAAGCTCTCGCTGCCGCCCGGCGGAAGCTCGTAGCTGAAATTTTGGGTAGCCGGTCCTTCGCCGGGCTTGCCGGAGCGCCCGCTGATCACGAAAGAGACCCTGGAGCCGGCGCTCAAGACCGCGTCCGGCTGGGGATCCTGGCTCAGTATCGTGCCGAAAGGGAAGAGCGAGGCGGAATCCTTGGATTCCTTGACCTGGACTTCCGCGCCCGCGGCCCAGGAACGCGCCTCGCTGATGTTCTTGCGGAGGAAATCGGGCATGAGAACGACTCCCGCCGGAGGCGGCCCGTCCGAGACGACCACGTTGACCAATGAGTTGCGCTCGACGCTTGATTCGGCCTTGGGATCCTGGGACAATACCACTCCCTTGGAATGACGCAGGGAATAGCTCTCGCCCACCTCGCCCAAGAGCAGCTGGTTCTGGCGCAGCAGCATCTCCGCGTTTCGCAGAGGCAAGCCCGCCACCCCGGGCGTGAGCACGGTCTCGCCGCCCTGGCTGACGACGATCCTGATGATCTTTCCCTCGCGCACCACGGTTCCGCCGGGGGGATCTTGGCGGATCACCGAGGCTATGGGAACGGAGCTGTTGAATTCGGCGCTTTCCTTTTTCAGACCGAGATTAAGGGCCGACAGCATCTCCAGGGCGGCCGTGACGGATTTCCCCTTGAGGTCGGGGACGGTCTGCGCGCCGCGGCTATGTATGGCGCCCTCGAGGGCCCACTGAAACAGATACAGGGCCAAGCCGGCCAAGACCAAGGCGATCCCGATCATTTCCCAACGGCCCACCATGCGAGGGCCGGATGTTTCGATCTCCGGCTCGCTGGTCGACGTGGCGGCTTCGTTATCGTCTATAGACACAATGGCAAAAAGTCCCCCGCTCCTAAGCGGAGGCCGTTAAGAAAATTCGCAGCAGTTACCGGCTTTTTTCCCTCAGGTTGAACTGAAAGGAGCCACAAACAGCTGGTCCGGCATTTTAGCAAAAAACCGGCGCCTGGATCAACGCGTAAGATAGCGCCGGGCGGCGCTTTTTCATCGCCCGGCCCCGCGCCGATCTTGGTCTTGAGCACGATCAATCTCGTCAGTCCGGCGCCCGCGCGCAGCTCCAAATAGGGCTTGGGACCAAGGGCCAGCCCTCTGACCCGGTTATGCAACTCGATCGCCGGGCGATCCACCTCCAAACGGGCGTCCAAGGAGCGAAGCAAGGGGGCCGCCGAGGGCTCGCCGCTTTGCTCGCGGCGCGGCAGGCGCCCCGCTTCGATCTCATCCAGGGCCTCGCCGAGCAGGACTACGCCCAGGGCTTGCAGCTTTTCCATGAGAGTGCGGGCGTCATCCTCGGGATCGATGGCCTGTTCTCTCTGAAGGAAAACCGGGCCCGTGTCCATTCCCTCATCCAGCCAGAACAGCGTGACGCCCGTCTTGGTCTCGCCGCGTATGAGGCTCCATTGCACCGGCGCCGCTCCGCGGTAGCGGGGAAGCAGCGAGAAGTGGACGTTCAAACTGCCTAGCCTCGGGACCAGAAGCGCGTCCCGCTTGAGGATACGGCCATACGCCACCACCACGGCCAGGTCGGGCTTGAGACCGGCCAGCCGAGCCACGATCTCGGAGGGCTTCTCAGGCTGCAAGACGGCCAGCCCCAGCTCGAGGGCTTTGGCCTTGACCGGAGAGGGCCGCAGTTCCAGGCCCCTGCCCGCGGGCCTGTCCGGCTGCGTCACGACCGCGACCAGCTCCGCGCGCCGCGCCAGCAGTTCGAGATAGGGGACGGCCACGGCCGGGGTTCCGTAAAAAAGGGCTTTCATTCGATGGGCTAGGCGTCAGTTCCAAGTCTTTTTCAGGTCCCGTATCAGGCCCATGACCTTGAGTCGCTCCTCGAAGGGCAGATGATCGATGAACAACTTGCCGTCAAGATGGTCAATCTCGTGCTGGAAGGCCCGGGCCAGCAATCCCTCTCCGGACATCTCGTAAGGCTTGCCTTCGGCATCGAGAGCGCGTATGCGCACGCGAGAGGCCCTTATGATCCGGGCGTAGATCCCGGGCAGCGACAGGCAACCCTCCTCCTCGCGCAGCTCGCCCTCGCTGGAAAGCATCTTCGGATTGATGAGCACGAGCGGGCGGGACTTGCCGCCCGGCTTGATGTCGATGATGGAAAGCCGGATGTTGAGCCCGATCTGCGGCGCGGCCAGCCCGACACCTCGGACCGCGTACATGGTCGCCCACATGTCCTTGAGCAAGGCGGGAAGCTTTTCCCGGATGGCCTCGTAATCCACCGGCTGGGAAACCTTCTTGAGCACCGGCTCTCCTTGCTTGGTGATGCGCAATGCCGGCATGTCAGCGTCCTCGGCCCTCGCTTAAGCGGATGAGGGTCAAGGCCTCGGCCGGGCTCTGCGCTCTCGCAAGCTCGTCGATAAGCGCGGGCTGGAACAACAGCGAGACCGCGCGCAGCAGCCGCAAATGAAGGGGGAAGAACGGCTGCTTGTTCGGCGAGACGAAAAGGAACATGGCCTTGACCATGACGCCCTGATCCGGCTCCTTGAGGCCTTGCGGCAGCAGCGCCAGCGCGCTGACGATACGGTCGAGGTCATCGATGCGGGCATGCGGCAGGGAAAGCCCCGTGTCGAGCGTCGTGCTGATCCCTTTCTCCCGGTCCTTGATCTTGGAAAGGAAATCGCTCCAACCGTCGAGAGAGTGGGCTTGGCAGCCCAGCCGCACCAGCGCCTCCATCACCTGGAAACGCTCTTGCGGCTCGCGCAAAAGGAGTATCGCGCCCTCCGAAAGGTAGGGCGAGACCAGCGTCGGCTCGGAGCGGGAGGCTCCGGGCCAGCCAGAGGCCTCTTCCCTCTTGAGCCAGGCCGACATAGTTTTTGATTTTACAACATTTGGTAATATGCCTCGTGATGGGGAATAGCCGCGCGCGGATATCCAGGCCCGTGGTGGTCCTGACCCAGCCGCGGCGGCGAAGCCTTCGCATGGCGGAGCCGCTCGCGCGCGCCGGAGCGCGCTTGGTATTCGCTCCCATGATACGCATCGCGCCGCCCAGGTCCTACGCGGCCTTGGATCGAGCGATCAAGAACCTGGGCCGTTATGATGCCTTGGTTTTCGCCAGCCAAAATTCGGTCGAGTTCTTCCTGCGCCGTTGGCGCAAAATGGGACGGCCTGCGCTTCCCGACGCGCTCTTCGCCGTAGGACCTGGCACGGCCCGAGCTATGAGATCGCACGCCCTCGGCCGGGCCGTCATTCCCAAGACCTTCCGCGCCGAGCAGCTCGCACGTCTGATACTGCGCGCGGGCGCCCGCCGGGTGCTTTTGCCGCGCGCAAGGGAGGGGAGGGAGGAATTGCCGCGGGTTTTGCGCTCGCACAGGGTATCGGTCGCCGCCGTGGAGGCTTACCAGACCCTTCCGGATCCGACGGGCCTCCCCAAGCTCAAGGCCGCGGCTAAAAATGAGATCACGGTGGTAGCCTTCACTTCCGGCTCCGCCGTCAAATCCCTGTTTTCCCAGCTCGGCTCCGCCCGTTGCCGGAGGATGTTCCGGCACGCCAAGGCGGCCTCCATCGGCCCCGTGACATCGGCCGAACTTCGGTTACGCGGCGTACGCCGCATCATAGAGGCGCCGGAGGCGACTCTCGAATCCCTGGCCCGGCGCATCGCCTCGGCGCTCTCATGAAGCCTACCGACCACGCTCTGGACTCAGCGCTTTCCGAGGCCTTGGAGAAGGCGGGCGCTGTGCTGCGCCGCCATTTCGGCCGGGTCGAGGTCCGCTACAAGGGCAAGGCCAATATCGTCACGCTCGCCGATCTCCGCAGCCAGGCCGCCATCCTGGCGGTGCTCAGGCGCCGCTTCCCCGAACACGACTATCGCAGCGAAGAGAGCGCTGTCAAGGAAAGCGGCTCGGATTATTGCTGGATCATCGACCCGTTGGATGGAACGACCAACTACGCCCATGGCTATCCCGTGGCCTGCGTCTCGATCGGCCTGCTTTACCGGGGCCGCCCGTTGCTGGGCGGAGTCTATGATCCATTCCGGGACGAGTGCTTCGTCGCCCGGCAAGGCCGGGGCGCGCGCTTGAACGGCCGGCCCATGCGCGTCTCGAAAGTCTCCGATCTCAGGGCCTCGCTCCTGGTCACGGGGTTCGCTTATGACCGCGCGCGGCGATCCCGGTTTTACGTCGAGTTCTATCGCCGATTCATGGTTGTCTGCCACGATGTGCGCCGCAGCGGCTCGGCCGCTCTGGACCTGGCTTGGGTGGCGGCTGGGCGGGCGGACGGCTTCTGGGAGTTCAAGCTCAACCCTTGGGACGTCGCCGCCGGCGCCGTTCTAGTCAGCGAGGCGGGAGGGATGGTCACGGATTTCTCGGGGCAAGCCTGGAGGGGGATCGCGGATCTGGGACGAGAGACCTTGGCTACCAATGGCGCGCTCCATCGCCAGATGCTGTCCCTTTTCGCGGAGGCTCGGTGAAGGACCCGATTTGGATACTGGAGGGAGCGCGCACTCCCTTCGCCGCTTGGTCGGCCGGAACCCGCGGCGACGGGCAAAAGGGAGGCGCTCTCAAGGGTTTGGACCCGTTCGACCTGGCGGCCATAAGCCTCAAGGCCTCGCTTGAAAAGGCCGGGCTGGCCGCCGGGGATTTGGAGCTCTTGGTCTTCGGCAACATGTATCATGCGGGCCCGCATGCCTGCTACGGTGGAAGATACGCGGCTCATCGCGCGGGCCTGCCCGACGGAGTCCCCTCGGTCACTTGCGCCCTCGCCTGCGGAACGGGACTCTACGCGCTAAAGACCGCGGCCGAATCGATCGCCTTGGGACAGGGCCGGATCGTCGCGTGCGCGGGAGCCGATAGCCCGAGCTTGGTGCGAAGGGACGTGTTCGTCCCGTCGTTCCAGGACGTCTCCTGCGGGCTTCATATCGCCCAGACCGCGCAGGAGTTGGCCCGCGAGATGGGAATCGGCCGGGATGAACAAGATGGATGTGCCATGGAAAGCCATCGGCGGGCCTTCGCCGCGCGCGGCCGCGGGATACTCGCGGAAGAGATCGCGCCCGCGGCCGGCTGCTCGGAAGACGACGCGATACTGGCCGACCCGCGCCCCGAGATTTTCGCCCGGTCCAAACCCTTGATCGAGGACTCCCAGGCCACGGCCGCCAACACCCACGCCATCGTCGACGGAGGCTCGGCCTTGCTGCTGGGCTGCGGCAAGCTCGAGACCCTCGCGCGTCCGCCGCTGGGGCGCTATCTCGGCGCCGCGGTGGTCAGCCTTCCCGCTCGAAAGATGCCCTTGGGCTCCGTGGAGGCCATACGCTCCCTGCTCGGCCAGACATCGCTCAAACTCTCGGACTTCGACCTTTTCGAGATCAACGAGACCTTCGCGGCCCAACTCCTGGTCGATCTCAAGCTCCTGGGCCTGTCTGGGGAGCGCGTCAACGTCAACGGGGGAGCTCTGGCCCTAGGCCATCCCTTCGCCGGCACTGGAGCCCGGCTGGTCCTGACCCTGTTGCGCGAATTGGGCAGGCGCGATCTCAGGAGAGGGATCGCCTCCATCTGCGTGGGAGGCGGACTGGGAATCGCGGTGGCCGTCGAGTCGGCTAAAGCTTGAAGCCGAGAGCCACGCGATTGGTGACCCCCAGGTCGCCGAAAGGTATCCAGGCGTAGTCGAGCCGGAAGCTCCCGAACTCGAGGCCCGCGCCGGCGGTGACTTCGGCCAAACCATCCAACCCGCGCGAACGGGCCTGGTTGTATCCCGCTCTCAAGAATCCAGCCCACTGTCGATGCCGGTGCGACAGCTCGACGCCCAGGGCCACGTAAGGATCGTGATCCACGGGCAGCACGATGTCGACCGCGCCCAGCATCCTCTCGGAGGCGTGCCAGAGAAAGCCCGTGCGTGCTTGGAAGGGAAGCGGAGAGGAGACCGATCCGAGTTTCAAGGGCGGCCCCAGCTGGCTCAAATAGGCGCCCACATCCAGGGGCCCTTCGCCCACATTGGTCACATGCAGGGCCTGGACCCCGACATCGGCTGCCACGCTAGAGCCTGTCTCGCCGGCCAAAGAAGAACGGATGCCCTTGAAGCTTCCGCCGATCAGAAAGTTCTCGACCGGCCGGGCATAGGACAAAGACAAGGCCAGATCCACGGGCCTGAACTCTCCGGTCACGTCGCCCTGCGCGTCGTAGGAGGTCAAGGAGCTCTGGGAAAAATAGATCAAGCCCATTCCCACGGTTCCGCCCATGGCGCGGCGTCCCAGGCCCATGCCTCCGGCGTAGGAATCGGCCAAAAGCTGGCTGTAGGTCATGATGAGCTCCGTCGCCTTCGGAGCGTTGAGACGGGCCAGGCCGGCCGGGTTGCGGAAAATCGACTCGGCGCCGCTGGAGGAGCCGGCCGCGGCCCCGCCCATGGCCTCGGCCCGGGCGCCCACGGGAAGCTTCAAGAAGGCGGCCGAGGTCGTCCCCACGGCCTTATCGGTGAAGGGCGAGTCGGGAAAAAGAGACGTGGCCGTCGCTGGAGCGGCGGCCATCAAGAGGAGCAGCGGTATCTTTAGATTGGCCAGACAGGACCCTTCCGGCCCGGCTTGGCCTCGGGGCCTTGCTCGGCCGTATTCTCTTGGGGAGGAGGAGCCAGCTTGAGCTCTGCTTGGGGCGCGGGCTCCGCCGCCGTAGGGGGCGTTCCCTCGGGCTCGGTCGCCGCGGCCGATAACGGCGCGGGTTGAAGCACGATGGTCTTCTCCAGCTCGGCGATAGGATCGGCCGCGGCCGCGCTCGGCTGCGAGGACTCGGGCGCGCTCGAAGGCGTGGGCGCCATGACCTGGAAAGTCTGCTGCGCGAATCTCTCGTTCAAATCCGCCAACCTTTGCAATATCAGCTCGCTTTGCGCGGCCTGCTGGGAGACGGTGGAACGCAATCCGGCCAACTCCTTTTCCACATAGGCCATCTGCATGGTCAGATTCTGGAGATAGACCACAGCCGGGGACAGGCCCCCCGTGGTGGTCTCCGACTTCCTTCTCTCGGCCGGAGGCTCGGCCGCCTTGACCTGAGGCAGCTCCACCGGTTTGGGCGCCGCGGAATAAGGAGGATTGTTCCGCGGTGCCTGGCCCATTTCCATATGGCCAGGCGCGGCCTGCGGCGGCTCGGCGACTGGCGCCGGAGCCGGGGATTCGACGGGTTTGGGGATGTAGACCTCCGGCTTGGGCATCGGCGCGATATCTTCGGGCGAAACAGACTCATCCTCGGATTCGATCGCGGCGCGATATTGATTAAGGAGGAATACGAAAAGCACCGAGCTGATCAAAAAACCGCCGCCGGATATATAGAACCATCCATCAGCCCAGATCGTCGTCATTTCTTCTCCTGGCGCGAAGAATATTATCGGAATATCCCAAGAGTGTCAATACGGGATGACGGCGCCTCCCAGTTGATTTTTCCCAGGATTAGCTATAATCATAGCCCATGAACGGGCATAAGGCAGGCCAGCGCGAACCGCTCCTGTCCGCTTCGGCGAATTATCGCCTGGGTCTATGCCTGGCCCAAGAAGCGGCCGAGCTGCTCCATCATTGCTCCGATTGGCTTACTGACAGCGAACGAGCCGTTCTCGACTCGCTCAAGACGGAGAAGCGCCGCAGAGACTGGCTCGCGGGGAGGATCGCCGCTAAGAGGGCTCTTGGCGAAGGCCAGCCCAAGGACATAGAGATAGCCAACGCCGAGTCCGGCCGTCCCTACGCCGAGCTGCCCGGCGGGCGGAAGATGAATATCTCTATATCCCACTGCGAGGCCGGAGGCCTGGGGGCGGCGGCCTCATCCGTGATAGGAGTGGACTGGGAGGCCATCAGGACCCAAACTCCCGCGGTGATAGGCTATTACGCGACGGCGCGGGAACAGGAATCCCTCAGGTCGCCCGAGGACCAGATCAGGCTCTGGACCGCCAAGGAGGCGGTGTTCAAGCTGCTCTCCGAGGAGCTCAATCACGACTTGCGGGAGATCGAGCTGCTTGCCGCCGGGAAGCTATCCCTTTCCGGGCAGGCCCTGAAACGTTGGGAAAAGCTCGGCCGCCCTTCCATCCGGCTGGATCACGGCGTGTACGCCGGAGCCTGCATTTCGGTTGCCTATATATGAGGGAGGACGCCATGGATAAGACCGTCCCAGCCAAGCCCATTCAGCCTCAACGGCTCTCCGCCGCCGCCAAGAAGCTCAAGCAATCCATCGAGGCCGCCATGGCCGGGGGAGGGCCGGACAAGATCCAGGCTCAAAAGGCTCGCGGAAAATTCACCGCGCGCGAACGCGTCCATTATCTGCTGGATGAGGGCAGCTTCCAGGAGACCGATCTTCTGGTCCGGACCCGCTCCCATGACTTCGGTCTCCAGGAGAAGGCCGCTTCCGGAGACGGCGTGATCACGGGCTTCGGGACCATCAACGGCCGCGAGGTGTGCGTCTATTCCCAGGACTTCACCGTATTGGGCGGCTCTCTCGGCCTGGCCCACGCGGAGAAGATCTGCAAGATCATGGATCTGGCCTACGACAACCGCGTCCCGGTCATCGGCCTGCTCGACTCCGGAGGGGCGCGCATACAGGAGGGCGTCGACTCGCTCGACGGTTACGCCGAGATCTTTTTTCGCAACACCCGCTGCTCAGGGGTGATACCTCAGATCTCCGTGATATTGGGCCCCTGCGCGGGCGGAGCCGTGTACTCCCCGGCGCTGACCGACTTCGTCTTCATGGTGGAAGGCATCAGCCATATGTTCGTGACCGGTCCCGACGTGGTCAAGGCGGCGACGGGCGAGGAGGTGAGCTTCGACGCGCTGGGCGGCTGCGAGGCCCACGCGGCCAAGTCCGGGGTCTGCCAGTTCGTCGCCAAATCGGAGCCCGACTGTTTCCGGCAAGTGCGCGAGCTGCTGGCCTATCTGCCCCAAAACCGCTGGGAGAAGGCGCCGCGCATAGCCAACCCGGATCCGGTGCGCAGGGCGACCCCGCTTCTCGAGAAGCTCTGCGAGCTCGATCCCCGCAAGCCGTATCGCATGCACCACATCATCTGGCAGGTGTCGGACGAGCACAAGTTCTTCGAGGTCCAGTCGGCGTTCGCCAAGAACATCATCACGGGCTTCATGCGCATGGGCGCCGAGGTGGTGGGCGTGATCGCCAACAATCCGGCCCATCTCGCGGGAGCGCTCAATATCGACGCCTCGGACAAGGCGGCCCGCTTCATCCGGCTGCTCAACGCCTTCAACATCCCGATCGTGACCTTCGTCGACGTTCCCGGCTATTGGCCCGGAGTCCACCAGGAGCATGGAGGCATCATCAGGCACGGGGCCAAGCTCCTGCACGCCTACGCCGAGGCGACGGTTCCGAAGATATCGGTGATACTGCGCAAGGCCTATGGCGGCGCCTACATCGCCATGAGCTCCAAACACCTCCGAGGCGACTTTAACTTCGCCCTGCCTTGCGCCGAGATCGCGGTCATGGGCCCTCAGGGCGCCATCGAGATACTTTACTCGCGGGAATTGGCCAACGCCAAGACGCCCGAGGACAGGACGCGCCTGCGCGATAGGCTGACTTCCGAGTATTCCGAGAAATTCGCCTCGCCTTACCAGACCGCGTCCACCGGCTCCATCGACGAGGTGATAGAGCCCAGCCAGATCCGCTATAAGATCATCCGCGGGCTTCGCTTTTTGAAGGACAAGCGGATGCCGGGCCAGTTCGAAAACAGGGGGAATATCCCGCTCTAGCCCCGTTGTGCTATCATAATGCGATCATGAAGGCATCAGTGTTGGTCGTTGAGGATCAGGCCGCCACATCGAACTTGATCTCCGAGGTGCTCAAGCAGGAGGGCTACGAGGTCAAGGTCGTCGAGTCCTTGGCCAAGGCCAGGAACGCCCTCGAGAAGTCCCTGCCGACGATCATGATACTGGACCGCAATCTCCCCGACGGCGACGGCATCGATCTCTGCCGCCAGATCAGGGGCGACCAGAGATCCAACAATCTGCCCCTGCTGATCCTGACCGCCAAGAAGGCCGTCGAGGAACGAGTCTCCGGGCTCAAGAGCGGCGCCGACGATTACTTGGCCAAGCCCTTCAATACCGAGGAGTTGGTCGCCCGTGTCGAGACCTTGCTGCGTCGCACCGGACGGATGGAGGAGCCCGCGATACAGACCGCGGGGGATTTGCGCCTGGAGCGCGAGTCGCGCAAGACCTTCATCAAGAACAAGGAAGTCCCTTTGAGCGCCAAGGAGTTCGACCTGCTCTGGTATTTGATGTATCGCCGCAACCACGTGCTGACCCGCGACTTCCTCCTGCAATACGTCTGGGGCTACGAGGCGGGCCTCAACCTGACCACCAAGGTGGTCGACGTCACCTTGAGCCATCTGCGCGACAAGCTGGGGCCGGTGGCGAGCATGATCACCGCGGTGCGGGGATTCGGTTATCGCTTCGACGCCAAGGGCTAGAACCGGTAGCTGAGTCCCAACTCGTAGCGCCTGACGAAGTTCTTAGGGACCCTTCTCTCGTATTCCCAAGCCGCCCTCGCGGCCCAGCCCCGCTCTCGGCCGGCCGATAGATCGAGACGGGCGGCATGCGCTTGGAAGGTGCGCGAGATGCCGCTGCCCGGAGCGCCGGCCTCGAAGGATTCCTCCCGATAGGCGAACGAGGGCGCGACAAGAAGCCAATCCATCGGCTGAGCGCGGAGCGCGAGCAGGACGGCGGGGGTCCAGTCCTCGGCGCGCGAGCCGCGGAATTGAGTCACGCTGCCGAAGCCGCGGACCAAAACCGCGAGGCCGGGCGCGGCCTGGGCTTCGATCCCCAGGCTGGCCGTATGCACCCCGGCCGCGCGAAAGCCGGCGCTGCGCAGGCCGGGGCTGATCGTCACCGGCCTCCGGGGGTTCCAGTAAAGCACCGCCGCGGCCGACCACTCGGGGAGTATATGAGCCTCCGGGGAAGCGCTGGCCCCCAACTCGAGTCCCGCGCTCGGGCCGAGCCTGGCGCCCAGACCCAGCTCCCCTTGGGCCTCGCGTTCGCCGAAGCGCTCGATGCGCGTAAGGCCGCCGGAGATGGACCCCCGGGAAAGACGGCGATCAACCCTGATCCACGAGCTGCGGCCCGCTCCGGCGAAAGAGAAATCCTCATAGCCGAGCCCAGCGTTGAGCGCCATGGAAGCCCGGCACAAGCAAGCGGTGGCCAAAAGGCCCAGGAACAGAGCCGCCGACTGCAGGCCCTTTCTATCCATGGAGCCCCACAAGGTCTCGTTGCGCAGCCAATCGATCAGCCCATGAAGGCGGGCAAGGCTGACGAACTGCCGATAGCCCAGATTTTCCGCGACGGCGCAGGCCAGGAGCTTGAGCAAGTCCCGTATCCTGGGGTAGCGATGAAGGGTGAACTCCTCAAGGAGAACGGCCAGCAAGGACAGGTTCACTCCCATCAATATGGATAGTATTAGGAAGGCGGCGAAGGCGTCCCAGCGTACCGACCCGAGCGCCCACGAGAGCGCGAACACCGCGTAGCCCGAAAGCTCGATCACCGGACTTAGGAACTCCACGAACCAGAAATACGGGGCCGCGAAAATCCCGATCAGGCCGAAGCGCGGGTTAAAGATCAGGCTGGCGTGGCCGGCCAAGGACTGGCCCAGCCCCCGATGCCAGCGATTGCGTTGCCGCCAAAGCGTCTTGAAGCTCTCCGGCACCTCGGTCCAGCAGACCGGATCCGGGACAAAGGCGATCTCGCGCGGCCCGGACCGTCCCGCGGCGTTCATGTGCAGCCTCACCACCAGGTCCATGTCCTCGCCCACGCTGCCGCGTTGATAGCCGCCGGCCGCCAAGACGGGGTCCTTGCGGAACAGAGAAAAGGCCCCGGAAAGAATCAGCAGACCGTTCATACGGCTCCAGGCGACGCGGCCGGATAAGAACGCCCTGAGGTATTCGACGGCCTGGAAGCACGGCAGCCAGCGCCTCGGCAACCGGATCCGTTGCACGAATCCGTCGGATATCGCGCAACCGTTGGCCACCCGCACGATGCCGCCGACCCCCATCATGACCGCGAAGCGTTCCATGAAGGGCATGACCACGCGCAATAGAGAATCGCGCTCGAGTATCGAGTCGGCGTCCACCGAACAGAAGAGCGGGTATTGGGAGACGTTGATGCCCGCGTTGAGAGCATCGGCCTTGCCGCCCTTCTCCTTGTCTATGACCGTGAGCGTGACCCAAGGAAAGGTCTTGGCTCCTGCGTATAGGCCGCGCACCTCGGCCGTGGGCAAGGTGCGGTGATAGACGCGCTTGGTCTTCCTCAGGCCGAAGGCCTCGGTCAAGGCTTGCAGGGTGCGATCTGTCGAGCCGTCGTTGATCACGATCACTTCGTATTCAGGATAGTTCAATTGAAGCAGGCTGCGCACGCTGGCGACGATGCTCACGGCTTCATTGTGGGCCGGGACAAGCACCGAGATCGGGGGCGTCAATCGGGAGCGCAACACCTCCTGCGCGTTGCGATAGCCCTTGTGATGCAGATAATCGACGATGGCCGAGAGCGAGATCAGGAAAAGGGCCAGATAGACTATATTGACCGCGATGAAATAGAAGAGCAGGCCCGCCTGGTATATCTCGAGAGCCGCGTAAAGATTGAAACCCGTCATCGGGTCCCCAGCGCCGGCTCGGATTCATCGAGCCATTGCGCCGCCATATCACGGGCGAAGCGATCGGGATGGGAGAGCGCGGACTGGAGTATCTCGCGCCCCGCTTGACCCATCCGGCTCAAGGCCCGTCCGCTGTTGAGCCTCACCCACCAGGCCGGGTCCGAAAGAGTCGTCCTCAAGGCCTCGGCGGTCTGGGGCAAGGCCAGACGGCCCAGCATGAGCGCCGCCTTGGCGCGCACCGGCCAGGCCGCGTCCGAGAGAGCCTCCACCAGCGAGCTCGCGCCCCGCGCCCCGCCCAAGGCCCCGAGGGCCTCGCAGGAAGCGACCCTGATGTCGACGGATGGATCCTTCACGAACTCCCGCAATTGCCCGGCGGCCTTCTCATCCTTGATCAGCCCGGCCAGCCGAACGGCCAGGAGCCTGACGTCCTCATCGGCATGCTTGAGCAACAGCTCGACCATGGGACCGGCGGCCGCGCCGATCTGCATGATGATTTCGGTCACCCGGAGCGTGGCCAGCTTCGAGTAGCGCGCCAAGGCCTCCACGATCCGGAAAAGCGCCGGCCAATCGCCGAAGCGGCCCAGGGCCCAGGCGGCCATGAGCCTCACCTCGATGGAGCGGTCATCGAGCGCCAGCACCAGCTCGGGCGCGGCCTTGCTGCACATCATGATCCCCAGCCTCTGGGCGGCCTGGGCTCGGACCCACCAGCGCCAACTGCCCAACCGTCCTATCTCGTCGTCGGCAAATCCGGCGCTCTCGAACAGCGCGTATATGCGCTCCCGTCCATGCCCGCTGAGCCCCTCGGCCAGGCGCAATAGATACGCCTTGACCACCCTCCTGTCCCCGGGCCAGGACAAGCAAGACAAAAGCCGGCCGGCCGCCTGGGGATGATCGGTCGCGATCGCCCCCAGCACCAAACGTCTAAACCGATCCTCTCGCCAGCTCGAGTAACGAAGCCAGAGCTGGCGCAGGCCCTTGGAGATGATGAGGGCCACGATGAGCAGCGCCACGAAGCCGAGCAAGGCCAGGCTGATCAGCAGGCTCAGGCGGAATATCGGTTCGAAAGACATTAGGGAGGGGCTCATCGACGGACGTGTGAAGATTATATGACAATTACCCGCGCGGTGGTATGCGATTGGCCGGTCGGTGCTCGGGGTGACCTTGAACACCGTCTATAAGATGAAGCGGAACCTGGGCCTTTAGCGCCTTGGGGGCGTTATAGGGGGGTTGAAGTCGACGAGTCGGCCTTTATCAAGCGAGTAGCGCCGCGCCGCGCCGGCCGGCAACTCCAGCACGAATTGGCCCAATCCGCTGACGCGCGCGACTTCCAAGTCGCTGGTCTTGGGCGTGGAAGGGCGAACCTCGTGATAGATGGCGGTCACCTTTTTATCCTTGTCGATGAATACGATATCGAGGCTCACCCAGGTGTTCTTCATCCAGAAGGTCTGCCAGGTCTGCGCCGGAAACACGAAAAGCATCCCATAATCCTTGGGAAGCGAACGGCGGAACATCAGCCCTTTCATGCGCTCGGCCGGAGTGTCGACCACGTCGACCATGAGCCTGTCGCCGCTGGGAAGCTCCAAGCGGGTCCGCTTCGGCGCCTTGAGAGGCGCCGCGGGGCCGGCGTTGAGAGCCAGCGCCAGCGCGCAAGCCAGGAACCCGCTCAAGGCTCCTCGCCGGCGCGACGCAGGCGAGTCTCGGGAAAGCGGGGAAGATACTCCTTGTCCACGAGCTCCTGGACGGCCAGAGCCGAGCCGTAGAGCTTCTCATAATCGAGGCCCAGGTCCCAAGCGATCTCGGCCAGCTTGGCGCCCTTGCGGCGCTTCTCGAGCAGCTCCTTGAGCGGCCGTTTGGACTGAGAACTCATCAGGATGAGCTGGATGAGCTCCAGCTTGTAATAGCCCTCCTTGACCAGCTTGCTCAGCTCGACCACGGGCCCCGCCGTGGAGATCTGGACTTGAGCCCATACCGTGGGGCCGAAAGCGAGGTCCAGGGCCAGGGCTAAGGGAGGATTGTCCTTGCCCTTCCTTTTTTTTGCGGGAGAGGGCTCGGGAGCGGGCAGGCGAACGTCCTCCCGGGCCGGCTCCGGCACTTGAGCCGAGCACAAAGAAGGAAACGCTGCTCCGATCCACAGAAGCGCCGCCGCCGCCCACGCTCTCATCGCGCGACGACTCCCGAGGCCTTGAAATACTGGACGGCGCGGCGCGCCTCGTCCATCCATGCCCGGCTGTCCCAGGGGCCCAAGCGCCCCCAAAGCGCGCGGTCGAGATCGTGAAAAAAGACTCCGGTCGCCATCCCGTCCGCGTGGATCTTGTTGATGGCCTCGACCGTGCGTCGATAAAACTCCTTGGGACCCTCCGGGTGTTTCTGATGGAGATTCCAATCGATCACGTCGCCGACGATGAGCTGGACGTCGTCTTTCCGGACATAGCGGCTCCAGTCCCGCATCATGGCCGCGAACTGCGACTCATCGGCCTCATAAAGCATCAGAGCATCGGCATCGACTCCGGCGTCGTTCATCATCACCGGATCCTGACCGTGATGCCAGCCCTTGTCCCAGGTCAAGGTGAAGGCCCACAAGGGCTTGGAGTCGCCGAGCCTCGCCTTGATGCCCCTGACTATGCCGGCCACGCGATGCGCCCGCCACCACTGCCAGGCGTCGATGAAGTCCCTATCGAGGCGCATGATCTTCTTGCGCACGAAATACACCATGCGCTCCTCCCGGCTCAATTTGTCCCAGCCGGGAGGGGGGGACACCGGCATCTCGCGATAGAAATCGTCCACCAGCTCATACCCTCCCAAGGGATTGCGTATGTAATCCAGGCCCAGATAATCGACCTCCGGGATATCGCGCATGCGCTCGAGGAGCGCGCCCACGTCCTCGGCGCGCCGGGGATCGCGTATGGAAATGGCGCGGGTCGGCACGGGCCGCCCGTCCTGGACGTCGAGAGCGTACTCGTAGCGCGACAGCCGGTCGCTAGAAAGCGTCAGATAGCACATGACATAGACGCCGAACTTGATGCCCCGCCGGCGAGATTCCTTGGCCAGCTCCGGGATCATGGGAAGGTTGTGGCTCAACCAGACCTCTTGCGGCCGGTCCCCTGGAGTCCGTCCCGCCAATACCCAGAAGGCGTCGGCGCCGATATATTCCACCCAATCGAAGAGACCGCGCCAATCCTTGATCTCTCCGTCCGGAGTCCTCACCTTCATGGTCCGCAACGGCCTCACGCTCTCCAAGGTCAGGACGGCGAAACGGTGGGGCACGGGCTTGGGCTTGCGGCGCCGGATGGAAAACGGACGGGCGGTCAGGCGCTCGCCCAAGTCGCCGGGTTCGACCAGCTTCAGCTCATAGACACCGGTAGGCGCGTTCCATGGGCAGGGCCAACGCGCGGACCACATCCCGGTCGATTCGTCGGGCTGCAACGCCATTTCCCTGATGGAGGCGATGGTCGTGACGGGCTGGCCCCCGCGCGTGACCACGACCTTGGGAGGCGACTGCCGCCACCGGCGTCTCAGGGCCGGATCGCGGCTGCTTAGGCGTATCTCGATGAACTCATAGTGGAAATAGGAGGATTTGGAGGGTTCCAGCACCACGGCCCGGGTGCGCCGCCGCCAGAGAGTCTCGCCAGAGAAGGCGATGGCGTACAACACCGCCAGCGCCGCGAAAACCTTCAGGCCCTTCTTTCTATGCTGGGATTTCATGAAGGAGCTGACGCACTTCCTAATCCGCGCCAGTAGGCGAGCGTCAATCATATCAACTTTTTTGATATACTGAAAACATCGTTCGACTTCGGCATATTTGAGGCCGTATATCGAGGGGTGAACATGGTCACCGGACTGGTTCTGGTTCGTCTGATGGCGGGCAAGGAAAAGGGGGCTCTAGCTCAGATCAAGGCCACCAGGGGCGTTTCGCACGTCACCGCGGTGTTCGGCCGCTGGGACCTGGTGCTGGATATCGAGACGGACGATCTTTCCACCCTTTCGAACGTGGTCGTCAGGGGCATCCGCGCGATCCCCGGAGTCTTGTCAACCGAGAGCCTCATAACGACCGCTATCTAACGGCGGCAAAGTAGAGAAAATCCTGAGTGGAGCCTGTCCTTTCGGTCCGCGGTTTGCGGACTTATTTTCATCTTGACGATTCGGTCATCCGCGCCGTAGACGGCATCAGCTACGACCTTTACCCGGGAAAGACCCTGGCCGTCGTGGGCGAATCAGGCTCGGGCAAGAGCGTGCATGCCCTCTCCATCCTGAGGCTGTTGCCCGAGCCGCCCGCCCGCATCGTGGCGGGGGAAATATTGTTCAACGGGCGGGATCTCCTGGCGCTCGGCCCGCAGGGCATGGGGGACATCCGGGGCAATCGCATAGCCATGATATTCCAGGAGCCCATGACCTCGCTCAATCCGGTGCTGCCGGTGGGCGAGCAGATCGCGGAGGCGGTGATGCTCCACCAGGGAGCCACCCGCGAAAAGGCCTGGGCCAAGGCCGTCGAGCTCCTTAAGAAAGTCGGGATCCCTCACGCGGAAGAGCGCGTGCAGGATTATCCGCATCAGTTCTCGGGCGGCATGAGGCAAAGGGCCATGATCGCCATCGCCCTGTCCTGCGAGCCGGACGTGCTCATCGCCGATGAGCCGACCACGGCCTTGGACGTGACCATACAGGCCCAGATACTCGAGCTGATGCGGGACCTTCAAAAGGAATACCGGATGGCAATCGTGCTCATCACCCACAATATCGGGGTGGTGGCCGAGATGGCCGACGACGTGGCTGTGATGTACGCCGGCCGGCAGATCGAACAGGCGTCCATACACTCGCTTTTCAAGGATCCCAAGCATCCCTACACCCAAGGCCTGCTGAGCTCCGTGCCGTCGATCTACGCGCGCAAGGAGAGGCTCGAGGCCATCGGCGGCCAGCCCCCTGAGCTGACTCGGGAGTTCCCGGGTTGTCCTTTCGTGGTCCGCTGTCCGGTGGCCATGGACCGCTGCCGCATCCAGGACCCGCCGCACTTTCATCTTCCGGGCGGCCGCGTCTCCAATTGCTGGAAACAGGAATCGGAATCCGAGCAGTCCCGGCACCGTTATTCCCCGGCCCAGAGCGCCGCGCCTTCATGAGCACCCGTCCGCTGCTCGAGGTCAAGGACATCAAGAAGCATTTCACCGTGCGCAAGGGACTATTCGGCGAAAAGGGCACGGTCAAGGCCGTCGATGGGGTCAGCTTCTCGGTTTTTCCCCAGGAGAGCTTCGCGGTGGTTGGAGAATCCGGCTGCGGCAAGACCACGCTCGGCCGCATGATACTGGCCCTCGACAAGCCCACGGCGGGAGACGTGGTCTTCGAGGGACGCTCCATCTACGGCATGCGCTCCTCCGAATTGCGCGGACTGCGCCGCGAGATGCAGGTCATATTCCAGGATCCCTTCTCGAGTCTCAATCCCCGGATGACGGTCGAATCGATCATCACCGAGCCCTTCATCATCCATGGCGTCTACCCGGACAAGGCCGAGCGCCGCAAGCGCCTTCTCCAGCTGCTGGAGTTCTGCGGCATCGCGCAAAGCCACCTCGAGCGGCATCCCCATGAGTTCTCGGGCGGCCAGCGCCAACGCATCGGCATCGCCCGGGCCCTGGCTCTCAATCCCAAGCTGATCGTCGCCGACGAGCCCGTCTCCGCGCTCGACGTCTCGATCCAGGCCCAAATCCTCAATCTCCTCAAGGATCTGCAGCGGGAGCTTAAGCTCACCTATATCTTCATCTCCCATGATTTCTCCGTGGTGCGGCATCTCTGCAACCGCATCGCGGTCATGTACCTGGGCCGAGTCGTGGAGCTGGCGGAATCCGAGACCCTCTTCAATGATCCCCAGCATCCTTACACCGAGGCCCTGCTCTCCGCGGTGCCGATCCCTGATCCCAACATCGAGAAAAGGCGCAAGCGCATCCTGCTGACCGGAGACGTGCCTAGCCCGCTCAAGCCGCCGCCGGGCTGCCATTTTCATCCCCGCTGCCGTTATGCCCAAAAGCCCTGCCGCCGCGACTCGCCCGACTTCATCGAGGTCAAGCCCGGGCATTGGGCCGCCTGTCCTATTCAGCCTTTCAGGCAGAAACCCAGCGACGCCGCTCTGACAGCGCTCGGATGAAAAGCCCTTCCTCCGGAGAACAGAGCTCCAGCGCCGCGTTGTCCTATATCCCCGACGATCGCCGCGTCCCCGAGTTCACCGTTCAGGCCGTCTTGCTGGGCTTCATCCTCTCCATCATCTTCAACGCGGCCAACGCCTATCTGGGGCTCAAGATCGGACTGACCGTTTCGGCGTCGATCCCCTCGGCCATCATCTCCATGGGCGTGTTGCGCATGCTCTTGCCGCGGCTGATCGGCCGCAACGGCACCATTCTCGAGAACAACATCGTGCACACCATCGCCTCCAACGGCGAGTCGCTGGCCGCCGCCGTGATTTTCACCGTCCCGGCGCTGCTTTTCCTGGGAGGGGAGCTCTCCAACGCGAAGGTGTTTTGGCTGGGCGTGGCGGGCGGGCTGCTCGGGCTTCTGATGATGATCCCTTTGCGCCACTCCTTGGTCGTGCTGGAGCACGAGACCCTTCCATTCCCCGAGGGGAGAGCCGCGGCCGAGGTCCTGGTAGCGGGGGATAAAGGAGGCGCCACCGCCGCGCCGGTGCTGCAAGGAGCCTTGGTCGGGGGGCTTTTCAAATTCGCCATGTCGGCGCTCATGCTGTTCAAGGACGCCATCGTCTGGACCTGGCCCAATCTCCATAAAGCGGGCTTCGGCTACGAGGTCTCTCCCCTGTTCGTCGGCGTCGGCTATCTCATCGGGGCTCGTATCGTGGCCGTCATGTTCGCGGGCAGCCTCCTGGGTTATCTGGTGCTCATCCCTCTCATCGACGCTCTCGGAGGATCGAACGTGATAGAGCCGGGGACCATGCCGATCGACCAGATGTCCATGGGCCAAATACGGTCCACCTATGTGCGCTATATAGGAGCGGGAGGCGTGGCTTTCGGCGGTTTGTTGAGCTTGCTGCGTTCCCTGCCCCTGATACTGGGCTCACTCAATCGGTTGTGGACGGTGAGCGGGAGCGAACCGTCCCGGCGGGCATCAGGAAATGCGTTGCCCGCCGTGGATTGGGAGAACGGCGCCATCGTATTCGGCGGCGCGGCCTTGGGATTCCTGGTCGGCGCTTTCGCCGGCGAAATCGACTGGTCATGGATGGGATTGGCTCGGATGGCGTTAGGCGGGGCCGTGGGCGCCGCGGTCGGCGCCGTGCTCTTCTTCTATCTGAGCCGGACGGCCTCGCGCTTCGGCGCAGGCCTGCCTCGAACCGAGCACGACCTTCCGATCCCCGTGGTCGGCTTGGGGGTGGCGTCGGTCGGCCTGCTGCTGTGGCTCCATCCCATCTTCGGATTATCCGCCGTCGAGGCGGCCATCGTCCTCCTCTTCGCCTTTTTCTTCGTGGCCGTCTCGGCCCGCATGGTGGGGCTCATCGGCACGACCAATCAGCCGGTCTCGGGGATGACGATCACGGCGCTTCTTTCCATGACCCTGCTCTTCGCCGCCCTGGGCCATGACCCCGCCACGCTCAAGACGGCCGCCATCATGGGGGGGGCCGTGGTTTGCGTCGCCATCGCGCTTTCCGGGGATCTATCCCAGGATCTCAAGACGGCCGCCCTGGTCGGAGCCACTCCCTGGAAAGTGCAGCTGGCCGAGATCATGGGCACCTTGGTCTCAGCCGTCCGGACCGGCTTCATTCTGCTCCTGCTCTATATGGCCTACGGCTTCGGGGCCCCGACTCCGGAGCATCCCAATCCCTTGGAGGCCCCTCAAGCCAGCCTCATGGCCAGCCTGGTCCAGGGCGCCACGGGCGGCCAGCTGCCTTGGACCTTGCTGCTCACCGGAGCCGGCATCGGCCTCATCGTGGAGATGTGCGGCATCTCCGCCTTGGCTTTCGCTATCGGACTCTACCTGCCCATCACCAACTGGCCGATGATGATGGTCGGAGGCCTGTTGGCCTGGTATGTGGCGCGCAAAAAACGGCAGGCCGTGGCCGAGCACGATCCGGGCTCGCTCTACGCCTCCGGGCTCATAGCCGGCGACGCCTTGATGGGCATCGTGATCGCCGGCATCGCGGTGATCAGCACGCTCCCATGGGCCGGCGGCCTCTCCCAGTTCTTGCAATTGCGCCGCCCGGAGGCCGGCCACCCGGCGTTCGAGACCCTCCTCTCCACGGGACTATACGCCGCCGTGGTCTATTCGCTCTACCGGCATGCCCTGGGCAAGAAGCACTCTCGCCCTTAACGACACCCCCTTGACCAAATTCTATGTGTGTATTAAAATATGTATATGAATACACATAGAATGAATATTACAATACCAAAAGAGTATGCCGAATTGCTTAAAAAGGTGCCCAACAAAAGCGCGTTTATCACTCAGGCCGTCAAAGAAAAACTAGAGGGTGTCGAGCGGGAAAAGGCCGCCGAGCGGCTTGCGGTCGCCTATCGTCAAGCCGCCCAAGAGGACAAGGCCTTTAATGAAGAATGGGACGCCCTTTCCGGGGATGGCTTATGATCAAGAGGGGAGAAATTTATTGGATAAACCTCGATCCGACGATAGGATCGGAGATTCAAAAAACCCGCCCCGGACTCATCCTATCCAACGACATCAATAATGTCCACGCCGAGACGGTGACCATATTGCCCTTGACGAGCTCGGTCAAGCACGTCCATCCCTTTGAAGTCCTGGTCAAACCGGACTCGTTCGACAATGATAAGCCCGTCAAAATCAAGGCCGACCAAATCCGAACCGTAGACAAACGCCGTATCGGTCGATTGCTTGGAAACCTTCCTCAAGATTTGATTCCGCATGTCGAAAGAGCCGTAAAACTGCATCTGGCCCTATAACAGCACGTCGAGCTATCGAGACTCGGACTGCATTTTTTGATAGGATATTGAGCATGAAACGATTATTTGCGCTCGTTTTCTCCTTCTTGCCACTTTTTGCTTCCGCGCAGATCAAGAACCCGGACACCTATATCTATGTCACCATCTCGGGCGCGGACAGCCTGGATCCCGCCTGGTCTTATGATACGGCCAGCCACAATCTGATACTCAACATCTACGAGCCCCTTTTCTTCTTCGATGGGGAGTCCACCGAAAAGCTGGTCCCTTTGATAGCCGCCAAGGTCCCCAGCAAGGAGAACGGCCTGATCTCCGCCGACGGCAAACGCTACACCATACCGATTCGCCAGGGCGTGAAATTCCATGACGGCAGCCCCTTGACCGCGGAGGATGTGCGTTACTCCATCATGCGATTCGTCCTTTACGACCGCGTCGCGGGCCCGTCCTCGTTGCTGCTCGAGCCCTTGGTCGGCTATCCCTCCACCCGGGACGAAGGGGGAAAACTCAAGCCCAACGTCTATAAGGACGTGGAAAGAGCCGTCCAGGCGCAAGGCAACAACCTGGTGCTCAATCTTCCCGCTCCTTACGCTCCGTTGCTCGGAATATTGGCGTCCTGGGCGCCGGTGCTCTCGAAATCCTGGTCGGCCAAGAACGGGGATTGGGACGGCGCGGAGGCCAACTGGGCCAAGCATAACAATCCCGAGAAGAGGAACTCCCCTTACTACGAGCGGTCCAATGGCAGCGGCCCATTCAAGCTCGAGCGCTGGGATCAAAAGACCAAGGAAGTGGTGCTGACCCGAAACGACGGCTATTGGCGGGCGCCGGCCAAGCTCAAGCACGTGATCGTCAAGGGCGTCGACGAGTTCGGCACGCGGAAGCTGATGCTCCAGGCAGGGGACGCCGACGCCATCTACGCGGACCGCCCCGTGCTCAATCAACTCCAGGGCATCCACGGGGTCGAGATCAAGGATGATCTTCCCACCATGGAGATGAATCCCGTGGCTTTCTTCACCTTCAAGATCAACCACGTGGCCAACCCCAATATCGGATCCGGGAAATTCGACGGCAACGGCATCCCGCCCGATTTCTACTCGGACAAGGACGTGCGCAAGGCCTTCGCCCATGCTTTCGATTACGAGGGCTATATCCGCGACGTGATGCGCGGCAAGGCCACCCAAGCCACGGGCGCCATTCCCAAGGCCTTGCCCGGCCACAATCCGAAGCAAAAGACCTATAAGTTCGACATGGAAAAGGCCAAGGAGCATTTCGAAAAGGCCTGGGGAGGCCGGGCCTGGGAAACCGGCTTCAAGTTCACCCTGTCCTTCAATACGGGCAACGTCCCGCGCCAGACCATCTGCCAGATGATCAAGCGCAACGTGGAGAGCCTTAATCCCAAATTCAAGATCGACGTGCGGGCCATCGAGTGGCCCACGTTCCTGGACAACTACAAATCCTCCAAGCTGCCCGTGTTCGTGATGGGCTGGAACGCCGATTACCCCGACCCGCACAACTTCGCCTTCCCCCTGCTGCATTCGCTGGGGGATTATCCGATCACTCAAAAGTACAAGAACGAGGAGCTCGACAAGATCATCGAGGCCGCCAATCGCGAGACCAATATCGCCAAACGCAAGGAGCTCTATCGCAAGGCCCAGGAGATCGAATATGAGGACGTGCCGCATATCGTGGTCTTGGACGGGGTGCGCTATCGCACCCAGCGGGATTGGGTCAAGGGCTGGTATCATAACCCGGTGTTCCCGGATTCGCCCTATGGCAGCTACTATTACCCGATCTACAAGGCGGGTGCCGCTGGAAAAGGGCGCTGACAGTGCTTAAATTCATCGGCCGCCGCCTCTTGTTCCTGCCTTTCGTCATGTTCGGCGTGACGGCCCTTTTGTTCGGGGCGCTCCAGTTCCTGACGCCGGAGATGAGGGCCTCGCTCTACATCAAGGACCCGCGCCAACTCTCGGCCCTGGAGCAGGTGATCGAGAAGTACAGGTTGCGCGACCCCATGCCGGTGCAGTACTGGATCTGGCTTAAGCAGGTGCTGCGAGGCGACCTGGGATATTCCGAGACCGCCAAGATGCCCGTGGCCGAGGCCGTCCGTGCCTTCTTCCCTGCGACCTTCGAGCTGGCGGTGCTGGCGTTCCTGCCGATCCTGATCATCGGGGTCTATTTGGGCACGCTTTCGGCCGTCTACAAGGATCGATTCATAGACCACCTAACGCGCTTCATCGCCATCACCGGCTATTCCCTGCCGAGCTTCGTCCTGGGCCTGTTGCTGCTCATGATCTTTTACGGCCGGCTGCATTGGTTCCCGCCGGGGCGCTATTCCCTCGACGTCGATCTTCTGGTGCACTCCGAGGCCTTCAGGCATTACACCGGCCTTCTGACCGTGGACACGCTGCTCAACGGGCAATTCGCCGCCTTCGTCGACGTGATCAAGCATCTGATACTGCCGGCGACGACGCTCATCTACATCAGCTTGGCGCTCTTGCTGCGCATCACCCGCTCCTCGATGCTCGAGGAGCTGGGCAAGGACTATATCAGAACGGCGCGCGCCAAGGGCCTGCCCGGGCCGGTGATCGTCAAGAAGCACGCCCTGCGCAACGCGTTGATCCCGGTGGTGACGCTCTCGAGCCTGCTCTTCATCGGCCTGCTGGGCGGCGTGGTCATCACCGAGACCGTCTTCGACTATCCCGGCATAGGCCGCTGGACCGTGGTCGCGGCGCAGCAGCTCGACGTCCCCGGGGTGCTCGGCTCGAGCCTGCTGGCCGCGTTCCTGTTCGTCTTGGCCAACTTAATCTCGGACATCGTCTACGCCCTCGTAGACCCGCGCATACGCATAGGCTGATGGAAACGAAAAGCGCCACGGCGACGGCTCCGGCCCCGGCCCAGACCGCTTCCGAAAAGACGCGGTTTCAAAGGATCTGGCGCATGCTGCGCAAGAAGCCGATGTCGCTTTTGGGTTTCGGCCTGATCTCTTTCTTCGCCCTGGCGGCGGCCTTGGCGCCGGTGCTCGCTCCTCCCGCGCCCAACGCGCGGGACGCCTATATCATCCCGCAAGACGGCTACAGCCCTGACCCGGTTAGGCCCAACGACGCGCATATCTTCGGCACGACCGAGCAGCAATACGACCTCTATTACGGCATGGTCTGGGGCACGCGCACGGCCTTCCGGGTGGCGCTGACCGTGGTGTTCGTGTCCCTGGTCATCGGCATCATCGTGGGAGGGCTTTCTGGATTCTATGGCGGCTGGGTCGATGACGTCCTCATGCGATTCACTGACATCATATTGGCTTTCCCCGATCTCGTGCTGGCCGTCGTGATCGTCGCGGTGAGCGGACCCAGCCTCCATAACGTGATGCTCTCGGTGACGGCCGTCTCCTGGCCTTCCTACGCCCGGCTGCTCCGCGGAGAGGTGCTCTCGATCAAGGAACGGGACTTCGTCTCGGCGGCGCGCGCGCTCGGTGCTTCGGACTTCAGGATCCTTTTCAGGCACATCATCCCCAACTCCATCTATCCCCTGTTGGTGGTCGCCTCCCTGAGCATGGGCCGCATCGTGATCACCGCGGCGGCGCTGAGCTTCCTGGGCTTGGGAGCTCCGGTAGGCTACGCCGATTGGGGACAATTGATCTCGCTGTCGCGCAATTGGATACTCGGCACCTCGGGCAACCCCTTCGAATACTGGCACACCGTGTTCATCCCGGGATTTACCATATTCCTCTTCGTCCTGGGCTGGAACCTGCTGGGGGACGCGGTCCGCGACATTCTCGATCCCCGCCAGAAGTGACGCGAAGCCATGACCCTCAACGACCTTCTCGATGAGGCGGCGCGCCGGGCTCCGCAAGGACCCGCCTTGGTCACCCCGGAAGAGACTCTCAGCTTTTCCGAGCTGCAGCGGCGGGTGCTCTTCGTAGCGGCCGGCTTCTCCGCCCGGGGCATCGGCAAGAACGACGCGGTCGCCATCGTTCATCGCAACAGCCCCGTATTCGTCATCTCGTATTTCGCCCTGGCCAGGCTGGGCGCCGTGGCCGTGCCCATCAATTTCATGGTGCAAAAGCCCGATGAGCTGGCTTATATGCTCAACGACTGCCAGGCCAAAGGGATAGTCACCCAAAGCGAGTTCCTCAAGGGTCTGCGCGGCGCAGCGGCCAAGGCCCGCTCCGTGGCCATGATCTGGGTGTCCGATCCCATTGCGGATGAGAAAGGGGAAAGACCTCGGGAGGAACCCTTCTCCAACCTGCTCCAGGAGCCGGCCGCGCTCTCCTATCCCCAAGCCCAGGACCAGGATACGGTCGCCATACTGTATACCTCGGGAACGACCGGCAATCCCAAGGGCGTCATGCTCACCCATCGCAACCTGGCCAGCAACGCCGTGGCCGGCGTCAAGAAGCTCGCTATCAGGCCCAACGACGTGCAATTGGCCCTGCTGCCCATGTTCCATATTTTCGGATGGACCGCTAACGTGCTTGTCTCGCTGCTGGCGCGAACCAAGCTCGTCATCTCGCCCTCCATCACCCCGCCCAGGCCCTGGCTCGGGCTCATGGCCAAGCATGGAGTGACCATGTTCTCGGCGGTGCCGCAGCTTTTTTCGATCCTGGCCAAGCAGGCGACCGGGCTGCAGGGATTGGTGCTGCGCTACTGGTTCTTCCGGAAGGTCCGGCTGGCCGTCTCCGGAGCGGCTCCGCTGTCGCCGGTGGTACTCGAGGCCTTCGAGAAGAATCTCCGCGTGCCTATCGTGGAAGGCTATGGCCTGACCGAGACCGCTCCCATCATCAGCGTCAATCCGGTGGAGAAGCGAAAGCCCGGCAGCGTGGGCACGATGATCGATGGAGTCAAGGTCCGAATCATCGACGATCAAGAGCATGATCTCGAGTTGGGACAGGAGGGGGAGATCTGCGTCAAGGGCGACAACGTGATGAAGGGCTATTATAACCTTCCCCAGGCCACGCGCGAGGCGTTCACCACCGACGGCTGGTTCAAGACCGGGGATATCGGGGCCTTGGACTCGGAAGGCTATCTCTACATCCGCGACCGCAAGAAGGACATGATCATCATCAAGGGCCTGAAGGTCTTTTCGGCCCAGGTCGAATCCGTGATGCTCGAGCATCCCGACGTCCAGGAGGCGGCGCTCATCGGCATACCAGACGAGCATGGCGACGAGACCATCAAGGCTTTCGTCGTGCTCAAGAAAGGCGCCTCGACCGATAAGTCGGGACTGATGCAATTTTGCCGCAGCAAGCTCGATCCCTATAAGCGGCCTCGGGATATCGAGATAGTCGAAGCCCTGCCCAAGAACGCCCTTCAGAAGGTGCTCAAGCGCGCCCTTCGCCAGAGAGAGCTGGACAAGAGAACCGCGGCCCCGCCTTCCTCTGGTCCCGCTTAATTCCGCCTACCGATAAATCTCCCGCCTGTGCCCGATGTCGATGACAATCACAGTCAAAATCCTATGCTCGACCGTATAGATGATGCGGTAGGAACCTACTCGCAACGAATAATCGCCCCGAAATGCTCCCTTGAGAAGCTTCCCTTGACGGGGATCGGTTCGCAAACCGTCCAAGGCCAGGCGAATCCTCTGCCAGAGCCGAAAATCCCGATCTTGAAGCCAGCGATAGGTCGCCTCCGCGTCGCGGGTTAGATAGATCTTAAACACGATCCAGAGACCGGTGAATCTCTTCCAAGCTTCTGACCTTTCCCGCTCGCATCTCTTTCTTGGCGCGACTTATGCGCCTCAAACAGGCTGGGGCCTGAAGAATTTCGATGGTCTCGAGCAGGCCCTCGTAGTCGTCCGTGCTGAGGATGACCGCCAGCGGACGGCCGCGTTTAGTCACGATATAGCGATCGAACTTCTGGTCTACATTCGCCATGATCTTGGGAAGATTGGGTCTCAGCTCCTTGAGGCTCACGGTCTTGGCCATGCCTAAGTATACACTGTCACGTATACTTTAGCCAGTCCCCTCTCGCCCCCCCATGGCATACGATTGACGACGCGTTAAAGTTCCATTTCAAATAGCGCCAATTAGATAGAATCAGATCGTGAGCCAGAGAAAACTCGCTCCGATGCGTCTCAATGACGAGTCCATCCGGCTTTTACGCGAGGCGGCGCGTATAGGCTCGGGATCCATCTTCCTGGTGGGAGGAGCGATCCGGGATATTCTCCTTCAACGACCCTGGGTCGACCTCGATCTAGCCTGTCGCCGGCCAGAGGCCTTGTCCCGCCGCCTGGCCTCGGCCTTCGGGGGAAAATTCGTAACCCTTGACGCGAAGGAGGGAGTCTATCGCGTCGCCCTTCCCGCCTCCTTCCGCCAGGTCCGCCGACTCGACGTCGCACGCTTGCAAGGCCCTGGCATTCTGCAGGACCTCGCCCGGCGGGATTTCACGGTCAACGCGCTTGCAGTCGAGATCTCATCCAAACAGCCGGCCACGCTCGAGCCCTCGAAAGTGATAGACCCTCGCGGCGGGCTGCGCGACATCAAGGGTCGCCTATTGCGGGCCGAAAGCGCCGATTTATTCGAGTCCGATCCATTGCGCCTACTGCGAGCCTTTCGTTTCGCCTCCCAACTTGGATTCAACATCGAAGCCGGCACCTTGAAGCACATACGCCGATGCCGGTCTTTGGCGCGCAAACCTACCGGAGAACGGATACAGGCCGAGCTCGGACTGCTGCTCGGCAACCCGGGCGCGTCCGAATGGCTCAAGCGCATGGACGAGTGCTCCTTGCTTACCGCCCTGCTGCCGGAGCTCGAGCCCGAGCGGGCCTGCGCCACTGTCTATTATGGCTCGGGAGGGGTGCTTCGGCATTCTCTCGACACCGCGTCTCGAGCGGATTTTCTCTTTCATAATCTCTCCAAGGTTTTCCCGGATCACGCCTCGGCCTTGTCGGCCGAGCTCGAGCGCCCATTCGGCGCGGCGACGCGCAAGTCCGTATTGATGCTCGGCGCCCTTCTCCATGACATCGCCAAGCCGGCCACGGCGCGCAAGGTCGGCGGACGCCTGAGATTCTTCGGCCACGACCAGCTTGGCGCCCGCCAGGCGGCCGAGCTACTCAGGGAGCTGCGCTTCCCGGGAGAGGTGGTGGATACGCTGTCGACCGTGATAGCGCATCATCTGCGGCCCGGCAATCTCGCGGCTTCCGGCATGATCACGGACAAGGCGGCCTATCGCTTCTTCCGGGACCTGGGCCCCCGGGCCCTGGACCTGCTCCTGGTCTGCTGGGCCGATCATGCGAGTTATTTGCCGCACCCGGTCCTTCTTAAGCATCTCGGCCGCGCCCGGCTCGAGCCCCAGGGGCCGGAGGGCCGCTCCCTATCTCGGATCAAGCCCGTGGAAGCGCGCAAGACCATTTATCACCTGCAGGTCGTCTCCCATCTTCTCAAGAAACTGCTCGCTCCAGGCCCAGGCCCTCTGCCCAGGCCTATAGTCAACGGGCATGAGGTGATGAAGGCCCTCAAACTACAGCCCGGCCCGCGCATCGGACAGTTGCTCGAGAAAGTCCGGGAAGCCCAGGCCTTGGGCGAGGTCAAGACCAAGAAGCAGGCGCTCGAGTTGTTGCGCGAACATCGATAGTCTCGTTGAGCGCTCTACCCTGATGAAATCTCTATTGATGAATCGGAAAATCGCCGCCCCAAAGCCGGTCGAGAAAAAGACGCCAGGGCAACGCCTCGATGCCCTTGGCCAATGTTCTCGCTTGCTTCTCAAGGCAGACAATAACGCATTTTTTGACCGGACCGTCCTCGCGGAGCGCTGACAGCGCCCGAAGATCGCCTTCATGAACCCGGCTCGAACCCTTAATCTCGATCGCCAAGGCCTTGTCCCCCAGGATAAAGTCCACTTCTTGTCCAGAACTCGTTCTCCAGAAAGTTATGGGCAACTCCGGTTCCCGGTAAGATTGATAAGCCTTAAGCTCCATCAAAATGAAATGCTCGAAGGCCTTCCCGAAATCATTGCTCCCTAAAGATGGTTGACGGCGTGCCAGATAATTAGCCACCCCAACGTCGAAAATGTAAAACTTCTCGGCCAATATCATGCGGCGCTTTCGAGAAGTCTTCCACGGGGGAATTCGAAACCCAAGATAGGTATCCTCTAAGATGTCGAAATAAGTTCTCACGACCTTGGCTGAAACTCCGGTCTCTCTGGCCACATTGGTATAATTCAAGAGTTCGCTGCTCGTGATCGCGGCGACCCTGAGAAAATCGGAAAACTTTGGGATATTTTGACTTAAGGCCTCGGCGGCGATCTCCTCCTTGAGATAATCCGCTATATAGGCTCTTAAATCCTCCAAAGGCTGCGGCGAAAGATAATGCGGCGGCAAAAGACCGGAAACCATGGCCTTCTCGAGATCGAATCCATCGACCTCCTGAACGGAGAGAGGAACCATGGTTCTGCGCCAGGCGCGTCCACCCAGCAGGTTGGCATGGCCGCGTCGCAGCTTTCTTGCGCTCGAACCTGTAAGAAGAAAAGAAAGCCCCCTGTTTTCAATAAGCCAATGAACTTCGTCCAACAGCACCGGCACCTTCTGGATTTCATCAATGACAATGAGTCCTTGATGGTTTTGAAATCTGTCCCGGAGCAGCGAAGGTTGGGTCGCATAATCAGCGAACACGTCGGTCTTCAAAAGGTCGATCAGCACCGCTTGTGGAAAAGTATGGGTTATCCAAAAGCTTTTGCCCACCTTCCGAGGGCCCCATAAGAAGGCAGAGCGCCGCGGTGGCAATTTAAGCTCAATAAGGCGCTTGATAATATTACTCATATAGCAACTATATCAGGATAAACTGCTCATGTCAATCCGTATTACACAGAAGGGTTTTTTCGTGGCTTCCAAATAAGATAAAATCCTTATAAATGCGACTAAAGACGGGGAGTTCGCTCCGTGGGTAGCAGCCTGAGGGCCTATGTCGCCGAGTTCATCGGCACCTTCGGTTTCGTGCTGGCTGGGGCGGGAAGCGTATGCGTCGACGCTCTTATGCCCGGCCGCCTGGGATTAACAGGGATCGCTCTCGCCCATGGCCTTGCCCTTGCGGTTATGATTTATACCTTCGGGCCCGCCTCCGGCGGCCACTTCAATCCCGCGGTGACCGCCGTCATGCTGTTGCACCGGCGCATCGGAAACGTTTCCGCCATCATCTACGTAGCGCTGCAGCTTTTAGGCGCCGCCTTGGCCGGGCTTTTGCTTTCGAGCATGCTCAAGTTCCGGCCGGAGCTCATTGTGTCGGCGCCCTATCTGGGAGCTTGCGACCTTACCGGAGTCGGGTTTAGGATGGGCACGCTGCTCGAAGCCATAGGCACTTTCTTCGTGGTTTCGGCGATTTACGCGACCATGCTGGATAAAAAGGGCTCTCCTTTGATCGGGCCGCTGGCGATCGGATCGTCTTTCGCCTTCAGCCTGCTGATATTCGGCCCTCTCACAGGCTCGGCCTTCAACCCGGCCCGCTCCTTCGGACCCGCTATAGTCTCTCAGCACTGGTCCCACTGGTATGTTTATTGGATAGGACCATTGGTCGGAGCGGCTACCGCCTCTATGCTGCAGGAAAAGATTTTTCTCGACCCTAATTAAGGAAAGACTCCCATGATCTCGCTAGCGACTATCGAGCCGGAAAACATTCTTTCCAGGAAGGTCCCCGTCTGCTTGTTCGTTTTCGAGGATCAGGGCGTCGCCAAGGGCTCGGTGCTGGGCAATCTCCGGAAAAGAATCCTTGAGCTGGCCAACGAGGAAGGGTTCAAGGCCTCGCCCGGCAACTGCGCCACCGTCTCGATGGCCGAGGGCCAGAATCTGCGGCGATTCGTGTTGGTCGGCCTGGGCAAGAGAACCGAATACATCGCCGAAACCGCGCGCCGCGCCTCGGGCTGCCTTTATCAATACGTCCGTTCCCGCTGGCCTGAGATCGCGGTGCTTGCGCACGAGCCCCATCCCGTCTGCGAGGGCCTGCTGCTTTCCTCCTACAGCTTCCAGGAGTACAAGAAAGCCGAGGGAGAGAAGCTTCTCAAGGCCTCTTTGATCGTCTCAACCCGCGGCGAGAAAAACGACGCGGAAAAGGCGGCCGCCAAAGCGGGTCTGTTTTCGGAAGCCGTGTGCTTCGTGCGCGACCTGGTCAATCGCGGCCCATCGGACAAGACCCCGCAGAGCCTGGGCGAATTGGCGCGCGGGCTCAAGGGCCCCGGCGTCGCCGTCGACATCATTTCCCGCCATCGCGCTCAGGAAATGGGCATGGGCTCCTTTCTGGGCGTGGCCCGCGGAAGCTCGGTCGATCCGGTGTTCGTGCATCTGATCTACAAACCCAAGGGATCGGCGCGAAAGAAGATCGGCTTGGTCGGAAAGGGCATCACCTTCGACTCGGGCGGACTCAGCCTCAAGCCCCCGACCTCCATGGAAACCATGAAATTGGACATGGCGGGGGCCGCGACCGTGCTCAGCGTGTTCAAGGTGCTGCCCAAGCTCGCGCCCAAGGTCGAGGTGCATGGCTTTTGCGCCTTCACCTACAACATGCCGGGCCCCGACGCCTTGAAGCCCGGCGACGTGATACGAGCCATGAACGGCAAGACCATCGAGGTGCTCAACACCGACGCCGAGGGCCGGCTGATCCTGGCCGACGCCCTGGCCTACGCGAGCCGGCAAAAGTTGGACGCGATCATAGACCTGGCTACCCTGACAGGAGCGATCATCACCGCCCTGGGCTCGCGGGTCACCGGCGCCATGGCCAACGACAAGGCCCTTCTCTCCAAGCTGCTCACCGCCTCCCAGAAAACGGGCGAGATGATTTGCGAGCTGCCGCTGGTCAAGGATTACAAGGAGAACATCAAGAGCCCGATCGCGGACCTGATTAACACAGGAAAGCCTCGGGGCGAGGCCGGCTCGATCATCGGCGGCCTCTTCCTCCAGGAGTTCGTCGACGGCGTTCCGTGGGTGCATCTAGACATCGCGGGAACGGCCTGGACCGATGCGCCCATGGCTTATTGCCCGAGCGGCGGCACCGGCGCCCTGGCGCGCACGCTGCTCGAATATCTTTCCGCCCTATGAAGAAGGCTCCCAAGAATCCCGACGTCGAATCCGCCGTGCTGCAGATTTTGAAGGCGGTGGGCGAGGATCCGAGGCGCGAGGGGCTTCTCAGGACGCCCAAGCGCGTGGCCAAGGCCTACGAAGATCTCACCTCGGGCTATGCCTCCGACGTCGACGCCATGATCAACGACGCGCTGTTCACCGAGGACTACAACGAGATGGTGCTGGTGCGCGACATCACCTTCTTCAGCCTCTGCGAGCACCATCTCCTTCCCTTTTTCGGCAAGGCCCACGTGGCCTATATCCCCGATGGCAAGATCATAGGCCTTTCCAAGATCCCCAAGCTCGTCGATATCTTCGCGCGACGCCTGCAGGTGCAGGAGCGGCTGACCCAACAGATCGCCGACACGCTTCAAGAAAAGCTCCAGCCCTTGGGGGTGGGCGTGATCATCGAGGCGCGGCATCTCTGCCTCGAGATGCGTGGAGCTGAAAGCGTGCTCTCTCCCACCATCACCAGCGCCATGCTTGGAGTGTTCCATAGGGACCCCCGGACTCGCGCCGAATTCCTCACCTTGGTCAAGGAAGCCTCGAGAACCGCTTGAATTAGCGATGCGCATACTCATTATCGACGACAACGCGGCTGCTCGATTCATGCTTAAGGAAATGCTCGAGGCCAACGGCCTGCGCGTGGTCGCCGAGGCCGAGGATCTCCAGGGCGCGCTGCAAGCCTACAAGGCGCAGAAGCCTGACGCCGTGACGCTCGATCTTTCCTTGCAGTCCCAGGACGGCATGGCCGTACTCAAGGCTCTCAAGAGCCTCGATCCCCACGCCAAGGTGGTGGTCATATCGGGCAACTCGCAGAAAAAGACCTTGGACGAGGCCTTCGCCGCGGGCGCCTCAGATTTCCTGGCCAAACCCATAGATCAAGACCACCTTAAAAAGGCGTTCGGCACCGAATAGGGATAGGTCGATGCCTTCGCAAGACTCCCTGCTCCGCCTCATCGAGCAGAACTCCAAACATATCCAGGCCACGCTTCTGCGGCTGTCAGGCGCCGAATGGATCCATGAAGCTCCAAGGCTGATACAGAGCCCCTCTCCAAATGACCTCGAAGCGGGAGCGGGAGAAGGTTGCGGATTCTGGTTCTCAGGGCCGGTCGCGGCCTGGGTTTTCTTTCCGCGAGAAAGCGGCCAGGCTTTGGCCAAAGCCTTCATGTTCAAGCACGTGGAGGGGGGAGACGACTTCCTCGACCGCCGATCGGAAATCATGGAACGCTTGGGCCGGGACACGCTCGCCGAGACGGCTAACATATTGGCCCACTCGCTCGCCGATCCCCTGGCCGAGGCCTTGGGCGTGAAATTGACGCTCTCGGCACCCAGCGCATGCGAGGGTCTCGAGGCCCAGGTATTGGAGACCTTGGGAAAGGAGCTTGGAGCGAGCGGCGGCTACCAGACGGCGGTGCTCATCCCGCTTTCATGCGCGGCCCTGGCGGCGCGCTGCTGGCTGGCTGTATTTCTCCGGCGCTAGGCCGGCCTTGAATGCGATCCGTCGCAATACGGCGGGTTGCCCGTCCTCTTGCAGCCGCACCAAGCGACCTTCTTGGGCTCGTTGAGCTCGACGATCACCGGCTTCTTCCCCGTGTTCTTGCGCGCGTGCGAGCCGTCGCAATAGGGTTGTTTCTCCGACTCTCCGCAGCTGCACCAGGCCTTGCGCCCGGGCTGCTCATCAATGACATGGGGAGCGTTCTGCCGAGACATATTTAAACCGACTGTCCCACTTTGTTGGAATGGAAGATAGCCAGCCAGACGCAGATCAACGCGATGATGGCCCACATCCATATCCCCGAACCGAAACTGACGTTTATGTGATTGGCGCCTAGCATGCCGACGAGCATAGGCCCGGAAAGATAGGTATTGGTGCGGGAGGCCAGATAGGCCCGTCTGCGTATCACCGGCAATTCCTCGGCGCTAGCCTGGCCCGAAAGTATCCGCTTTTGGATGGGCCAGATGATGAACCAGACGTTGAACCACATCACCGTCGCCAATGCCATTC
>JACQPG010000059.1 GCA_016207665.1 Elusimicrobiota bacterium | reverse complement strand
TAGGATCGGCGATCTCGGCGGATTTCAGATTTTCCGGGCCGCCGAACTCGGGCAAAATGACGGCGCGCATCAAACGAGTCTACGATTTTCCGTCGGGATTGACAAATCCGGCCGTCCGCTGTCCGCTCAGGGCTTCTTGAGCATGTTCAGGAAGCTCGAGTTGAGCATGGAGATCATCTCCTCCTTTTCCTTGAGCGTCCTGATGAGTTTCTCGCGCTCGGAGGACCAATCCGAGAAACGATGTACGACCTCGTCCCGTTCCTGAATGGCTTTGTTAAGGTGTTGGGTGAGCATTCCCAGCTGTGAGCGCAGCTCCGAGATCGCCGCCGCATCCTGGAGCCTCTTGCCGGACTCGACTTCCAGCCTTCTTTGAAGCTCCTCGATCCGGGATGCCCATTCGAGGTCGGCGCGCGTCCGTTCCTCGACGAGGGCCCGCGCCTTGTCGGCCTCCTGAGCGAAGGCCTTGGCCAGGCCGTCGCGCTCCAGGGTCAAAGCGGAGAGGCGCGCCGCGATATCCTCCGAGCCTCGTTCGGCTCGATTGCGCAGCTCGGCGTTGTCCCGCGCCAAGGATGAGACCTTTTCGTTCAAGACCAGGCATTTGCGCCTTTCCTCATCGAGTTGGCGGCTGAGCGACAACAGGCTTTCCCCCATGGTCCTTTCGACTTCCCTGCGTTCCTCGGTGAATTTCTGAAGAGACTCGGATCGGGAGCGCAAGGCCCTCATGAGATCCGATTTTTCGAGCTCGAGAGCGGCGATCACCTCGTCCTTGGCGTGGGGCGAAAGGCTCATCTGCTCGAAAGTCCGAGCCCATTTGGACATCGCGTCTTCCCATCGCCGCCCCGCCAATTGTTGGGCCAGCTTAAGCTCCTCGACGCGCTCCGCCACGGACCTCAGGGCCTCGGAGACGTCGGTCTCGCGGCGCACCTTTTCCTTTAGGCTTTCCTGGCGTATCTGATGGTTTTGCTCCTCGAGAGCCGCGAGCATGGCGGCCTTTTCCCTCAGGAAGACGGCCATCCGTCCCTCGAACTTCTCGGCCTCGAGCTCCTGTCGCCTGTCCAGTCCGTCCAGTCTTTCCCGCAGCTCGCCGGCCAACGCCGAGAGGGCGTGGGACAGCTCGCCTTCCAGCTTTCGGTTTTCCTCCGGCAGGCGCCGTCCCAAGGCGCGCAGCGTCTCGATGGCGGGCCCGGATTCCCCGGATTGGTCCCGGTATGCGGCGAAGGATTCGGAAAGCCCCTTGAAGGCCTCCGATAGATCGGCGATTTGCTGGCGCAGCGAGCTTTGTTCGCGCATCAGGGCCTGCTGGGATCGCTCGGACTCGAGCGTGGAATCCTGCCTCTGGGACACAGCGTCCTTAAGAAGCGAGATCAGGGACTGGTGCATCTCGTCGAGCCTCTTCTCGAGAGCGTCGATGCGGCCGCGGGCATGCGATTTTTCAGATTCTCCCTCGCGCTCGGCCTTCTCGCGTCGAAGCTGCTCGCTGATGCCTTTGAGCTGGCTTTCGACCTCGGAGCGGAGACTCTCCTGCTGCTCGAGAATGGCTCGGGCCGAGGCCGAGCGGCCGCGCTCCGCGGACAATTCGCGCTCCAAGGCCTCGAGCCTGCGTTGGAGGAAGTCGGTGATCGGAGCCAGGGGCGGCGGCGGCGCCGGAGTCTTGCGGAACTCGGCTGGCGGAGCTTGCGGCGGCGCCGGGGGCTTGGGCTTATCGGGCTCGCTCATCGCTCTTTATACCGTTGCGATGTCTTGGCCGGGAGATTGTAGCCGATGGACAGGCGATGGAGCCCCGCGCCGAGGGGGCCGGCGGGAGAGAAGGCGTAGTCGAAGGCGAAATCCGCCACCCGCAGACCGACGCCCGCGCTGATCGCTGAAGCCGTGCCGAGGCTTTCCAGGGTGAGGCTGTTGAAGCCGAGCCGGGCGAAGCCCTCGATGTTGCGGTCGAAGGCCAGGCCGTATTCCCCTCCCACGGCGAAATGCGCCTGGTTGTTGATGGGCGTGACGATGTCTCCTGAGACCGTCATTCCATTGAGAGGGTAGATGGCCCCGCCGAAGCGGGCTCGGAACGGAAGATGGTCCCGCGCTTTGTCGAATTTCTGGCCCCGTCCCATGTTTTGAGCCGAGAATCCGACGTCGTACGGCAAGAGGCCGGTGTAGAACCGGGCGATGACGCCTATGTCGCCGGCCAAGGCATCGGCGGTCTCCCCATAGTCCGAGTGGATCCAGCGGGCGGCCACTCCCATGAGCACGTCCATGTCGTTGTCCGAGAGGTCGAAGATGCCTTGGCCCCACCCGAGATCCAGGATATAGTCCCGGGGACGAAAAGAGCCGCGATCGTTGCCGGCCAGGTCGGTTCGGGTGATGTCTCCGGCGTCCCGGTGCCGCAGGCCCGCGGCCAGGACGGAGCCGTCGCTGATGCGTTGAGCGGCCGCCGCGGCCTGATAACTCATGTCCGCGACCAGGCGGTTATAGGTGAAGGCGGCCGAGAACTTGGGAACGCGCGCCAGGCCCGCGGGATTCCAGTAAAGGGAGGTGGCGTCCTGCGAGACGGCCGTGAAGGCTCCCCCCATGCCGATGCCGCGGGCCCCCACATCGAAGAGGAGGAACTCGCTGCCGCTGGTGCCGATGGCTCCTTGCGAGAAATCCGAGGCGGCGAAGCCCGGGCTCACCAGCGCCAAGCAGAGAGCCAGCGCGCGTTTCATCGCAGCACCACCAGCTTGAGCGTCTTCTTCGAGCCGCCCGACTCCACCACGACCAAATACACGCCGCTCGCCACCGGACGGCCGGCTCGATTGTTCCCGTTCCAAGTCAAGAGTCCCGAGGCATTGGCCAAGTCGTCGAAGACGAGCTCGCCTCGGCCGGTGAATATCCTGACGCGCGCCGAGGCGGGCATGCTGGCGAAGGTGACATAGCCCTGGCCTTGGCTCGGATAAAACGGGTTGGGAAAGACTCGCGCGGAATCCGGCGCCGCGGCGGGGGTCAGCCGCACCACTTGAAACAGGGAAAAATGGTTGAGTTGCGCCGTGAGCCGCCGGCCGGCTTGATCGATGGACGTGCGCAATGGGACACAGGCTCCGCTATCGTCGACACGAGCCAGGGAAAGCTCATTGACCGGCGCGCCCGCCACCTCGGCGTCGGTGTAACTCATGGTGAGGAACACCGGCCTGACGGGCTGGAATCCGGGAGCCACGGTGATGGAGATTCCGGCGGCAAGCCCCGAGCCGCATAGCGAGGGCGGGATCGTGATCGAGGAGATGGTCACGAAGACATCGGAGGAAAACGCTCCCGCCGGCACCTGAAGCCCGACGAGCCGGCCGTTGCCGAGGTTGCCCTCGATGACCGTGTTCTGAAGCGACGGCACAGAGCCGCCTAAGGAACCGAAGGCCACGCCGCCGTTGAACGGGGAAGTGGTCAAGGAATTGGAGAAGGCCGTGGCCACGCCGTCGAGGTTTTGGGCGGCGACCCGTATGGTGTAGGTGGTCGAGGTGAACAGTCCCGAAATCAGCAAGGAGGTCTGATTCGACTGCCGCAAGAAGGCCAGCGGCGTCGAGACGTTGGCGGTGAAATTATCGGAGGAGATCGTGACCTGGTATGTCGCGGAGGAGGAGTTGTTGTTCCCGCTCCACCCGATCGTGATCGAGTTCGGCGTCGTTCCCAATAGGGTCAAATTGGAGGGCGGGTTGGCCAGGGTCGAGACCGTCGCTATGGACAGGTCCGCCGAGGGAAGCCCGTCGCCGTTGACGGCGCGTATCTGGACCGAGACCGGAAGTGCGGCCGTCGATATTCCGGTGAAGCTGGCCGAGAACTGCGTCGTCGCCATGGAGGCGGCCAGGCTGCCTCCGATGAAGGCCTGTGCGATATAGCTGGTATTGAGCGGGTTGTCGTTGGCCGACCAATTGACCGTCAAGCCTCCGGTCGAGACGCTGGTGACGGCCGGCGACGCCGTCCCGGGAGGGGCCGCCAAGGTATAAACGGTCGCGGAATGGGTCAAGGGTCCTTCGCCCGCGGAGGTGACGGCCTGCACGATGATCGAGCGCGACGTGTTGGTGGAAAGCCCGGTGTCTTGGAAGACGTTGGTCGCGCTGTTGCCGATCAAGATGCCGGCCGTGGCGTTGAAGACCCGATAAAAGCTCACCCCCCCGGGGTCGGTCCAATTCCATTCGATCTGGGTGGTGCTCTGGGCGTTCCCCGTGACTCCCGAAATGGGCGCCCGGGTGCGGGTGGATACTCTCACGCTGAAATTGGAAGGCACGCCGGCGCCGTTGAAAGCCCTAATCCGGAAGGAATAGGTGGTATTGGCCTGCAGCTCGCTGATGAGGGCGGTATTGGTGGTTCTTCCCAACAACGACGGCACCGGGGTCGAGAAATGCGCCGAAAAGTTATCCGTGGAAAGCGACACCTCGTAAATCGTCGCCAGGGTGTTGCGGTTGGAGCCCCAGTCCAGGCGCACGCTATTGGCGCTGACCTCCGAGATCGCGGGATTGACCGGCGCGGTGGATAAGGTGAAATAGGTGGCGGAAAGCCCCAGCGGGCCGTCGCCCATGAGATTGTAGGCCGCCACCATGATCTGCGTGGTGGTGTTGGGGTCCAGGCCCCGCAGGGTCAGCGAGGCGCTCGCCGCGGTCGTGGTCGCCAGGAACACCGCGTTGGTGGCCCAATACACGTTATAGCCGTCGAAAGACCCGGCCGGAGCCGTCCAGGAATAGGTGACGGTATCGGAGCCGATGGTGACCGTATTGGCCACGATGTTGGTCGGCGCGGCCGAGGGTTTGGCCGGGCCGATCTGGAGCGTCTGAGCGCCGGAATACTGCGCGTTGACGCCGGCCCAGAGATGGTACCAGCCCAGAGGCACGCGGACCCCGTCCGAGGCCACAGGGATGCGCACCGTGATCGAGGAATCGAGGCGGCTCCAGAGATTGGCTGTGTTGGAGAAGATGGCGGTGGAAAGGTCCAGGAAGAATCCGCTCTGGCCCTGGGAGCCGCTTCCTCCGGAGGACTCCAGCGATTGGAGCACCACGCGAGGATGCTGGTGGTGGGAGTTGGCGCTGGCCGCCCCTCCTCCGCTGGCCTCGGTCATTCCGAGGAATTGCCCTCCCCTCAGGGAGATGGATTGGCCGCGGTCGATCCTGGAGGCGTCCAAGGCCGTGATGCTCGATAGCCGCAGGCTCGCTTGGTTTTGAAAGGTGCGCAAGTCCGGCGGAGGGGCGAAATAGATGAAATCCAAGGAGTTCACGGAGTTGACTCCGTCCACCCCTCCAATGGCGAAAACATTCCCGTCCCGGGCTATCGCGACGGTATGGGCCGCTCGACTCTGCGCCAGTTGTCCCACGATCTGCCAGGAATCCGCCGAGATCGAGTAGGTCTCGACCGTGGCAAGCGAGTTGCCCGACAAGGAACGATGGCCTCCGGTGATCATCACCACCCCGCTGGGCAAGAGCATGGCGGTATGGTCGAAGCGGCTGGCGTTGATGGCGTTGCCGGTGTTAGACCAGGCGTTGGCGCGAGGGTCATAGATGACGGAGTGATTGGTCTCGCCGAAACTGTTCTTGCCCCCCGTGATGAGGACCCGGCCGTCGGGCAGCAGGGTGGCCCGATGGCCGAACACGGAGGCGATGGGCGCTCCCGCGCTCCAGCTGTTGGAGGCGGGATCGTAGATCTCCACCGTTCCTTGGGGCAGTCCATTGGAGGCTATGCCGCCGACAACCAGCACTCTGCCGTCTTGAAGCAGGGTGGCGCTATGGAGCGCCCGCGCCGCGCTCATCGAGGCGACCGGGACCCAGATGCCCGCGGTGGTGATGTAGATCTCGGCGCTATCCAAATAGCCCACGTCCGTGATATAGCCGCCGGTGACCAGGACGTTGCCGTCGGCCAAGAGCACGGCGCCATGGCTGTCGCGCGGACTCGACATGGGACTGGTGGGAGCCCATGTCATGCTCTCGACATAAAAGATCTCGGCCCGGCTGATGGAGCCGGTGCTCAGCTCGTTGGTGGAAAATCCCCCCGCCACCAGCACGCGCCCGCTGGGAAGCAGCGTGGCCGTGTGCAGGTCGCGCGCGTCTCGCAGCGTCCCCGCCGCCGAGAAGGACCTGGTGACCGGGTCGAAGAGGTCCGAGCTTCTGAGCACGTTCGGGCCGTTGTTGCCGCCCGCCACCAATATTCGACCGTCCGGAAGAACGGTGCTGGTGTGATTGGCCCGCGGCCCGTTCATGGAGGCGCCCGCGTTCCAATCGGCCAACTTCGGGATGATCCCCACCCTTCCCTTTAGATCGTCAGGCAGGGGACAATTGGATTCGAGGACGTTCGGGTCGTTGCAGGCGCGGCCTCCGACGATGAAGAGATCGCCGTTGGGAATCAGGGTGGCGGTGTGATTGTAACGTTCCGTGATGCGGTCTCCAAAAGTCCATTGATTGAGCTCGGGGTCGAAAATCTCGCGATCGCCGAACATCATCCTGCGCACGATGACGGTGGCGATGCCGATCTCGAACCGGTCCCCCCCCAGGTCGACGCGATCGACCTGGAAATCCAAGACCCCGGCCAATCCCGTGACTTCCGTGTTGCCGCCGAGCGCGAGATTCCATGTCGGACCGACCAGTGTGGTGGTGGAGGTGGCGGCCGTCCCGGCCAGTCCCTTGAGATTGAAGGCCGGGACCGTGAACCGCAGCGTATCGTTGCCGTCATCCGATAGGGCGAAACTGCCGGAGAAGGTCCCGACGCCTCCCGTGATCGTGATGGTCACGGTGGTGCCGAAAACGACGCTGCCGCCGATCAGGCGCAATCTTCCTCCACGCACGTTGCCGCCGGCGTATTCCCGAGGCATGCCCCTGATGGTCAGAGGGAAGGTAAGCTCGCCTCCGGTCAAGGCCGTGGAGTCCGGGCTCTGGTCGTTGATGGGCGCGGCCACGCCGGCCGTGCTGACGGGCGCCAGGACCGCGTCGATGGGCGCGACATTGCGGGGAGTGAATACGAAATAGCCCCGGGGGTTGATGTCGAAGGTGCGCGTGATCTTGCCGCAGGTCGTGAAGGCCGGAGGCTCGCAGCCGACTCGGGTGCCCGCCAGGTTGAAAGTGCTCGTCTCCACCACTTCATCGATGCCATTGGGCATGTAGAGGACGCCGCCCGCGAAATTGACTCGCGGAGTCGAGAAGAGCACCACGCCTTGCTCGATGATGCCCGTGGCCTCGACCGAGAGCTTGAAGTTGGTGTCCAGCAACAGGTTCCCGCCGGTGACCGTCATGGTGGTCAGCGGACCGGGGTTGGTCGAGGTGATGAAGGAGCCTTCGTCGAGAGGACCGCTCAGATTGACGAAAGTGGTCGTGATATTGCCCAGCCCGCCGACCATCTCCACCTTGCCGTCGGACATGAGCGACGCCGTGTGCCCCATCCGCCGCTCTTGCATGGGCGCCAGCGGCTGGACGGTGTCGTTGAGCGGGCTGTACAATTCGACGGTCTCGATGATGCCGTGATTGCCCGCGTAACGCCCGTTATACCCGCCCGCCAACAGCACCTTGCCGTCGCCCATCAGGGTGGCGGTATGATAGGCCCGGGCCTGGCTCAGCGGCTGCCTGGCGCCGAAGGAATTGACGGCGGGATCATAGCTTTCCGTGGAGCTGAGATAGGGAGGCGAGACGGCCGCGTTATAGCCTCCGGCGAAGAACACCTTGTGATCGGGAAGCAGGGTGGCGGAGTGCGCGGCGCGAGCCAACACCATCGACGGCCCGGCCGAGATGGCGCCCGGCGCGGTGGCGCAGGTAGGGTCGGCCGCGGCGGGAGTGAACAGCTCGCAGCTGGACAAGGCGTTGCCCGCGGAGTTGAAGCCGCCGCAAATGAGCACCTGGCCCCCGCGACTCGAGTCATTGAGCAGGGTGGCGGTGTGGCTATGCCGGCCCGTGGCCGCGACCGCGGGCCGCCAACAGTTGCCGACCGGATTGTAGCTCACCACGGAGGCCACCACGTCGGCGGCTAAAGGTCCGCTCTTGCCCCCGGCCACGAGCACCTCTCCATTGGGCAGCAGCACCGCCGTATGCGAGGCGCGGGCCACGCTCAACGAGGGCGCGTCCAGTATATCCTGGCCGCGATAGCCCAGAGAAATCTGAACGGTGCTCAAGAATACGCCTTGCGTGCCGTTGCCCGGCTGCTGGCCTCCCACGATCAGGATATCGCCGCTGGGAAGCAGGGTGCTGGTGTGGTTGATCCTGGGCTCGAAAGAGGCCGCTAAGGCGGCGAGCGAGAGAAACGGGAGCGAGGCCAGCGCCGTTAAAGGGGTTTTCCACAGTTGGCGAAAATGCATAGGCGCGCCCTGGCGGAAAGGCCCGGGCTAGCGGCAGGGTAACAGGGGGTTGTTACGGATTCTTTTCGATTTTACAGGCCTATTCGACGGTCTTGACCGAGGCTCCCCGCTCCACTTGGGAGTTCTCCGGGTCCAGGGTCTTCTTGCCGTTGACCAGGAAATAGTACCTGTAGGCGGCGGGGGTGAGATAGATCGTGAGCTTCCAGTTGCCGTCTCCCTGATGGACCATCGCCTTCCGGCCCCCGCTTCTCACAAGAAAAGCTCCGCCCAGCTCGACGCTGCGGGCTCCAGGGGCCTTGATCTGGAATTGGACGGGCACGGCGCGGGGCTTGCCGCCGCTGTCCTGGCCGCCGTCGGCCTTGGCCGCGGGAGCGGCGGTCTCTTGCGGCCGCGCCGACTCCCGCCTAGCGACTTCGTGTATCAAAGAGGGCTTGGGCGGCAATACCGCCGACTTTTCCGCGGGCGGAAGCGAGCGTTTCCTGGCGGCCTTAGGAATCGAGTTGGCTGCAGGGGCCGTCTTTTCGGGTTCCCTTTCCTTGGGCGGCTCGGGTTTGACGGAGGGGCTCTCGGCCGGGGGAGCCGGCGCCGGCTCGGGCTTGGGCGGAGCGGCCCGGAATCGGCGAGGGGGCGCGGGCAGCTCCGGAACGGCCTGCCAGTGATGATAGACCTTCGCGGCCAAGGCGCCGCCGAAGATGATCACGAACAACGAGTCGACGACCAAAAGGACGGCCCAGATTTTTTGGCCCCGCCGGCTCGTTTCAGCCATGTTTGGTTTTGCTCCGCTGAATTGTAACTGAAACTTCAAAGCGCTTCAATAGCCCATCCCAATGGCCTTGGGCCTTGAGCACGAGCTCGACCAGCTCCCGCACCGCGCCTTCCCCCCCGGCTCGCCGCGTGACCAGATGCGCCGCGGCCTTGACCTCTGGCCTGGCGTTGGCCGGCGCCGCGGCCAAGCCGACCGACTTGAGCACCGGGACATCGGGCAGGTCATCGCCCATGTAAAGCGCCTCATCGGCGGAGACGCCCGCGTCGCGGCATATCTCCTCGAGCACGTTCTTCTTGTCGAGCCGCCCTTGATAGATGTAAGAGGCCTTGACCAGCTTGAGCCGCTCTTCCATGCCGCGGGATTGGCGGCCGCTGATGAACCCCGTCTTGATGCCGCATTGAGCCAGCCACGACAGGGCGATGCTGTCCTGGGCGTGCACTCCCTTGAACTCGACCAATCCCCCGGCGGTATCGACGAAGTGAAATATCCAGCCGTTGGTCAGCACACCGTCGATGTCCATCAGGGCCAGCCGCACCTTCTTGGCCCGCGCCGCGACCGACATTCCGCGCCCGGCCGGGCTCATGAGCGGGCCAGCTCCCCCAAGGCATTGGCCAGGGCTCGCAAGGGCTCGGAGCCCGCGCTGCCCATCTCCAGGCGCAATATCCTCAGTCCGGCGTTCACCATCGCCGCGAAATCCCCCCTTGCTTGAGCCAAGACCAGCGTCGAGAAATCGAATTCTTGGCCGGGAATGGGAGAGAGGCGGCTCGGGCGATCGGTGAGCAGGAAGAACACTCCGGTCGAAGGTCCCCCCTTGTAGAGCTGTCCCGTGGAGTGCAGATAACGAGGGCCGAACAAGGCCGTCACCGGCGCCCGGGTCAGCCGCCGGGTGGCCTCTTGCAGCGAGGCGAGCGCGCGTTGATTCGAGCCGTGAGGCTCGAGATAGGCGAGCCAAGCCACATAGTCTCCGGGCTTGATTCGGGCCAGTTGGGCGCCGAGGGCCTCGGCCAGGCCGATCGCTTTTCCCTTGAAGCGGCTTTCCAGCCCCGGGTCCGCCACGCAGGACAAGCCGCCCGCTTGGAACGAGGCCTTTTCGCGCGGCAGCTCGCCGCGCTCGAGGCAGGAGAGCAATTTCTTGGTCTGATCCTTGGCGGACTGGACATCCGGCTGGTCGAAGGGATCGACGCCGAGCAGAGCCCCGGCCGCCGCCGTGGCTATCTCCCAGTTCAGGAATTGGCCGCCGAGATCGAGGGCATCCGAGACCTCGAGGCTCAGGCACGGCGCCCCCGAGTCCTCCAGCGCCTTCCAAGCCGCCTCGTCGGGATCGCTCAAGTTCTTGACCCGCAATCTGACGAAAAAACGGTCCGAGCCATAAGCCTGCGGCGCCTCCAAGGGCTCTCCGCAGACCGGAAGAATTCCGCGGCCTTCCTTGCCGGTCGATTCCGCCACGAGCTGCTCGATCCACGGGCCGAAAGGCTGCCACGGGGAAGGCAGGCGCAGCGTGAGCTTGTCGCGCCCGGCGCGCGCCTGCTGGCCTAGGGCGGCTCCCAATCGCAAAGCCGGGCTCGACTCCGGATCCTCCCGAAGCTGGCCCAGGACTTTCCTGGCCCGGTCCACCAGCGCCGCCGCGTCGATTCCCATGAGAGCGGCGGGCAGCAGGCCGAAAGGGCTTAAAGCGGAGAAGCGACCACCGACCTCCGGCTGGCCCAAAAACACTTTGCGAAACTTCCTCCGGCGCGCGAGCCTTTCGAGCGAGGTTCCGGGATCCGTGATCGCCGCGAATTGGCGTCCCGGATCTCGCGCGATCTTCCCGATCTTCTCGAAGAAATGCTCCATCAGGCAATTCGGCTCGGTGGTCGAGCCGGATTTGCTCGACACGATGAAGAGAGTCTTGGACAGATCCAGGCGGGCGGCCATGGCCTCGACCGCCGAGGGATGGGTGCTGTCGAGTATCTCCAGGGCCGGGTGGCCCGGGACGGCCGGGAACATGCGGCTGGACACCTCGCAGGCGAGGCTCGAGCCGCCCATGCCCAGCACCAACGCGCGCGTGAACCCCTCGGCGCGCAGCTCGGCGGCGAAGGAGCGAAAAGTTCCGAGCGAAGGGCCCATAACCTCGGGCAGATCGATCCAGCCCAGGCACCGGCTGATCAGGTCCTGGCGCTTCTTGTCTTCCTTCCAGAGCGAAGGGTCCTTCCTGAGCAGGCGAGCCGCGAAATCCTTGCCCTTGAGCTCGCGCAGACCTTCGGCGTAAAGCGACCGCTCGGTGGATGGCGAGGAATTCATCGGACCCTGCTGTACCCGGGTACAGCGGCGTAAGCACCGCGGGACCTCATTTCTTTAAGAACTCCTTTTCGATGGCAAGCACCTTGTTGAGGCGGCGGACATGGCGCTCCAGCCCGGAAAAGCGGGCGGCCAGCCAGCTCTTGAGTATATCGCTCGCCAGCTCCTGGCCGATCACTCGCGCGCCCAGGCACAGTATGTTGGCGTCGTCATCCTCCACTCCTTGCCGGGCGGAAAAAGTGTCATGGCAGAGAGCCGCGCGGGCTCCGGGGATCTTGTTGGCCGCGATCGAGGCGCCCACGCCGCTGCCGCAGACCAGCAGTCCGCGCTCCACCCGCTTTTGGGCGACCGCCTCCGCCACCTTGCGGGCGTAGTCCGGATAATCCGCGGGTTCGGCGCTGTCGACGCCCAAATTGAGCACCTCATGGCCCAGCTTCTCGAGGGCCTGGTGAAGAAAACGTTTGAGCTCGAAGCCCGCGTGATCTGCGCCTATCGCTATCTTCATTGCCGCTCCATTCTACTAAATCGCTCCAGCACCTCGTCTGCCAGCAGGGCGGCGGCGGCCTCGGGCGACAAGGAAGATGGAATCGCGGGCTCTAAGCCCAGACGCGTGAGCCGCTCCAGAAAATGAAGCCGGAAAAAGGAGTCCCGGAACAATCCTCCATGCATGGCGACCCGGGGACGGCCGCCCTGGGGCCAAAGCTCGCGCTTGAGCTGCTGCGCCAGCCGCGCGGCATCGGCCGCCGCTTGGCGGATCAACCGGCGGGCCGCCTCGTCACGGCGAGCTCGATCCAACACCCGCGGGGCCAGGGAGGCGATCGCGGCCACCGGGCGCTCGGCATGGGCCAGCTCCAAGGCCTTGGAGCGCGGCCACAGTCGTTTGAGCGTCGGATGCCGCAGCGCCTCGCGGCCGATCCAAAAGCCCGAGCCTTCATCGCCCAACAGCGGGCCAAGCCCTCCGGCTCGCGCCCAGCGCCGGCCGTTGCAGCCCAAGGCCGAGGAGCCTGTTCCCGCGATGATCAGTATGCCGGGCTCGCCCCGGAAGGCCGCCAGATGGGTGAGCTCCATGTCCGAAAAGGCGTAGGCCTTGGGAGCGATTTTCCTCAGTTGACCGGCCAACGAGGACTTATGCCTGGGTTCCCACAGCCCTTTGGCGCCCACCGCCACCCGGCTGAGTCTCATGCCGCGCCCTTTCAAGCGCGCCCCGAGCTCTCTCCAGGGAATCGACGGCAGGGTCGCCCGCTTGACGATCTCATTGCCGGAGGCCCAACAAAGCCTCAGGGAAGTCCCGCCCAGATCCACGCCCAGGCTCAGGCCGGCTTTCACGGGCGAGTAGGCTTCTTTTCCTCGGCGAGCAGCTCGGAGAATGAACGGTTCAAGGACCGAGACCAGGACAGGAGATTGTTGCGGTGCTGCGCCGGAACGGAGGGATCGACCATGTCCTTGATGAGCCGCTCGAGCAGCTCACGCCGCGTCGCGAAACTGTCGTCCAGGCGGATGGTGAGCGACGGCTCCCGCCCGGGAAGGCCGCTGATGAGCTTGGCCTCGACGGCTCCCAGGCAGAGCACCTTGCCGGCCTCGAGCTCCACGGGCGGCTTGCGAAGGAAATCCCTGGGGAATGGCGCGTCGTAGCTGCGGCCGTCGAACTCGACCCTGATCCGGTCTTGGGCGGACCCCAGGCTCGAGCGGGGCTCGGAGAGCGCGTATTTCCCCGGTTCCAAGGCGTAAACCATGGGACGCTGCGAGTCGACGGGAACCCGATAGACCGCTCTTTCCCGCCCGCCCTCGCCCCGCAGCATGACGGAGATCGAACCGGCGCGCGTCTCCCCCGTGCCGGTGATGAAGCGGCCGCCGATCGCTATGCCCGAGGGGGTCTCATCCGGGTTGACGCTGGTCCTGGGCACCGAGCCGCCGCAGCCGGAAAAGGCCAGGATCATAGACACCGCAAAAAATATAACTGGCTTGCTCATGAATCGAGATACTTAAGAGAGTGCAAGGTTCGTAGACGCTTGCAATTGTTTTCAAGACGCTCGCGATCTAGGCGTTTTCCTTGCACGAATGCTACCTGACGCGCGTCATCTATATCGAGCGCTGCTCCAGCGGACAATTTCAAAGGGGGTTTCTAATGCGGGCCATTTCGCGGAGAGGATTGCCTCCAAAGAGAAACAATCTCCTGGTCCGTGAAGCCGGAGCGTCGCAAGCCGGCCCAAAAGAGCTCTCGCGCCGCGCTAGAAAAGGCCGCGGCTTCCCGCAGCCTCTGCCTGGGCGTCCGAAGCCGCTCCCGTCGCTCCAGTTCCCGACGCAATCGCTCCCGTAATCTTGATTTAGCCATCGTAATTTAAATATAGCAGGCAAGATCAGCCAATTCAAGGATTATCGCGGCTGCTAATACGAAAGCTGGCTTATCTCCACGCCCGGGAAATAGTCCCGGATGATGCGGTCATGCTCCTGGCCCGATTCGGCGCGCCCCATGGCCCCGGACTGGCATAGCCCCAGCCCATGCCCCCAACCGCCTCCGTAGAACATGAAGGCCTGAGGTTTCCCGTCCTTGCCGAGTTCCGTTTCCATGACGAAGAGCGTGCTGCGCAGCGAGCCCAGCCCGAGCAGCCCGCGTATCTTGATCTCGGAGACGACCTTGACCGAGCGCCTGTCGCCCTGCACCAGCAGGCTGAGCACGTTGCCCGCCTGCGATCTCTTGAGAGGGCGTATGGACTTAAGCCGGCCTATCTTGAGCTTGCGGGCCATCTCCTCCTCGATATCCTTGAAGGATACCGAGCGGGTCCACCGGTAATGCGACGGATACACATGGGCCGATGGGCCGCAATAGGATTTCGGCCAGGCGCGCAGCCACTGCTTGAGCTCCCAGGGGTCCAGGATTTCTCTTCTCCCCTCCGGCGCATCGCTGCGACCGATCCAATACGGCACATGCCCCCAGACCTCTTTGCCGCTTTGGGTGTGCCCTCCGCAATTGGCGGTATAGATGGTTGATGCCACCCGTCCCTGATAAGTCACCACCCGCCCGCGCGTATCGTCGACCACCTGCCGGGAGCGCGGGCTCTCGGCCCTCACACCCGCGTAGACCTGGCAATGCTGCTGATCGCACACCTCATAACCGTCCTTGCGATGGGTCTGCCTGTGCTTCTTGAGATGGAGCGCGTAGGTGCGGGCCAGCACGGCCTGCGCCTTGAGCGCCTCCAGGGGCGAGTCTATCGGCATTTCCCGGGACACCACCCCATGGGTGTAATTCTCCAAGTCGAGCGAGTTGACCAGGCGCAGATGGCCTCGATGCATCGCGATCTCGAGCTCGCCGCGCACGGCCATCGCCGCCGGAGAGCTCTCGTCGATCCAGATCACGGATCGTCCCGGCTCCTTGGGGCGTATTGAGACGGGACCGGGTTTCTCGAGCGGAGGCCTCCCCGCCGGGCTCATGAAGGCCAGGAAACGCTTCTTCTTGGCGCGCTTGACGCTCACATGCCATGCCTCGTGCGCCTGTCCCGCGAGCCAGGCCTTGCCTGTCTTAGGATCGACCAGCTCGAAATCGGTGTTCACCTTGAACGAGGCCGAGGATCGCGCGCGAATCTTGCCGAGGGGGTCGGTCCCCACCCCCACGCGCAACACGGGGACCTGCCCCGGCGCGCTCTCGGTCTCTAGAGGCACGGGCGGAGGCGGCGGGCGCCGCTTCATCTGCTCGGGAGCGTGCCTGAGCAAGGCCTGCACCTTGTAGAGCAGGGATCGCAGCCGGCGGCTCTTGGGTTCCGCGTCGAGCGCCTTGGACCACTGGTCCCACGCCTCGCGATAGTTGCGGCTTCTCAAATAGGCCTTGGCCAATAAATCCCTGCCCTCGGAGAAATAGGAATCCATGACCACGGATCTCCGGAAGGACTCGATGGCGCGATCGTCGTTCTTGAGCGCCTCATGCGCCTTGCCTTGATAGTACGGGATCAAGTTGAGGTTCGGCGCCGCCGCCGCGGCCCTGTCGAGCCAAGCCAGCGCTTGCTCGGGATTTCCCGAATCCAGGGCGGTCCGGCCCAAGCCCAGGAGGGCGAAGCCATGATCGCTCCGGAGCTCGACGGCCCGATGGAAGGCCGTCGTCGCCCCCGCAAGGTCGGCAAGCCGGAGATGGGCCCAGCCCGCGGCGTTGAATATCTCGGCATCGGGCTTGAGCGCGGCCGCTTTCTCGTACCAGCGCAGGGCCCGCCGCAAGTCCCCGGTTTCCTCGAGTATCACGGCCCCGTTGAGCCAGGCCTCGACCGAGCGGGGATCGAGCTTCACTCCTTTCTCGTAAGCCTCCAGCGCCGCCCGTAATGAGCCCTCGTAATAGCGGGAGCGGCCTAGCGTCAGCCAGATTTCGACCGAAGGTTCAGGTACGGGATGAACGGTCTGGGAGGGGGTCGCTACCTCCAGGCAATACCCCGCCCGGAAGGAAAGGGCGATCGCCAACAGGACTTGGCGCAAGAGAACTAGGCGTCGAAATGCCGGCCGGTCATGCGGTCCGCTTCAGCCAGCAGATCATTGATATCGAAGGGCTTGTCCACGAAAGAGATAGGCTCTAAGCCTTTCGTCCCCCGGCCATGGTCCCAAGGGACGATGGATACTACGAGGATCGGGATATGTTGGGTCCGAGCTCCCGCTGCCCTCAGCCGGCGGCATACCTCCCAGCCATCCATACCGCCCGGAAGTAGGAGGTCCAAGACGATCAGGGAGGGTTGAGACGCGCGGGCCAGATCCAATCCTGAGACGCCGTCATAGGCGCATACCGGCTCATAACCCTGGCTCTTTAGGTTGTCAGAAAGGAGCAGATTCGTCGCTCCATCATCCTCGATAATAAGAACTTTGTTGTTGTCTAAGGACATCTTGGTAGGTTCCGCATTTAACTGTAGTATTTTGGCAATTTCTCGATGGGGAAATCAATTGCAACGTGCCATACCCAGGAAAATGGAGCGGGCGCACCGGGCTTTGCCCGGCACAGCCCGATCCCATAAATTGGAGCGGGCGATGGGAATCGAACCCACGTCCGGAGCTTGGGAAGCTCCTATTCTACCATTGAACTACGCCCGCGTCGTTGTATTTTACCAAGGCGGTGACATGTCGTCAATTTACCGGCCATTGGTAAGGTCCATTAGCCCTTCGATCAGGCGGGCCAGACGGCTTGAACCATCGTTGATGATCTTGAGATAGAATTTGAGTCTTTTCGTGTCTAGATGATCAAAACGGCTCAAGCTGGTCTCAGAGAAACCCTGGATAATAGTGAGCGACGTGCGCATTTCATGGTTCATCATCTCGACAAACTGGCTCTTGGCGTCTAGAAGTTTTTGCACGTAAGCGTTGGCCTTTTCAAGATCCTTGTTCGTTTGAGCCAGAGCCGCGGCCTTGGCGCGGTTTTGTTCGATCAGGTCCCATCGTTCGAGCGCCCGCTCGGTAATTATCTTGAGCTCGTCAGGTTGAACAGGCTTGGTCAGGCATCCGAAAGCGCCCGCTTTTAGCCAGTCGATGGGCGCAGGCTGGCTTTCAGAGCTGACTACTACCACCGCCGGAGCGGGCCTGTTTTCGGTGAGCTCATCGAGAAGCTGTTGCGCCCTCGTCAGAGGCAGGTCTATGAATACCAGACCGAACGGCCCAGATCGCGCAAGCTTTCTGCCGATTGGCGCGTCTTTCGTGGTCATGAACTGACGGCCGATCCCTCTCAACAGTTTTGCCAGCGAATCCCCCGCCGCGGATTTGTCGCCGATCAATAGGATCCTGATATGGTCAGCCATCTTTGGTGGATTTGGTCAGTAAATCCTTGAGGAATGTAATGATTTCTATCGGGTGATAGGGTTTGGCGATGTGATGGGTGATCCCAAGTTCCTTCATTTGGGCGCCAACTTTCCCCGCCGTTTCAGCCGTAAGGATTACGATAGGAAGGTCAGCCGATCGGAAGTCCTCTTTTAGCCGGCGACATACTTCCCAACCCGTCATGTCGGGAAGGCCGATGTCTATGATGGCCAAGTCAGGGCAGGTTTTCCAGGCCATTTCTATAGCTTCCTTACCGGTAGATGCCGCTACGACCTCGAAGTCTTCAAGCTCCAGGTTGTCCCTGAGGAGAATCCTCAGATACTCTTCGTCGTCCACTATCAATATCTTGTATCTTGTCACGGGTTCTCCTTGGCCGCCACTGGAATGTTCTGCGATGACGGCAACGGAAGGGTGAAGCAAAATTGGGAGCCTTTGCCGACCTCGCTTTCGACCCAGATATCGCCGCCATGCATTTCGACGATTTTTTTCGTGATAGCCAATCCCAAGCCGGTACCCTTGGGGCCCTTATTTGCCTTATTGGGAGTCACTGTCTCCACTCTATAAAATTTATGGAATAGTTTTTGGAGATGTTCTTTGGGGATTCCGGGCCCCTGGTCCTTGATGCGAATCTCGGTTTTGCCGTTCCTCCCTTGGATATCGACGGCAACGACGCCTCCTTTAGGGGAGTATTTTGCCGCGTTGCTTAATAGGTTGATGAGAACCTGCCTGATCTTGTCTGGGTCGATCTCCAGCAGCACCGTGGCCTCAAGGCCGGATATCTTAAAAGTCAGCTGAGGATTTTGTATCCACATGGATTCGACCACTTTTTTCGTCAAATCTGAAAAATCAGATTTGATCTTGTTCATCTCATAGTGGCCCAATTCTATTTTCGTGATGTCAAGGAGATCATTGACCAGGCGTATCATTCGTGTCGATTCTTGGTGCATTATGTGAAGATACTCTCTTTTCTTTTCGTCGCTTAGCTGGGCATTGCGGGTCTGTATCGTGGTCAAGAAGCCATTGATGGAGGTCATGGGGGTACGCAACTCGTGACTTACTATGGAAACGAACTCTGATTTGGCCCGATCCAGTTCCTTGAGCCGGGTGTTTGCTTCTTGCAGCTCGCGCTGCAGTTTTCTAAGGTTCAAGAGAGAGTTGATCCTTACTAATAGTTCCTTAGGGCTAAAAGGTTTAACCAAATAATCATCCGCTCCGGCTTCCAGGCCGCGAATCTTTAGTTCCTGTTCGCCCCGGGCGGTCAAGAAGATGAAAGGCAATTGTTTGAGTTGTTCGTCTTGCCGTACCTTAAGGCACAATTCCTCTCCGGTCATTTTGGGCATCATGGCGTCTGATATGATCAGAGCCGGTGTTTCTTTCCGGGCAATTTCAAGACCATCTACTCCATCCCTGGCTACGAATACTTCGAACTCGGCCCTTAGCAATTGCATCAGATAGGACGCCATGTCAGGGTTGTCCTCAACGATCAATATCCGAGGTCGGGAACTCGAGGATGCAGGCTGGGAGGTCCGGAAATTCTCATAGACTTGGGTGCTGGTTCCCAGGGTATTCTCCAAAAGACGCCGTTCATCCTGATTGAGTTGGTATTCCGACGAGGTTGCTTGAGCAAGTGTCTCCCCGCTTGGAATATGTTCGCGACCCTTTCTTAGCTCGACATGGAAGCTGGAGCCCTCACCGGGAGTGCTCTCAACCAAGATTTGTCCACCATGGAGCTCTACAAGTTCTTTGGCGAAAGCCAAGCCGATGCCTGTTCCCTTGTAGGAGTGTTCGGAGCTGGCGACGCGATGAAATCGTTGAAAGAGTTTGGGAAGTTCGCTTTGGGGAATCCCGATTCCGGTATCTTTCACGGAAACGCGATACATTGTTCCCATGTCGATCACTTCAAGTTGGACCCGTCCGCCTGCCGGCGTGTATTTCAAAGCGTTTGAGATGAGGTTGAGAAAAACTCGATCCAGCTTATCCGGATCGCCATAGATTTCAGCTTTCTCAGCCAAGATGCGGCAGGCGACTGTCAGCCCTTTTAATTTGGCGGCGCCCTCGATCTGGGTGGTCATCAGTTTTATCAATGAGGAAAGATCGATGACCTTCCACGCAAGCTTTAATTTGCCCGCCTCCATCTTTGAAAAATCGAGTAATTCGTCGATCAGTTTCCGAAGTCTGATTGAATTCATGCGCATCAAGTCCAGGGCGGTCTTTTGTTCTGGGTTAAGAGTGCCTTGGCGGCCGTTTGCTAGAGCGTCTAGCGGACCCTGGATTAGAGTCAAGGGCGTCCGAAGTTCATGGGAGACATTGGCGAAGAAATCGCTTTTGATCTGGGCAAGCTTCTTGAGCTGTTCGTTGGCGGACGCCAATTCTTGGGTGCGTTGTTTGACCGTTTCTTCCAGGCTAACCGTGAAGCGGCGGACCTTATCGTACAATACCGAATTGGCTAAGGCTATGGTGAGTCCTCGTCGTAGTTGGTCGAGGAACTCGAGCTCTACAGTCTTGTACGGTTCGCCATTAACCTTCGGTCCTACCGCGATCCATCCGAGAAGGCCGTCTTGATCAATTAGGGGGACGACGATCTGTGGCTGCCCCACGATAGCGGAAAATCTCTCGGCTGAGGAGCGCAGCTGCTGGGATTGCGTCACTTGTATTACTTCGGGCCAGTATAGAATGTTTGTTTGGGTACCAAGCCATGTAGCGAGAGGCTCTTTTCCGGGAAACCCTTCTTTTCGCGAGGTGTCATTCTCGGAGCCTCCCACAAGACCATAGACGTCGTCGTTTTCGCGCCTTAAATAGAGGTGAGCAAATTCAGCGTAAAGGCAGCTGAGCAGAGATTCATTTAGCTGCTTGTCAACGTCGGGCAAAGATCTAAGAGCTGCCAGATCCGAAAGATAATCGGCCAGGACTTGTTTAAGATCGTATTTGCGCTTTTGGAACAAATGATCGACCTTTGGCTGTATCCAAGACCAGTATTTAAGGAATATGCCGAAAATAACTAGAGTCAAGAGAGCCAATTGGAAATTGTTTAGCCCCGATATCCACGAGTAGAGATATATAAGAGCGGTAAAGAGGGGGATGATTACTATGGCGCTGGTCGCGAGCCACGTGGCGGTCCTTAGAGCGACCGTCTCTATGTCCATTAAACGGTAACGAGCGATAGAATAGGCTAGTATGCCTTGAGACGCGAGAAACGACATTCCGGCAAAAATGGGATAAATGTCGTATCCCATGAGAGGCAAATAATCGAGGGCGGCAAAATAAGAAACACCGAATCCGATAAGGTAATACTTTCGCCTGTTTTTCTCGAGGATGTCTGTGGCGGTCCTGAATCCGCGGTAAAAGTTCCAGAAGCAGAAAAAATGAACGGCCAGAGCCTCCAGGAATAGCACATGATGGATTAGCGGGACCCTGGGCTCGAACCCCCACGCCATCTGATGCACCTCATCGGGCACTGTCAATGTAGCCACGACCCCTGCTATGGAACCTACTACGAAATTAACAATCACCCACTTCCTATTTCGGTCTAGTTGGTTCAGGACCGATTGAGTGAAGAGATAAAAGAATGGAGGCATCAAATAGAAGGCTGGGATACGAACCCGAAAATAAAAAACGATCAGCTCCGGGGAGGTGCTCAATTCTTGAAAGGTTTGTCCAGCGAGATGTATCCCGATGCAGGTTGCCAATCCGAAGAAAGAGATATTGATGATGCTTTTGTAGTTCTTGGTGAGAACGAATATCCCTAAGGCGAATTCGATGATCGCTCCCAAGGCTTTCGCGAGAGGCCAGGGATGAACTCTGTAGAGCTCGAAGTTAAAAACTTGGTCTAGCATGCGCGCGCGACGGATTTCCCGCGGCTCCTCCAGGCGGCTTCAGAAAGCCTGAGCGAATGAGATAGTCATAATAAGTCCTAAAAAGCTGTTCCGAAGAGGGGCACGGGATGGAGGCGTTTTGAAGTTCAAATTGGACATTTTTACCATCATAGCGGGGCCTTCGTTCGGAAGAATACATGTCTGCTATGCTGAGAGGACGGCCATTTTCTTCGCCGACCCGGGCGGCCAGGAATCCGAGGAGAGGATGCAAGGCGTTATCGACGCCTAACGCGGCAGTCCGCAAAAGACCCGACTCCCACTCATCATACGGGGCGACCGATAGTTTATAGCCGTAGCCAGTAAGCCACTCTACCAATTGGTGCGACAGGAAGGGTTGTGGAAGAAAATAATGGAACGCCTTTCCAATGGATGTTCTTGATCGCGATAAGTGGATTATGGCTTTGCAAAGATAATCCACCGGTACCAAATCCATGCGAATATTGATGTTGGAAACGCAGCCTAATTGAGTAATACCGCTAATCCAACGCGCTACGAAGTCCTTGGTATTGCAGACGCCGGTCTCGCTGTGGCACGAAATAAAGGGAGGTCGATGGATTGATATAGGCACACCCCTCGTGCCAGCCAGTGAGATGATTGAATCAGAGGCCCATTTTGTCTGGACATAACCGATAAATAGGCTGTCTCCGTGCTGTAAGGCGAGGTCTTCCAGAGCAGGCTTTCCGGAATATCCGAGGGAGTCGAAGACGGCCATGCTCGAGACATAATGAAGCCGTTTGGTTCGATATTGGCAAGCTAAGCGGATGATCTCTCGAGTGGCGTCGACGTTGGGAGCTTTAAGGGCGCTGTAAGGATAAACAAAATTCACGGTGGCGCCCGCATGATATATCCAGTCGATCTCTCGAGCCAGAAAATCGAACTTTTCTGGAGGCAAGCCGAATGCTGGCCGATCCAGATTTCCGGGAATCGGGACAATCCGGTGCTGGAAGTCGGGGTCCCAGATGAGCGAGGATTTCATCATGTCCTCGATTCTCTTCTTGGCGTCAATGGCGCTCGACGCTCGGATGAGACAATAGACTCGGCTCGGGAACGACTTAAGCAGTTCAAAAAGCAGGAAGCGTCCCATATATCCGGTAGCTCCTGTCAGGAAAATGGCTTTGGGCTCAAGAGTCTCGTCCCAGGGCGAACATGGCCGAATATCAGGGTCAAGGAACACTTCCTTGGACGGATCAAACTGGGATTTGTCCTTGAGGCCCGATGTCTGACGCCCGAGGCGCAGCAGATGCTCTAACGAGTGGACATCGGTCAGCCCCTTCCGAGTCAAGAGATCGACCAACAGGCGTCGCTTATCTTGTGGTGACAGCTTGCGAAAGTCCATCATTCTCCCGGGATGCCTTGTGCCACGATACACCGCAGAAGAATGTCCACCTCGTCATCACTGAGTGACTCAACCCGACCGGACAGTTCACCTGCCTTGCCATTTCCCAGGAGCCGTGTTAGACCCCCTGAGGGAGGCGCGTCTTTAGTAGGGGCGGATTGGGAATCCAACTCCTGAGCCAGCCATGAAGCGAGCTGGCGTATGCTAAGCCCGCTTAGCAGAGTCATTAGAGGGATTTCGATGCCCAAATCCAACTTCACCCTGTTTTTGAGCTCAATCACGACCAGGGAGTCAAGTCCCAGGCTGGTGAGAGGCTGCGCCGTATCGAGCGCGGCATCTGAAAGGCCTAAAACACGCGCTATTTTGGGTTTCAAATATGACTCGATGAGCTCCTTTCTTAGCGCGGGTTCGACCGCAAGAATCGTCTCTCGAGTGATACGGCTTGTTCCGCTTTGACCCGCTGGCGATTCGCTCAAAATATTCGACAAAAGCGGCGAGACCCGCGCGAAAGGATGGGCCTCTGACCATTGATCCCAGTTAATGGGTGCGACCGCGACTTGGCTGCGAGTCAGGCTCAACAGGCGGCCTAAAATAGCCGTTCCGTTGGAGGACGATATCCCTCCCGTACCTCTAAGGGCATAACGATCGAAAAGTTGAAACCGAGCCGCCATTCCGACTTCCGACCATCCCCCCCAATTAATCGAAAGCGCGGGCAATCCTAGTTGTCTCCTGAAATGGGCTAACGCATCTAAAAACGCGTTTGCAGCGGCATAATGCGCCAGTCCTTGGCTCAACCACCCCAGGAGGGAAGCGACAGATGAGAAGAGAATAAAGAAATCCAGAGTTGAATCCTTAAAAAGCTGATGGAGAATCCAAGATCCGTCGATCTTAGGACTGGTCACCGTTGAAAATGCTTCCAAGTCCAATTCGGCCGTGGGTTTGGGATGGGCTATTCCCGCCGAATGTATCACCCCTCGGATCGCTGGGCGGGCAGCCGCTTTCCAGTCCTTAAGAAAGTCGTGAGCTGAACGTTCATTCGCCACGTCGATCGTAGCCACATATACTTTGGTTCCTGTCTTCTCGATCTCGGAGATGATGGATACGGCTCGGGCCATCCGAGGGTTGCCATCTATGTGGGCCCACTCGTTACGGGGAGGGAGTTTGGATCGTCCCCAGAGCACCAGGGTTTTCGCACCATTGCGCGCTAACCATCGTGCTGTTTCTAGACCGATATCCCCCAGGCCTCCAGTGATGAGATAGGCCGCATCATCCCTAATGGTGAGGTTATCGAGGTGCGCTCCAAGCTCTTTGACCCGCACGAGTCGAGCAACATGTCGGACTCCTCGGCGATAGGCGACTTGATCCTCGCTATCACGCCGATTGATTTCAGTGAATATCTGTTGGACTGCGGAGTCGGTCGAGGAGTCAGGATCCAGGTCAACGAGTCCGCCCCAATATTCGTTATGTTCCTGAGCCACCGATCGCCCTAGACCCCATAAGGGGGACTGTGGCACGTTGAGTTTTAGGGGCTGGCCGCCCACGGCCTGTGCTCCCTCCGTGACGAGGAAGAGCCTTGGAGTCAACTGCCGTTTATGCGATAACTCTTGAACTAGATGCAGCACGCTGCCAGAGCCGATTATCTGAGCATGTCGCAGTGCCGCTAAGGATTCTTCTTTCGAAGCGTTTAGGGACCATAAATGAATGATCCCATCGCATCCGGGATTCCCGAGGTCGATCCAGCTTTTGAGGAGATTTTCAATGTCCCCGCGGTTTCCTGGCCGGACGGTGTAGTGATTTTCAGAGTTTTTCGCGAACTCGTGGCTAGGGTTTACTAATGTGCAATATGCTCCGTTTTGTCTCATTAGCGTCGCAAGCTCTGAACCGATACCTTTTTCATCCAAAAAGATAATCCATCTCGTGCCGGTAAGTTTCGGAGAAATGATTGGCTCGGGGCTTGGCGTCCAACTGATTTCGTAAAACCAATCCGCCAGACTTGTAAGTATATCGGCATTATCACCTTGGCCCACCCTTTTGACCACCATGCCATATACGGAGGCGAGCACGTTTCCCCGCTCATCCAAGATTTCAATGTCGCCGCCTTTGGTGTTGTCACCATCCGGCGAGGCGTCCCGGCGATAACGGGCATGGCTCCAGACTGGTAGACACGACCGATTCCATACACGTAATTCCTTGATTCGAACCGGCAGAAAAACGTCCTTTTGAGGGCTATCCTTGTCCAAAAAAGGCGAGTTAGGGAACGGCAGCGATATTCCGAGTGCTTGGAAGCACGAGTCTAACAGAGCGGGATGGAATTGATAGTGAACTAGTTCATGCTGTATGGATCCGGGCGTGCTTATTTCTCCCAAAGCTTCCTCAGCCTTATACCATACCCGCGAAATTCCTTGGTGGGCGGGGCCATAATCAGCCCCGGTGCTTTTGAACCGTTCGTAACATTCTTTCCTATCCATGGGATCGCCCAGCGTCCGTTTGACGGTTTCTATATCGGGAGGTCGTCCTGGGCGAGGTTCTTGGCATACGGAAATAGTCCCACTTGCATGGATGTTCCAATGGCCCGCAGAACCTGAGGACGAGTCTGGATTGGAATAAAATCGAAAAAGAAATCCACCCTCGGAAAGAGGGTTGAATACCAGGGTCAGGGTCCTCTTAGTGTCCACATCAAGAAAATAGAGAGCCCTCGAAAACTCGACGTTCTTCAACAGGAATTCCTTGCTTCCGAAGAGGTCGGTGGCCGCGGCTAACGCCATTTCGATATAGGCCGCGCCGGGCAAGATGACGTTTCCTTGAGCGCCATGGTCGTTCAAAAATGGGAAATCGGCTCGGCTCAACGTCACTTGCCAAGCATATTCTCCTGGATGAGCAGGGGAGGATGTGCGCGGCCCCAACATGGGGTGGCCTGTTCCCGAGGCAAGAGGGGTTTCCTCTTGGCTGTTCAAGTTTGACCAATGTCGGCTATGTTGCCATGCGTAGGTTGGGAGTCTGGTGAGTCGGACATCGGGATTGATCTTTCGCCAGTCCAAGTCATAACCTTCGGAATATAAAGCCCCCACGGTGTTTGCCAATGAAAGGGAGTCGAGTTCCGATCTCTGGAGGGTCGGGATCGCGGCTCCTTCTAGCCCCGATCGTGTCAGGATCTCGGATATATTCATGTTCAGGATCGGGTGAGGCGCGACTTCCACGAAAAGGGTAAAGCCATCCGCAGCCATCCTCTGGATGGCTCCGGCAAACTGGACCGGGTTACGCATGTTATCACTCCAGTAACTCGGTCCCAGGCCTCGATTCCATAAACTTCCGGTCACCGTGGAATAATAAGGTATTTGGGGCCGAAGCCGCCCGGGATTTCCGATGCACCGCCGGAGCTCCTCAGCGAGTGGGGCCGTCTGCGGGCTATGGCCCGCGCCCTCCGCCTTGATGAGACGACAATACGTACCGGAGGCCTCCAAATCTTTTAGCAACTTCTCAATCGCATCCCCGTCTCCAGCGACGACCGTTGCCGTCGGCCCGTTATACGCCGCAATATGGAGGCGATCGCAATAATTCTTCCGGATCTCTAGGACTTCTCCTGGAGGAAGGGCTACAAGGGCCATCTTCCCCTTTCCAGATAAGCGCTTAAGCAGCCGGCTGCGTTGGCAAATGATGCGGACCCCCTCTTCCAAACTGAGCGCGCCTGCCGCACAAGCGGCCGCGATCTCTCCGGCGCTATGTCCCACTACGCTTTCAGGCCGGATATTCCAAGATTCGAGCAACGCAACCAAGGACATTTGGATCGCGAATATGCCCGGCTGAGATATCTCAGGATCGCTAAGTGTATCCGCCCGATTCGCCGATCTGATCACCGACTCCAGGGACCACCCGGCGGTCTGGTGTATCAGCCTGGCGCACTTCCGCATCATTCTGGCAAAGATCGGCTCCTTGGACATCAACTCATTCCCCATACCAAGCCATTGCGATCCTTGGCCGGAGAAGACAAAGGCGATTTTATGTCGCTTGCCTGGGAGGCGTCGCCCGACACGGACCCATTCGATGGAGTCGTTCTGAAAGGAGGTCTTAAGCCTAGTTTTTAGCTCATGGCGATTGGTGAAACATAATGCGGCCCTGTAGTCGTGATGAGTCCTATAGACCGAGGCTGTACCACAAATGTCTATTAGGCTGGCGCGCTGCCCGTCCTTGGTTTCCAAGTATTCCAGGTATTTCCTCGCGAGCTCCTGTAAAGACTCCGCAGACTTGGCCGATAGCGGCAGGCAAAGACCCCGTCGATTGTTCGTACGACGCGTCTTTCGGGGCTGGTTCACAGAAGCCAACACGATATGGCAATTGGTTCCGCCGAATCCGAAGGAGCTTACTCCAGCGATCCTCTTTTGACCCTTGCCAGGCCAGGAGCCAGGTCTTTTCTGGACGCGAATTGGTAATCGGTCGAAAGGAATATGGGGATTCGGTTCTCGATAATGCAAGCTGGCTGGAATCACTCCGTTCGTCATGGAAAGCGCTACCTTAATGAGGCCAGCTATACCGGCGGCTCCCTCGAGATGACCGAAATTAGTTTTTACCGATCCGATGGCGCACTTTTGACCTGGCGAACGACCTTCCTTAAGAACAGCCCCTAGGGCCAGCGCTTCAATAGGATCGCCTAAGGGGGTGCCGGTGCCATGGGCCTCGATATACTGTACCTTTCCGGGAACGATTCCAGCTCCGCGATAAGCCTGCCGTAAAACGGCCTCCTGAGATGATCCATTAGGAGCGGTCAAGCCATTAGTGCGGCCATCTTGGTTCACCGCCGTATTCCGGATCAAGGCATAAATGAGATTACCTTCGGCCAGAGCCCTTGATAGCGGCTTGAGGACGACTACTCCGACCCCTTCTCCTCGAACATAGCCGTTTGCCGATGAATCAAACGCCTTGCATCGTCCGTCCGGAGACAATCCGCCCATCTTGGTAAAAAGTATGTTTGTGCTGGGTGAAAGGATGAGATTGACGCCACCTGCTAGAGCCAAAGAACACTCTCCATCCCAGATGTGTTTACATGCTAAGTGTACGGCCACCAAAGATGAAGAGCAGGAGGTGTCGACTATCATGCTGGGGCCCTTGAGATTCAAGAAATATGATACGCGGTTGGCGTTTATTCCTGGGGATGCCCCGGTGCCGGTGTATGCGTCAATAGTCTTGTATTGGCTCAAGAGCAACCGACCGTAGTCAACATTCGTGACTCCGATGAAAACCCCCGTGGGAGAGCCCGATAAGCGATCGAGCACCTCACCGGCGTCTTCCAAGGCTTCCCAGGAGACTTCTAGAATCAATCGCTGTTGAGGATCCATTCGGCTCGCTTCGCGAGGTGAAATTCCAAAAAATGAAGGATCAAACTGATCGACGTCCTTGAGGAAACCGCCACATCGACTGTTCGTCTTCCCGGGAGTGGATGGATCTGGATGGTAAAAACGTGTCTCATCCCATCGTTCTGGTGGGACCGCCGATATGGCATCGATCCCGTGTTCGAGCAGATTCCAAAACTCTTTAGGATCGGCTACGGTTGGGAATCGGCACCCTATTCCCGTTATGGCTATTGGTTCCCGCGAAATCTTGGGAGGCATTGTCAGCCCTTTCGGTGGTCACCAGAGGCCAAATGCTCAGCAAGTTCCTTGATGGTAGGATAGTCCCACGGCAACGTGGGAGATAGTTTGGTTCCCAGCCATACTTCCATGTCTCCCATGAGAGAGACTGTCTGAACCGAATCGAGACCGCACTCCGAGAATGAGGACTTCGGATCGAGGGTGGTCGGAAGACCCTTTGAGCATCGGGAAATTTTATCGATTAACCAGAACTCAATTTCTGTTGCCTTTCTAGCAATTTTCTTGTTATTCGGCACGGCCATAGTGTAAATGGCGTATCATCCCTTGTCAATGCCAGAGGTTCTGAGGTTCTGAGACCCTGATGATATCGGTAGGACTTAGAGAAAATGGTAAAGCGAGGCAAGGCCTAAAAATGGACCGAATGGGATAGGATCTTTGAGATTACATCTCTTGGAAGAAACAAGCAGGACACCCCAAAGAGAGCCTAAAACATGAGCGATGATGAAAGTAAAAAGCGCCCCGCGCCATGCTGCGAAGGAACCCACGGCTGAGATAAGTACGACATCCCCCAGGCCTACAGGCTCGTTTCCAAACAGAGATCGCCCCGCCAGGGTGGCCGGCCAGCCTACCAAAAAAGCCGTTGCGGCGCCTATCGACGCTGTCGTAACGCCTTTCCAACCTCCGCCAAAATTCGGGTTGAACCAGGATGTCAGGAGCCCTAAAGCCAGTAGGGTCAAGGATAATTCCCCAGGAATGACGTAGGTATCCCAATTGATTAGGGCTATCAAAATGAGGTTAATGCTAGCCAAGGACGCGACAAGCAGCCAGAGATTGTTATCTTGCCAACGGTGGAATAATGCGGCAAAAAGCACGCCGGTGGCAAGCTCAATGAGAACGTAACGGGGATTTGTAGGAGCGCGACAACTCTTACAGCGGCCCCGTCTAAAAATAAAACTCAAGATCGGGATGTTGTCGTAGGCCGCCAAGGGGATATGGCATTGAAGGCAGCGAGAAGCGGCGTGTAAAAGAGGGATTCCACGCGGGAACCTGTAGATAAAGGCGTTTTGGGCGTTTCCAATAAAGACTCCCAGTATAAACCATGCTAATAGAGACATGTTTATCGCCCAGAGAGGTCGATGAGTGGTTGGCCGTTAAGTCGCAGGGTCTTCAGGTTGTCCTTGTTGAAGAACTTTTTCTGTAAATCATGCGGCTCGGCCCGGTGCAACTCGATAACCGTCAGCCGGTTCCGGTCGGTGGTTTCAGTATAGATCATCTTCGCCGGGCGAAGCCTTCCCGCGAGCATCTTATAATCTTCGTAGAGGCAAGTCTTTAAATGCCTCCCAGAGGCCGCATAGAATTCTGCCTTTATAGGATGATAATTCCCTCTTTGTACCCAGAGCATGATCTTGGAGTATGGCTCATCTCCGTCCTTTCCCGTTAGCTCTAATAGGTATTGCGCGTTGTTGGCCTGTACGAGTTTCGGTAAATACCAGCCCGAGAAGTGGGTACGGGCCATATCTGCGTAAGAAACGACCCCCGCCAACCTTTGGCCTAGAGCTATCCGGATAGGTCTCGAAATGTGAGGGGTCATGATCCAGAGAGCCTTTTCAACCCGCAGGGTGACTTTGCGTTCGATGGCGGGCTCCAATATCTGGGTCAACGTCTTGGTCGGCCCGCTGATCAAGACTTGCGCCTTAAAATAGGATTTTTCTGTATTCTTGACCGAGGTCAAAAGGCTCTCAAGGATGTAATTGCCTGTCGGAGCTCTTACTTCGTCTACCTTTTGAAGAATATCTTCGGCGGATTCGTGTTGAGCGCCGTGAGTTTCAGCAGCGATTAAAGTACACGAACAAAATATGAAGCATGCGGCCGTTAGTAGCTGCATCCTGCCGGAGTATGGCTCATCATTGAGTATTTGTCAATCCGCCGCATCAACTAAAGTGGAATATTGTCGTGCCGTTTTTTAGGAAAGGCAATCCCCTTATGGGCGAGAAATCGGAACGCCCTTATCAGCTTGGCGCGAGTATCAGTGGCAGCGATCACCTCATCGATATAACCCCGGCTCGCTGCTCTATACGGATTACAGAACTCCCTCCGATACTGCTCTGCCAACTCTTTCCTCCTTAAATTCGGATCTGGAGCAGAAGCAACCTCCTTGTTGAACAAGATTTCGACAGCACCGGGAGGTCCCATCACCGCGATCTCAGCCGAAGGCCAGGCGAAATTTAGATCGACGCCAAACTGTTTGGCACCCATACCATAGGCTCCTCCATAAGCCTTTCGGAGGATAACGGTCACTTTCCCGACGGTGGCTTCGCAATATGCGAATACAAGTTTGGCTCCATGCCGAATGATGCCGCCATGCTCCTGATCTAAACCAGGCATGTAGCCGGGAGTATCCGCCAGCGTCAGTATTGGTATATTAAAGGCATCGCAGAAACGGATAAACCTCGCGCCTTTTTCCGAAGCTGAAATATCCAAGGCTCCGGCAAGTTTAGCCGGATTATTCGCAATAACCCCGATCACTTCTCCACCCAAGCGAATGAAGCCGATGATAAGGTTCTCCGCGAAGTGGCGATGAACCTCACAAAATGACCGATCGTCGGCAATCTCACGAATCACGTCCTGCACTTCATATGGCGTCGTTGGCGGCAACTCCGCAATCCTTTCCAATGCCTCATTCCGTCTATCAGGCGAGTCGGAGGGAACGATACTCCGGGGTTTCTCGGAACCGTTGGATGGCAGATAGCTTAATAGATCCTTGATCTGCCTAAAACAGTCCTGCTCCGACCCTGCCACGAAGTGACAGGCTCCCGAACGTCTACCGTGGGTGAGGGCTCCGCCCAAGGATTCAAGGTCGATATTTTCGCCAGTAGTGGAACTAACTAACTCTGGATGGCTTATCACCATGTGGCTTGTTGTCTCAACCATAAAAGTAAAGTCGGTCACCGCGGGTGAACAGGCTAATCCTCCAAAGCAGGGGCCTAATACAGCCGAAATCTGCGGTATTCTGCCCGAGGCTTGGACTCCTCGCCAGCAGATCTCCGCAAAACCGGCGGCTGATTCAATTCCTTCCTGAACACGGAATCCTTGAGAATCGTAAAAGCCTACCACCGGAACTCCGATCCGAATTCCTAGATCAATAGCCTTGCAAATCTTCATAGCCTGAGCCAGGCCGATGCGCCCCTGCATGGCCGCGAAATCCTGTGAAAAAATACAAATGTCGCGTCCATGAATTCTGCCGAATCCGACCACCACGCCATCTCCAGTCAGACGCCCTCGGTCTTGAGTTCCGACATAGGGCTCCACCAGCAGATCGAGCTCCTCAAAACTCCCTTCGTCAAGCAGAAGCTTAACTCGTTCACGAGCTAGCACATTGCTTGCGGCATCCTGCTGTGCGCCGCCTTGAGCGCGCCTGGTCCTATCAACGAATCGGGATGTCCGCCTTTTTTTAGACATAGGTATAACGGTCCAATCGTCGCCTAAAATAGCATTTTAGCGGTGAGCGGTCCTACGACACAAAATAAACAAATGAACGATCGAACGCGAGAATTGATATGTCCTGGTTACCGAGAATAGAAATGTCCGGTTCTACCGTACGATATCTCTCCAGCAATGGAGGGGTTCGACGAGATGAACGAGG
>JACQPG010000049.1 GCA_016207665.1 Elusimicrobiota bacterium | reverse complement strand
GCTGTGGACATTTCCCTGGCCACGACCACGGCGCGGCTGGGCGAGGCCGTGGCGATCATGGCCTCGGCCAGCTTGCCCATGGATCACAAGCTCAAGCTGAATCTGGAGGCATCGGCCACCGACCTTTACGCCATCTCCTCCGTCGAGGAGGATTCCACGGCCGGAGGCGTCAGCGGCTCCGGCGGTTATCGCGCCATCCTGAGGATACAACTGGTGCCCCTGGCTCCGGGCCGCCTATCGGTCAACCTGCCCTGGACGCTCGTCGAACCGGGGGGGCAAAAGCCCCTGGCCGCATCCAGCTTCGAGCTCGACGTGCTCGAGCCCGAGATCGAGCCGGACGGAGCCCTCCGCGACATCAAGGCGCCCCGCCGAGCCAGGCCCGCGTTATGGCCCTGGCTGCTCGCCGCGCTTCTAGGCGCGGCGCTCTGGTGGCTATGGCGCCGCCGCGGCGGCGCCGAAAAGGCCTTTGAGGCGGCCAAGGAGGAGCACCGGCCCGCGGACATCATCGCCCTGGAGGAGCTCGCCGCGCTTGAGGGGTCGGGATTGTGGGCCAAGGGCGAGCGCAAGCTGTTCTATAGCCGTTTATCGGAGATCATCCGGCGCTATTTGGAAAGACGGTTCGACATCGCCGCCACCCGGCTGACCAGCTCGGAGCTCAACCGGCAGCTGCGCCAGGCCGGGATGGAAAGAGGGCTCGTGCTCCTGATCAAGGAGTGCTTCGAAAGAGGCGACCTCGTCAAGTTTTCCAAGATGGAGGCCTCCGAGCCCTGGGGAGCCGCGGACCTTCGCATCGCGCGGAAACTCGTGGCCGAGACCTCCGAGAAAGTTCCGGAGCCGGCCGGGGGAAACCGGCCATGAGATTCGCCTATCCCTACTTTCTCCTTCTGCTCGTCCCATTGGCCCTGGCCGCGGCCTGGCGAGTTCTCGCTTCTCGCCGTTTCACTCGGGCCAGTCTCTACCCCGCCGTGCCCGGCTTCTGGCGCAGGTCGCTGACGCCCTCGGAGCGGCTGGCTGCGGCGGGCCCCCTAGGGCTAAAGTTGCTGGCCCTAGCCTTAATCGCCTTGGCGCTCGCCAGGCCGCAGAAGCTCTCCTCTCGCATCGCCGGGCTGGCGGAAGGCATCGATATCATGCTGGCCGTAGACACCTCCTTGAGCATGGGAGCGCTCGACTTCGATCCCGCCAATAGGCTCGACGCGGCCAAAGACAATGCCCTGCGCTTCATCCGCCAGCGCGTCCATGACCGCATCGGCCTGGTGGTGTTCGGAGGCGCCACGCAATTAGGCTGCCCATTGACCCTGGATTATGACGCCTTGTCGAGACAGGTGGACGGACTTTCGCCCGGCATGACGCGCGCCGACGGCACCGCGATCGGAGACGGCCTCGTCTCGGCCCTCAACCGGCTCAAGGACAGCGCGGCCAAAAGCAAGGTGGTGATTCTCTTGACCGATGGCCGCAGCAACACCGGCCTTATCGATCCCATCACCGCGGCCAAGACCGCCAAGAGCCTGGGCGTCAAGGTCTACGCCGTGGGCACGGCCAGCCGTGGACAGGCGGTTCTGCCCATAGACGATCCGGCGCGGGGCCGCGTTCTCGTGCGAATCGACGATGACCTCGATGAAGACTTGCTTTCGGAGATCGCCCGGATCACGGACGGGCGGTTTTTCCGCGCGACCAATCGCAAGGAGCTGCGGCGGATCTACGATGAGATCGATGCCTTGGAAAAGTCCGAGGTCAAGCTCCCGGACCTGCTCAGCCGCCGCGACGTCTATCATTGGCCCGCCTTGTCCGCGGCGCTGCTGCTGCTGCTGCAGGCGGCGCTCTCCAATACCCGGCTCTTGAGGTGGCCTTAGCATGTTCCGCGAGCCGATCTATCTTCTGTGGATGCTGCCGGCCTTGATAGCGCTGGGTTGGTGCCATTCCCGCGGAGAGCGGGCCAGGAGAGCGCTGTCCCAGGTCTTGGGCCGGCCCCGGACGCTGGAGCGCCTGGTCGAGCCCGGGCTGGCGCCGAGGCGCCGGCTTCTGGCCTTGCTCGAGGCGGCCGCCCTGGCCTTGATCTTCGCCGCCTTGGCGGGCCCGCAATGGGGCATCGAATTGCACGGCACCCAAGGCAAGGCCCGGCAGGTGATGATCGCCGTAGATACGTCCTTGTCGATGACGGCAGAGGATGTCCGCCCCACCCGCCTGGAAAAGGCCAAGGAGGAGCTCTCCTTCTTGATCGATTCGCTCAAGGGCGATCGCGTGGGACTGATCGCATTCGCGGGAGAGGCCTCCGTGGTCTGTCCCATGACCACCGACGTCGAGGCGGCCAAGGAGACGCTCAAGGCCTTGGAGCCCGGCGCCATCCCCGTTCCCGGCTCGGCCTTGGGAAAGGCCATCCGCTCCGCCGTCGATCGATTGGCCCGCTACGAGGGAGGCAAGGCCTTGGTCCTTTTGACCGACGGCGAGGACTTGGCCGGACCCAAGGGTGAGGACCCTCTGGCCGCGGCCGAGGAGGCCGCTTCCGCGGGAGTCAGGATATTCGCGATAGGGATAGGCACTCCCCAGGGAGAGCCTATCCCGCTGCGCGACGCCGCGGGACAGATCATGGGCTACAAGAAGGACCGCCGAGGCAATACCGTCATCAGCCGCCTCGGCGAAAAGACCTTGGCGGAAATAGCCTCCCGCAGCTCCGGATACTATCTGCGCGTCAGTCCGTCGGCGCAGGCCTCGGCCGAGATCGCCAGGCGTTTGCTCGAGCTTGAGGCGGTCGCCGGGGAATCCGGGACTACCGCCTCGTACAAGAACCGCTTCGTCATCCCCTTGGCGCTCGCCTTTTTGCTATTGCTTCTGGAGCTGATGATCGGCGAAGGGACGCATCCGTTCGGGTTGGAGCGAAAGGACTTCCGAAAAGGGGTCTTGATCCCCTTGGCGCTGGCGCTTTTCGCCGCGCAAGCCCGCGCCGCCGGCGCCGAAGGCTCGCTGCGCCGCGGTAATAAGCTTTATGATCGAGAGCGTTACGAGGAGGCGCTGCGGGAATACGACAAGGCCGCCAAGGCCGCGCCCGGGGATGCCCGGCCGGTATTCAACGCCGGCGACGCCCTCTATCGTCTCGAGGACCTGGAAAGGGCCGAAGCCGCTTTCAAGGCCATCGCCCAATCCGGGACCCAACCCAAGGATCTGCGCGCCGACGCCTATTACAACCTGGGCAACGTGATGTATCAACGCGGCGAGCTGCCCAAGGCGATCGAGAGCTTCCGCAAATCGCTGAGCCTGCGCCCGGGCGATCCGGAAGCCGCCCATAATCTGGCCCTGGCCCTCCGACGGCTCAAGAACCCTCAACAGCCCAAGCATGGGCCGGGCCGGCAAGAAAAGCAAGAACCGGAGCCTAAGAAGAAAGACAAGGGAGATACGAAGGAACAAGGAGGAGAACCGCCCCGGAATCAACCGCGGACCCGGCCGCAGGATCAGATCTCGAAGGAGGACGCCGAGCGCGTGATGCGAGCCGTCTCGGAGAAGGAGAAGGCGTCGCGGCGGCAAGAGCTGCAGAAGCAAGCGCCGCGCGCGCCTGAGGCGGAGGAGGACTGGTGAACGCTTTGCTGCCGACGCTGTTGTGGCTGCCCGCGCTCGCCTCGGCCCAGCTCCATATCCGGGCGGACGTCGATAAGACGGAAGTGGCGGTCAACGATCAGCTCGTGCTCGAAGTCACGGTCAACGGCCCTGAAGCCAATCTGCCGGAGCCCCGCATGCCCAATCTTCCCAATTTCAGCGTCTATTCCTCCGGACGAAACCAAAGCCTTTCCATCGTCAACGGGAAGGTCTCGAGCTCGATCGTGCATACCTATGTGCTGGCCCCTCGATTCGTCGGCCAGGGCTCGATCGGGCCGATCGAGGTGCAATACCAGGGCAAGACCTTCCGCACCGAGCCGATCCAGATACAGGTGGTGAGGCCGGCGGCCGGCTCGTCCCCATCGGCGCAGGGGCAGCCCGGCAGGCCTTCCCGGCCCCGGGCCGCTCCCGAGCCGGATTCGGGCCGCGAATTATTCGTCACCGCCGAGCTCGACAAGAAGCGAGCCTTCGTCAACGAGCAGGTCACGCTGTCGGTGCGCTTCTACACCTCGGTGAACCTTCTCGGCAACCCCCAATACGTGGCTCCCTCGCTTTCGGGCTTCATCGCCGAGGACCTTCCGCCCGAGCGGCATGGCAACGTGATGATTCGCGGGCGCATGTATTACTTCTCCGAGATCAAGACCGCCCTTTTCCCGGCCCAGTCCGGCCCGCTTCGCGTCGGGGCCGCATTGGTCCGAGCTCCGGTGCAGGGAGACCTGGCCGTGGACCCATTCGCCGCCGATTTTTTCGAGCGCTTCCTGTCGATGTCGGCCCCCAAGACCGCGGAATTGACCTCCGAACCTATCGTGTTGAACGCCGAGCCTCTGCCCGAGCAGGGCAAGCCCCCGGGATTCTCCGGAGCGGTCGGGCTTTTTTTGATCGCGGCCGCCACCGACCGACAGCGCGCCAAGGCTGGTGAAGCCGTCAACCTTACGGTCACTCTCCAAGGGACGGGCAATCTCAAGGCCTTGGGCGAGCCCGTGATGCCCGACTTGTCCTCGTTCCGTGTCTTCGATACGGTGAGCTCCCTCAACTTGGACAAGAAACAAGACCTGGTCAAGGGCTCCAAGGTGTTCAAGACTGTCTTGGTGGCCAAGGCTTCGGGGGATATCTCGATAGGGCCGATCTCGTTCTCCTACTTCGACCCGCAATCGCGTTCCTATAAGACCGTGCAAACCGACGCGATACGGCTCAAGATCGATCCGGCTCCGGAGGGCAGCCAGCCGGCGGCGATGGAGTCCTCCGGTCCCAGGGGCTTGACCGCGGTTTCTCGGGATATACGCTATCTCAAAGCTCCGCGATCCAGAAGCCTCGGACGCTGGCTCGAGCACGTTGCGAACGCGGGACCCATCCACTCCTTGCCTTTCGCGATCTTCGCGGGCTTTCTGTGCGCGTTCCAGATTCGGGCCAGGCGCCAAGCGGACCCCGCGGCCGCTCGAGCGGCCGCGGCTGTGGGCTTGGCGAGCCGGCGCATCAGCGAGGCAGTCAAGGAAGGGGACAGTCGGCGCTCCGCGGCGCTCATGAGCGCCGCCTTGACGGGCTATCTGGCTGACAAGCTCAATTGCTCCGCCTCCGGGCTTACCTTCCGGCGCGCCCAAGAGCTTCTGCGTCAGCGCTCCTCTCGGGCGCCCCAGTCCCTCATGGAGGACCTGCGCCGGCTCTGGGAGCAGATCGACCGATTGAGCTTCGCTCCACAGACCGACGGAGAAGACCAGGCGGGACTCGCCTCCGCCTTAGGAGCGCTGCTTAAGGACCTCGAAAAGGAGCTGAAACGATGAGCGTCTTGCTCGGGTTGTTCCTGGCTCTGGCCTGGCCTTCGTCTTTCGGCGAAGCTCAAAAGCGTTACGACTCCGGCGATTATCGCGCGGCCGCCGGGCTCTTCCAGGACCTGGTCGCGAAGAACCCTTCGGACCCGATCCTGCGCTACAATCTCGGGAACGCCCATTTCAAATCGGGAGCCCTGGGTCCGGCCATCGCCTCCTATCAAAGGGCCTTCGACCGGCTGCCGCGCGATCCGGATATACGACACAATCTCGAGTTCGCCCTCAACAAGGCCGGGGAGCAGCTGGTCCCCTCCGGAATTCCCCCGATCCTTTTCCGCCTCTTTTGGTGGTTTTCCAAACGGGAACTGGCCGGTCTTCACTGGATCGCAGCCTGGCTCGCCCTGCTCCTCGGCGGTCTCAGCCTCTACCGCCGCGATCTGAGGCCGCGGCTGGGCCGACCGGCGGCCGCCTGCCTGGCCTTTTGGGCCATCTTCGGGCTCTGGTGGTTGGCGCGGCGCAACCTCGATCCCCGGCCTATGGGCGTCATCGTACGGCCCACGGCGGAGCTGCGCAGCGGTCCGGGAGAGAGATTCAGCGTGAGCTTCACGGCGCCTGAAGGACGCCGAGCCCAGATATTGTCCCAGGAAGGGGACTGGCTCGAGATAGGCCTCATCCAAGAGGGAGTCAAGGGCTGGATAGCGGCCTCCTCGATCGAGCCTATATAAAGCTATAATCCGGCTTATGGACACGCGAACCGAAAAGGACTCTTTGGGCGAAAGGGCCGTTCCGGCCGACTGTTATTACGGCATACAGACATTGCGAGCCGTCGAAAATTTCCCCATCTCGGGACTACGGGCTCATCCGGCCCTGATCCGAGCCTACGCGGCCATCAAGAAGGCCTGCGCCTTGGCCAACCAGGAGCTCAAGGCCTTGGACGCCCCGAAGGCGGAAGCCGTGATCAAAGCCGCCGACGAAGTGCTCTCAGGCCGCTGGGACTCGCAGTTCGTCGTCGACGTCTATCAGGCCGGGGCGGGCACTTCATTCAACATGAACGCCAATGAGGTGATCGCCAATCGCGCCTCCGAGCTCTTGGGGGGGAAAAGGGGAGAATACCGCCTGGTCCATCCCAATGATCACGTCAACATGGCGCAGTCCACCAACGACACGTTCCCGACCGCCTCTCACGTGGCCGTGTTGAGCCAGCTGAAGAGACTGGATCCCGTTTTGGCCTCGTTGGCGCAGGCCTTTTCCGCCAAGGGCCGCGAGTTCGCCGATTACATCAAGTCCGCCCGCACCCATCTACAGGACGCGGTTCCCATCACTCTCGGCCAGGAGTTCAATGCCTACGCCGAGTCCATCGAGGCTTGTCGGGAGGAGCTGGCGCGACGAGGCGCGCTGCTGGAGCGCGTGGCCCTGGGAGGCACCGCCGCGGGCACCGGCACCAATACCCTTCCGGGATTCCGTGAGAAGGCCGTGGCGCATCTGGCCAAGATCACCGAGCTTGCGCTCAAACCGGCGCGGGACCCGCGCATGGGCTTGCAGAGCCACCAACCCCTGGCCGCGGTCTCGAGCGGCCTCAAGGAATTGGCCCTGGAGCTGACCCGTATCTCGAACGACTTGCGCCTCATGTGCTCGGGCCCCACCAGCGGCTTCGCGGAGATCGTGCTTCCCGCGGTGCAGCCCGGCTCCTCGATCATGCCGGGCAAGGTCAATCCCTCCATGATCGAATGCCTGAACATGGTCTGTTTCCAGATTATCGGCCGGGATCTCGCGGTGGGGCTCTGCGCCCAAGCCGGTCAGATGGATCTCAATGTCATGACTCCGCTGGCGGCCTATGACCTGCTCGATTCCATACAGTTGCTGCTCAACTTCCTCCCGGTAGTCGACAAGCGCTGCATACGAGGCATCGTGGCCGACCGGGATAAGTGCCGCGACTATTTCCAGAAAAGCCCGTCGTTGGCCACCCTGCTCAACCCCAAGATAGGCTACGCCAAGGCCGCCGAGTTGTTCAAGGAGGCGGTCAAGGACAAGACCACCATCGCCCATCTCGCGCTCCAGAAGGGCGTTCTCACCCAAAAGGAGCTCGACGAGCTTTTCGACCCCAAGGCTGTGGCGGGAGCGCTGGACTAAGGATTATTCGGCTCGATCGGAGTGACCGGCACCGCAGGCCAGGGGGAGGGCGCGGCCGCCGTCGATGCCGCGGCCTGAGGCGCCGGGGCCGGGATAGCGGTCTGGACTGGAGGTTTAGCCCCCTTCAATTTCGGCTTCGACTTGCTCGCCGGCTTGCGAGCCGGCTTCTTGGAGGGGCGTTTTATCTCGACGCTGCTGACCCTCGGACGCGCGGGCTCGAGGTTTTGAGCGGGCTCTTGCGCCCGACAGGCGACGGCCAGAAGAAAGCCTAAGAAAAAATGCATAATTGGTATAGTACCTTATTACGCCAGCCATGAATCGCGACAGGGAATTGGTATTCTTCCCAGCCTCCACATCTCAGCGCCGGGACTACACCAAGCGCATCTATCGCCTGTTCACCGAATACCTGGCCCGCAACGGCCTTCGCCTGACCGGGCCACGGCGGCGCATATTGGAGTACTTTCTCGGCGCGGAACGCCACCTCAGCCAAGACGACATCTTCGGAGCCCTGCGACGCTATGGGATCGGCCGGGCCACGGTGTTCCGCACGCTCAAGATGCTCGAGGAATGCCGGCTGATCAATCACGTGACCGGCACCTCCGGCAAGCCCCGCTTCGAGATGAATCTGGAGCGCCCCCATCATGATCACCTGATCTGCGTGCTCTGCGGGCGCATCCAGGAAGTGCGCTGGCCAAAGCTCGAGGCCATCCAGGAGAGCGCCTGCCGGAGATTCGGCTTCGTTCCCGCTTGGCACCGCCACGAGATATTCGGCCGCTGCGCCGACTGCTCCCGGAAGCAATCGGCGGGTCGATAGGCCGCTTTCGGATAATCCCGCCCGACCGTCCAGCGTTTGATATAATTTTTAAATCCGATGAGGCTCCATACGATCTCCCTCGGCTGCCAAATGTCGGCGGCCGACGCCAGCGAGATGCAAAGACCCTTAGCCCGACGTGGGTTTTCGAGTTCCGAGGACCCCGAGCAGGCGGACGCGATCTTGATCAATACCTGCACCGTGCGTCAGCACGCGGAGGACAGGGCCGTCTCCTTGATCGGCTCCTTGCGCGAATGGAAGGAAAAGCGTCCGGACAGGGTGCTCATCGTGGCCGGTTGCGCCGCCGAAAGGCTGGGGGAATGGCTGCATCAACGATTTCCTCACGTCGACCTGGTGGTAGGCTCCAAATCCATCGAGGAGTTCCCTAAGCTGGTCGAGGAGGCTCTTGGCCGGCGATTCGACGCCTTGGAGGAGAATCGGCGGGCCTTTCGCGAGGTCTGCCAAGAGCCGCCGCAAAACGGGGCCAGCGCGTTCTTGACCATCATGCGGGGCTGCAATTACTCCTGTTCCTATTGCATAGTGCCGTTCGTGCGTGGACGCGAGCTCTACCGCGAGCCCGCGACCATACTCACGGAAGCCGCCGAGCACGTGAGCCGAGGCGCGCGGGAGCTCATCCTCCTGGGCCAGACGGTCAACAGCTATCGATCGCATTTCGTGGGGAAGGAAGTGCGTTTCGCGGAGCTGCTGCGGCTGGTCGACCGAACCGAGAGCCTGGAGCGCGTCCGTTTCATGAGTCCTCATCCCTTTTACGTCGACGACGCGATGGTCTCCGCCATGGCTGAGTGCCGCACCGGCTGTTCATCTCTTCACCTGCCGATCCAGTCGGGCTCCGACCGCATGCTCAAGCTGATGCGCCGCAATTATACCCGAGCCTCGTACCTCGACAAGGTGGAGCGGGCCCGGCGGTCGATCCCGGACCTCACCATCTCCACCGATATCATCGTGGGATTTCCCACGGAATCCGAGGAGGACTTCGAGCGGACCCTGGAGCTCATCGAGGAGCTCAGGCCTATCTCGGCTTATACCTTCAAATACTCGCCTCGGCAGGGCACCGAATCCTCGCGGTGGCCTGACGACGTGCCCACCGCCGTCAAGGAAGATAGGCTCGAGCGGCTCAACGCCCTGGTCGAGCGGATGAGCGCGCAAGCCCTCGGCGCCCGGGTGGGACGGACGGCCGAAGTTCTTTGCGAGGAGCCCCTTTCGGGCCGGACCAGGGATGGATTTCGGGTGCGGTGGAAGGACCCCCAGGCGGTAGGCCGGACGGTATTGGTCCGAATCGCTTCCGCCACGACGCGCAGCCTCATAGGAGAAATCGCATGAGTTCGAAGAACGGAACAGGAAGGCATCAAGAACGCCGAAGGCATCCCCGTTTCCCGGTGGTCGATGGAATGATCGAGCCCATCACGATAAGCTTCAGCGAGCGGGACAAGAAGCTGCCCGCGATACTCACCAATCTATCGGCCGGGGGCATGTCCCTGATCCTGTTCCTCGAGCCCCCTCGCGCTCCCCGTCTGGACATGGTGCTGAACCTGCCGGGACTGGAGGAGGTGGCGATCCAGGGCAAGGTGGTCAGGGTCAACGCCAAAAGCCAGACCTACAACGTGGGCATCGCCTTCACCAAGATCTCGCGCAAGCATCAGGACCGCATCAACGGCATGGCGGAGGACCATGGGGACTGCGAGACCCGGATCACGCTCCGGCTTCCCGAGCCTTGCGTCGAGAACTGCCGATTCCATTGGCTCTGCGCCAAGCCTCAAAAAACCCCTCACGCGCGATGGCGCGCGAGCTAGAGCCGCTGCTGGTCGCGGGACCGACGGCCTCGGGCAAGACGGAGCTGGCCGTGGCCCTGGCCCAAGACCTCGGCGGAGAGATCATCTCGGCTGATTCCAGGCAGGTCTACCGATTCTTGGGCGCGGGCACGGCCAAGCCGGCACGCGATGCCGAGGGCCGCGTTCAAGGCATCCCATTACACCTCATCGACTTCGTCGATCCCGCCGAGGTCTACGATGTAGGCCGCTTCGTCCGCGATGCGCGGAGGCTCTGCGCCGAGATCCAAGCCCGCGGACATGTGCCGATATTGGCGGGAGGCACCGGCTTGTTCCTGCGAGCCTATTTAAACGGCCTCTCCCCGATGCCCAAGGCCGATCCGGACCTGCGTCGGCGCCTGGCCGAGCGCTGCGAAAGAGAAGGCCTCGACTGGCTGCATCAGCGACTGTCGCGGGAAGATCCCGAAGCCGCTCGTTCCATCCCCCGCAATAACCGGCACAGGATGATACGCGCTATCGAGGTGCTGGAGCTCAGCGGCCGCCCTATATCCAGCTTCTGGGCCCAAGGTCGAGCGGGGGCGAGCCCGGCCTTGGTGCTGGTCCTCGATTGGCAGAATACGACGCTGGCGCAACGCATCAAGGAGCGCGCACGAGGGATGTGGCCGAAGATGCTCGAGGAGGTCCGCAGACTGGTCCCTTCGCGATTTTCCGGACAAGAGCCTGGATTCCTCAGCCACGGCTATCGCGAGGCGGTGGCCTGCGCGGCGGGCCGGCTCACGGATGAAAAGGGCCTGGGCGAGATGATACGGCAGACGGCCGCCTATGCCAAGCGCCAGAGGACCTGGCTGAGGCATCAGATACCGGTGCATGCCCGGATCGCCGGAGGAACCCTTCAATCCATGCGCGAGCAGGCCTTGGCGGCCGTCAAGGAGCGCCGATTTTCATGAGCCGCTCCAAACCCGCCGCCGGCGCCCCGGCGAAGACGGCCGGAGCGTATCTCGATGGGGCGGTCTTCCTCTCCGGAGCCTGTACCTTGGTCCTGGAGATCGTCGGCACCAGGGTGATCAGCCCCTATTACGGCTCATCGTTGTACTGCTGGTCGGCCATTATCACGGCCACGCTGGTCGCTTTGGCGCTGGGATATTATCTCGGAGGACGCTGGGCGGATCGAAACCCCGAGCCGACCATCTTCGCGCTGGCCTGCGCGGGGGCGGGCCTGGCCATAGTGACCATTCCTCTGGCGCGGTCATGGCTGCTGCCGGCCACGGCTTCGCTGGGCGTGCGCGCGGGTTCTTTGGCGGCGGCATTGGCGCTGATGGGGCCAGCGCTGGTCTTTCTTGGCACGCTCACTCCCATCGCCGTCAGGCTCAGGACCGACCTGCTCGCCAACGTGGGAAGCCGCGCCGGACGTATCTACGCCCTTTCCACTCTGGGCAGCGTCATCGGCGCCATGGCCGCGGGTTTTTGGCTCATCCCCAATTTCCCGATCTCCAAGATACTCTACGGTTGCTCCATGCTGATGCTCGCCCTCTCCGCCGTCTGCCTGGCCTTCTCTCGCTCCGGGTGGGCCTGGGCGGGGACGGCGGCGGCAGTGTGCGTGGCCTTTTACGGATGGCGGCCTCAAGACTCGCGCCGGACCAACATACTCTTGAGCCGGGAATCGCCCTACGGCCAGATCAAGGTCATGGATTTCAACCGCCATCGTTATCTCTTGGTCAACGGCACCACGCAGTCGCTGGCGAGCTTGGACACGCTCGAAAGCGAGTCCGAATACGCTCGAGCCATGGAGTGGGCGGCCCTTCTTCGGCCCGGGGCCGAAAGAGCCCTGGTCATCGGCGTGGGCGCGGGTCTGCTGCCCATGGCTTTGGAGAGGAACTACCCCCTGTCCGTGGACTCGGTCGACATCGACCCGGAAATCATCGAGGTGGCTCGGACTTATTTCGGATTCTCACCCAAGCGCGGAGCCGCCACGGTCGAGGACGGGCGGACCTTCCTCTCTCGTTGCGCGGCCCAAGGCCGCCGCTACGACCTCATATTCCTGGACGCATTCGCCACCGAATCTCCGCCTTATCATCTATTCACGCTCGAATCCTTCCAAGTCATGCGGCAGGCCCTGGAGCCGGACGGGATATTGGCCGTCAATCTCGTGAGCCTCGTTCATGGCAAGGGCGGCCGCCCCTGGCGCAGCGCCTACAAGACCCTGCAGGCGGCTTTTCCCGGAGTGCGGGCCTTCATGGCCAGCGACGCCTATGAGGGTCTGGCCAATATAGTATTCCTCGCCTCCGCAGGACCGCTCCACGACGAGAAGGCCCATTCTCGCCTGCGCCCGTCGATCAAGGCCGACGTCCTGTCCATGCTGTCGAGGGAGCTCAAGGTCTCGGGGCCCGAGGCGCAACGGGAGGCCCTGCTCAGCGATGAGCACGCTCCCATAGAGTTCCTCCTAGCGGAAAGCGCCCTGCAGTGGCGACGCGGCCTCCAGCAACGGGTCCCGGACATCCTCCTCTACTGATCGAGTCGTGCGCGAAAGGGCTATACTCGTGGGCGTCGGGCTCAAACGCGAGGCCAGGCTCGTCGGCTCGAGTCTCGGCGAGCTCCGAAGGCTTGCCCAGACCGCGGGGGCCGATATCGTGGCCGAGCACAGCCAGACCCTCGCGCGCTATAGCCCCGCGTCCTTGATCGGGAAGGGAAAGATCGAGGAGATCGCGCATTCGGCCAGAATGCTCAAGGCGAGCACCATCATCTTCGATGTGGAGCTGGCTCCCGCCCAACAAAAGACCTTGGAACGGGCGTTGAGGGCCAAGATCATCGACAGGACTCGCCTGATCCTGGATATTTTCGCCCGGCGCGCCCGCACCAGCGAAGGGCGACTGCAGGTGGAGTTGGCTCAACTGTCCTATATGCTGCCCAGGCTCACCGGCTCCTGGCGCGCCTATTCACAGCAGGTGGGCGGCATCGGCACCCGCGGCCCGGGCGAGCGGCAGCTCGAATACGAGCGCCGGCATATACAGTATCGCATCTTGCATCTAAAAAGGGAGCTGGAGAAAGTACGCTCGGGCCGCCATTTGCGGCGGCAAAAGAGGCTGGGCGTCCCAGTCCCGCAGGTGGCTCTCATCGGCTACACCAACGTGGGAAAGTCCACGCTTCTCAACGCGCTCACCCGCGGACGTCCCAATTCTCCTGAAGTCTACGCGGACGACAAGCTATTCGCGACCCTTGACCCGACCGCCCGGCGCGTGCGGCTGCCCGAGGGCAGCTGGGCCGTGCTGACCGACACCGTCGGCTTCATCCAACGCCTTCCCACCATGCTGGTCGCGGCCTTCAGGTCCACGCTCGAGGAGGTCGAGCTCTCGGACTGCCTGCTGATTCTCACGGACCCCACGGATGAGGATTGGGAGCGCCAAGATAAGGCCGTGGACGCGATCGTCTTGGAGCTGGGGGCCGCTCACCTGCCTCAGGTGCGCGCCTTCAGCAAGGCCGACCGGCTCGAATTCGCTCAGAGGCGGGATCTCCAGCGGCGTTTCCCGGACCGGCTGCTCCTCTCGGCGGTCACCGGAGAAGGGGTCTCCGAGACCCTCGAGCGCGTCCAAGAACGGCTTTCGGGCCGCTGGGTGCTGCGCGAGCTCGTCCTGGGAGCCTCCGAGCGCTCCATGATCGCGGACATCTATCGCAGCGCTCAGGTTCTCTCCGAGACGCCGGCGGGCGAGGGCACGAGCTTGCTGCTCAAGATCACCCTCGAAAACTGGGAAAGGCTTTCGAGACGCGCGCGATCGAAGGCGCCCTGAGCGGGAGCTCCCAGGGCTCGAGCCGGACCGGGCAAGGCAGGCGGGGAGGGGGCCGCATGAACGACGAGCTGAAAAACCGCGGCTGCCCCAAGGCTCCCGATTGAGCCAGCTCGACAGCCTCCAGATGGGAGGCCTCGAAATGAAGGCGATAAGCCGGCATGAGCTTGGCCCGGCGCTCTTGAGCCGCCGCCAAGATGGCTGCGCATTCGCTCGCGCTGAGCGCCAACGGAATCTCGCAAAGCACGTGTATCCCGGCCCGGATGGCCCGGAGCGCGCATTCCAGATGCCTAGCGGGGGGAAGGGCGATATAGACCGCGTCTATGCCCCCGGCGCGCAAGCATTGCTCATAGTGCCTGTCCATCTTCACCGGGTCGCCCGATATCAGGGCCGCCAGCTCCGAGTTCTCCCAGGCATTACGGAAGGCGGAGAGCGCTCCTCCATGCGCGGCCGAGCCCAGGCCCAATACCGCGTAACGAACGCGGCTTGAGCCCTTCATCGACCGCAGACGCAGCCGGTCCCCTCCGCGCAGCCCTCGCAGCAGTAGATCTCCGTACCTTTGCGCAGCCCGGTCTTATTGCTCCAGTCTTCCT
>JACQPG010000055.1 GCA_016207665.1 Elusimicrobiota bacterium | reverse complement strand
GGGCTCCTTGTCGGGGCCGCCGCGGAGGCGATTCGTCGGCCCTGGCGTTTATGACACCGCCTTGACATTCCTGCAAGTCGGGATATAATTAGTCGGCATGATCGTGAAAGCCGCTCTGGCGCTCGGGTTGGCGTGTTTGCCGGCCTCAGCCGCTCCCGATGATCTGAGGCACTCTGTGGTCAAGATATTCACGGTGGTGCAGAGGCCCAATTATTATCAGCCTTGGTCCATGCTCAATCAAGAGAGCATGACGGGCTCCGGGGTGCTGGTCGAGGGGGGGCGCATACTGACCAATGCCCACGTGGTCAGCGACCAAAGCTATCTCCAGGTCAGAAAGGCGGGAGAGGCGCGCAAGTATCGTGCCAGGGTGGAGTTCGTGGCGCATGACTGCGAGCTCGCCATCCTTCGCGTGGACGACCCGGAATTTCACCGCAACGTCAAGCCGCTGCCCCTGGGGGGTCTGCCCAAGCAGCGCGACCGCGTGGCGGCCTACGGTTTTCCCACCGGAGGGGACGAGCTCTCGGTGACCGAGGGGACCGTATCCCGCATCGAGGTAACTAGATATAGTCATTCCGGCTATTATTTGCTCACCATACAGACCGACGCGGCCATCAATCCGGGCAACAGCGGCGGACCGGTGGTCAAGGACGGCAGGATCGTCGGCATCTCTTTCCAGTCTGCCTCCGGGACTGACAATATCGGCTACATGGTCCCCAGTGCCGTCATCCGCCGCTTCTTCAGCGACGTGGCCGACGGCTCCTATGACCGCATCCCCAGCATTGGCATATCCACCCAAAAGCTGGAAAGCCCCGCCCTCCGGGACTTTTACGGCGTGCCTAAGGACAAGGGCGGGGTCCTGGTCAACAAGGTGTTTCCCGCATCCTCCGCGTGGGGGGCTCTCCAGCCCGGAGACGTGATCATGGCGGTCGACGGCCACGCCATCTATAGCGACGGGACCTATCAGCTCGACGTGGAGAACCGGGTCGACTACACGCATCTGGTGGCGATACGTCAGACCGGCGAGTCCATCACCTTGGACGTTTTGAGGGGAGGCAAGCCCTTGAAGCAGGCCATTAGCCTGCGCCCCTATATCGACCTGGTCGACGGGCCTTTCTACGACAAGAAGCCCAGCTATTTCATTTACGGAGGGCTGGTTTTCACTCCACTCTCGCGCAATTTCGTCAATCTCTGGGATCCCAGGAACCAGCCTACCAGCTTCCGCTATATGCAGGAATACGAGCGGAAGACCTCCAAGCAAGAGCCGGTGGTCATGGCCTTCGTGCTCCCTCATGAGGTCAACGAAGGTTACCATGATTATCGCAGCATGCTCGTGGACTCCATCAACGGAGCGCCGATCACCAGGATGGCGGACGTCATCGAGGCATTTCAAAAGCCCCAAGGCCGATTCCACGTCATCTCGGGCGACCCGGTCACGGAGTTCTCCGCGCGTATCATCCTGGATGCAGAGGCGGCCACGAAGGCCAACCGAGAGATACTCCAGAAAAACGGGATCGTGAGCGACCGGTCCTCTGACCTTCGCGAGCCCCCCAAGGCCGCGCGGCGCGACCCCATCGAGCCCTAGTCCGACCAAAGGTTATTACCCGCGCTTCATAAGAGCGAGATTCTCCGACGGAGGCTTTCGGCCTACAATAAGCTTGGAGGTGGGAGAGATGATCAAAGAGCTTATATATCAGCCGTCGGGTTCGGTTCCCTACATCAATATGCATCATAGGGTTTCCTGGTCGGCGGTGTTCGCGGGATCGGTCATGACCATGGCGGTCCTGCTTTGCATGGGCTTGCTGGGCGCAGGCATAGGATTGGTCAGCGCTCCGGCGGCAGAAGGAGCGGGAAGCGCTGCCATGGGCATAGGAATCGGAGCGGCGGCATGGGCCGTGGTCTCCGGGTTGGTCGCGTTCTACATAGGCGGCTGGTTCGCGGGCCGCTTGACCGGGATCGGCATGGTCAGCGACAGCGTGATCCACGGGCTCATATCGTGGAGCGCCACCGTGCTCATCATGGGGTTCTTCCTCACCTCGGCCATCGGAGCGGTGTTCGGCGGGTTGACCGGCATGCTGGGCCAGTCCTTGGGCTCGGCGGTTGGATCCGCGGCGCGCGAGGCGGCCTCCGAGTTCAGGGGCCGGGACGCGGGTTCTGCGTCCTATCAGCCCGCCGCCCGCCACGGAAGCCTATCGCCGGGAGAAAGTCGGCGTCTGACCTGGAGCTGGCGGAGCCGAAACCCTGGTCGCGGGATACCGCCCCAGAGTTTTTCGCGTCATTTGAAGCGCGGCGACAGCGAGCTAAGGTCGAGCAAGGGGGTGGCGCCGCTGCCCAGGATCACGCTGGGCATTTGGCCGTTCCACTTCTCTATGGCGAGCTTTTGAGTCTCGACTTGCCGGAGCTGGATTAGTTGCGGCGTGATCGCCTCTTTCTGCATCCTCAACGAGTCCGCCTCGGCGCGCGCCGTGGCCACCTTCTGCTCGGCCTCGATCCTGATCCTGTCCAGGTCGCGCTTGGCCTTGAGGGCCTGCTGCTCGGCGATCTGCTTAGCCTCGATGGCCTCGGTGTATTGGCGCGAGAAGTCGAAGTCGGTGATATAGAGCTCATTGACCCGTATGTTGAAGGGCGAGATCTGCTTGTCGACCAACTCCCGGATGAGACGCTTGACTTCCTCGCGCTTGGTCACCAGCTCCTCGGCCGTGAAGCGGGCCGTGGTGGCCTTGACCGCTTCCTGGATGGCGGGTTGGATGACTCTTTCCGAGTACTGCGTCCCCACCTCCTGGAATACTCGGGGCACCGCTTCGGGATCCGGATGATAATTTAGAGCCACCTTGGCATGGACCATCTGCAAGTCCTTGGAGGCGGCCTCGGCGTCGTAGGAGTCCTTCTGCACGCGGACTTCCATCTGATAGACCTGCTCGATGAGCGGCATCACGAAATTGAAGCCCTCTCCCAAGGACTTTTGCCGTATTCCGCTGAGCCTGTTGAACACGATGCCGCGATGCCCGGCGGCTATCACGACCAGGGAGTTGGCGGTCACCGAAATCAGCATGGCCAGCAGGATCAGGCCCACGCCGTAGCGCAGAGCGAGCGAGATCAAGGCGCCCAAATCCACGCGGTTTCCCAGCTGCCATTGAGACCGGGACATCATCACGATCGCGGCGGTCAAGAACAGGGCTAGAACGACAAATCCCATGGGTCCTCCTATGAATTCACGCATATATACCCTGGAGGAGGGGTCGTGTCAAGAGCTACAATCATCGCCCATGCCCCGATCATCGGCAAGCTCCAAGAGCCTCGGCCGGCTCATCGCTTTGGTGGCGCGCTTGAGATCGCCGCGAGGCTGCCCGTGGGATAGGAAACAGACCCACCGAAGCCTCTTGAGCTATTTGCGGGAGGAGACCGCCGAAGTCGAAAAGGCGCTCAAGCGAGGCCGCTGGGAGGAGATCGAGGATGAGCTGGGAGATCTGCTGCTACAGGTGCTTCTCCATGCCCAGATCGAGTCCGAGAAGGGCCGTTTCACGATCTACGATGTCGCGCGCTCGCAGTATTTCAAGCTCAAGCGGCGCCACCCACACGTGTTCGGCCGGAATCGGCGCTATCGCGACGCCGACGAGGTGCTCGCCAATTGGGATGAGATCAAGAAAGGCGAGCGGGCCCTCTGGAAAAAGGATATAGCCGCAGGCTCAGCGGCCGGGCGGCCTCACGCTCGGCGGGCACCAGACGGCGATCACTTCCTTGATCAAGCCTGCGTCCTGATTGCCCTCGTTGAGGTGCAGTATCTGCACCCGCGTCAGATCCAGGCCCGACGGCATCGACGGATGGGGCGCGATATAGACCGAGCCGTTCACCGTCCGCGATTCCCCGGGCCTGAGCGAATCGACGATCCATTCTTGGGCCGGGCCGATCGCCATGCCCGCCGCTCCGCTGGTCTCGAGCACGTTGTTGAGCGCCCGGACCCTGATCTTGAAGGGCTTGTTGCCGTTGGAGGCGGTGTTGGCGAGGGTCACGCTGAAGTTCATGGTCTCCCCGGTGAAATACATGGGGAAAGTGCCCCAATAGCTCGAAGGATAGACCTTGGCTTCATGCGACTGCCAGCCCCAAGCCGGGACGCGATAGGTGATGCCTGAGCCGTCCGTGGTGGTCTGGCCCGTGGGGTTGAGGAAGCTCACTTGCGCCTGGATCTTGTCCGCCTCGCCCACATGGCCGCCATTGGAGTAGGCGGATACGGCCGACAACAACGACAAAGACGCCAACGCCGCGAAAGCCTTTTTGTTCATGGCCCAAGTTTAAAGCGCGTTGGCGCCGCTGTCAAGGGAGCGGCGAGGGCTTCGATCTGGCCGTCCTTCGGATCCCCGCACAAGAGGGTGAATCGATGGCGATGTTTTCCTTAAAAAAGTGGTATCCTGCCTGCCTGGTTTCACCAATGATATGCTCCGAACTGAGGTTCTGGTCCTCCATTCGGGACAAAGTCCCAGATATCGGTTCGGAACCTTCCCTGATCTGAGTTGTCGGGCTCGGGCACATGGCCGGTTGGGACGGCAAGAATCAAATGGGCCAGAAGGCGGCCAGCGGCGTCTATTACGTCCTGGTCCAGGGCGCCGGCGACAAGGAAACCATCAAGGTGGCTATACAGCGATGAGATCGTCAGCGCTCTTGGCGGCCTTGCTTGTTGCGGCCCCGGCGGCCTGGAGCCGCAGTTTCAGCGCGGCCGAGCAAAAGGGAGCACGGCGGCCTCATTCTTGAAGCTGGGCGTCGGCGCCCGGGCCGTGTCCATGGGCGAGGCCTATACCGCGGTCGCCGACGACGCGAGCGCGCTCTATTGGAATCCCGCCGCCTTGACCCGCGTCGAGCGGCGCTCCGCGACCTTCATGCACGCAGCCTATCTGGACTCGAGCTTCTTCGATTATGGCGCCTACGCCCATAATCTGGGCGACAAAGGGGTGTTCGGCGCGAGCTTCCAGTATTTCTCCGCCGGCAAGATCATGGAGACGGACGCCACGGGAACGGATGTGGGCGACTTCACCCCGCATGATCTGGCGCTGACCTGGGGCTACGCCCGTTCCTGGCGCGATTTCTCTTTCGGCCTGGGAGCGAAGTTCATCCGCTCCACTATTTTGGACTCCGCGCAGACCGGCGCGGTCGACTTGGGCGCGCTTTCCCCCGGTTATCTTGGTGAAAGGCTGCGCGTGGGCCTCGCCGTCTCCAACCTGGGCGGTCAGATCAAATTCGACCAGGAGAAGGAGGATCTGCCGCTCTTGATCAAGCTGGGCGGCAGCTATCGTTTGATCGAGCGCTGGATCGCCAGCCTGGACCTGGGCCTGCCGCGGGACAACGACCCGTTCGTGGCCGTGGGCAGCGAATACCTCCTTCCCATTCGCGACGAGCTGGCCTTGGCCGGCCGTGTCGGTTTCAACTCCCGCACCATCGGCGACGTGGACGGATTCACGGGCGTGTCCTTCGGAGTGGGACTGGCTTTATCCAAGCTTTCCGTCGATTACGGCTTCCTTCCCTTCGGCTCGATCGGCCAGGCCCATCGAGTCTCGCTCTCCTACCGCTTCTAAAACGACAACCGTCGCGACAGGGGCTCAATCAGCAAATTGTGGTCAATGAGGCCCTTGGCGGCCATGGTGCGGATGTCATTTGTGTCATCCCGGTTATATCGTTTAAGCTTGCTCAGGACGACGTCGTTCACTGCCAAGACCTCGATCTTGAAATTCTTGAGAGCGAGTCCCTGAAGCGGACGGAATTCCGGCTGCTGCGGCAGAAAGAGAATCGCTCGGTCTATCACGTCTATATAGAGCCGGAACCGTTTGTGCAAGTCTGTTTCCCGCCCGGCTAGAGCCAGTAATCGCTCTTTTAGGGGAAGTGGGCCGCCGCTTGATTCAAGCACGTCGCTATCCTTGGTTCCGCGGGTATAATCGGCCTGAAGCATGAGCGCTGTCGAGCCGACTATCTGGAGAGTAATTGGTTCGTCTCCTATCGGCCTCCAGCCGGCATCGATCGCGGCGAGGAAGTCTTTAACCGGCGCCACGGGCGCCTCTCAATGGCAAAAATTAATCTTAAGTTAAATATCCTGGATAGTCTCCCCCGAAATCAAATATTTGCTGATAGCTCCGCTTCTAAAGTGGAGTTCTCTTCGGTAATCAAAGCCTAATCCACAAGCATGGCATTGATATTCTCTTTTATCTCGATTTGGATTATAGTCGATTACTATTTTGCATTTCAGGGGGCAATGAATTTTCCAATTTCATCATTTCCAGCTAAACTGGGCAATAACCGATCAGAATTCCGATCACTGTGATTTCGTCGGCCTAAGAATTATTGTTGTAAAATAAAGCTATCGCCCACGTAGCTCAGTGGTAGAGCAACCGCCTTGTAAGCGGTAGGTCGCCAGTTCAATCCTGGCCGTGGGCTTTTTCATTGGAATTATGAGAAAGGCTCTTGGTTCGATATTTCTTTTGCTGTTTCTAGCGGTCAATGCCGCTTCCGCGGGAGTTGAGCAGGGGCTTGACAGCGCGATTTTCGCGGGCGGCTGTTTTTGGTGCATGGAGCCCCCTTTCGAGAAAATCCAGGGGGTAATATCGGTCACCGCGGGATATACGGGAGGGGAGAAAGACAATCCCAGTTATGAAGAAGTATCCGCTGGGGGCACGGGACATGCCGAGGCGGTGGAGATACGCTTCGATCCATCGCGGGTCTCGTACGAGAAGCTTCTGGAAGTGTTCTGGATCAATGTGGATCCGACGGTCAACGACAGGCAATTCTGCGATAAGGGCCGCCAGTACAGGCCGGGCATCTTCTATCGCAATGAGGCGCAGAAGAAGGCGGCGGAGGCTTCGGTACAGCAAGCCCAAGGGCGCTTGAAAGCGCCCGGCCGCATCGTGGTGGAGATCACTCCAGCCTCTCGGTTCTATCCCGCGGAGGGATATCACCAGGATTATTACAAGAGAAACCCGATCCGCTATAAGTTCTATCGGCGGGGCTGCGGCCGGGACAAGCGGCTTAAAGAATTATGGGGCGTTGAGTCTTGATCGATAGAGAGGGACGGCTATGAAGAGACTAGCGATCTGGGGATTGTGCGTGGCGGCCGGGTTGTGGGGCAGCGCGGTCAGCTCCGGCGGCTTCGAGAGCTTGGCGGTGGATGGCCGGGCCGGCCTGGAGCGGGCCGCTTCCTTTCGCGCGGAATTTTCCGCTTCTCCCGCACCGCAGAGCTTGAAGCAGCGCATCGACCGTCTGGTCGAGGGCCGATACGCGCATGTGCGGCCTATCTATGAGGATTTCCATCGATTTCCCGAATTGTCGAAGGAGGAGAAGCGGACCTCGAGCCGCATGGCCGCGGAGCTGGTGGCCTTGAATTTCGCGGTCACGGAGAGGGTGGGGGGATATGGCGTCGTGTCCGTGCTCAAGAACGGCGAGGGTCCCACGGTCTTAGTCAGGGCGGATATGGACGCGCTGCCTATTCAAGAAGAGACTAAACTGCCCTATCAGAGCCAGGTGCCGGGCGTCATGCATGCCTGCGGGCATGACGTGCATATGAGCGTGCAATTGGGCGCGGCCTATGTCTTGAGCCAGCTTCAGGATTCATGGCAAGGGACCTTGGTCATGGTGTCCCAGCCCGCTGAGGAAAGCGGGATCGGCGCCATGGAGATGATACGAGACGGCCTTTTCGTGCGATTCCCTAAACCGGATTTCGCCTTGGCCATGCATGTTTCGAGCCTGCTTGCCGGCCAGCTCGGCTATCGCCCCGGCTATGCCTATTCGGCCATGGACAATTTCAACATCACGCTTGTTGGGCGAGGCGGGCATGGGGCGCGTCCGGATCTGACCATCGATCCCTTCATGATGATGGCTGAGCTGATCCATAAGCTGCAGGCGATACGGGGGCGGGAGATCGATCCCCAGCAGCCGGCTGTGATCAGCCTGGGCCGGGTCCAAGGCGGCAATAAGCACAATATCATCCCCGATTCGGTGCGCCTGGAAGGGACCATACGCAGCTATGACGACAAGGTCAGGGACTATCTCAAGGAGCGGGTCAAGGAGGCGGTGGAGGGAGTGGCGGCGATCAACCGGGCTCCCAGCCCTCAAATCGAGTTCATCCAGGGAACGCCTTCGGTCTATAATGATCCGGCTTTGGCGCTCAGGCTCGCGCCGGTATTCCAAGAGGCGCTTGGACCTTCTCACGTGTCAGAGGTCCCGCCCGTGATGCAATCCGAGGACTTTACCTATTACGGCCGGGAAGGCAATATGCCGGCGTTGATATTCTGGATCGGGGCGCAGCCGCACCTCAATGCGCCGGTGCCGCCCGCGCACTCGTCGCGTTTCGCGCCGGATTTCAAGCCGACCTGGTCGGCCGGGGTCAAGGCGATGTCAGCGGCCGTGATCTCACTCATGCCTCGGACGGCGCGCGGCTCATGAGCGAGGGCTTTGTCCTTCGAGAAGGGCGACCACCGTGAAATAGTAGCAGCCCATGGCGAACTCGGTGGGCTCGAAGACGAGCCGCACCGGGCGGCGGCAGCCGGGGCAATGGAAGTCGAGGAAGGCCTCGCCCTTGTCCTTTCGCAAGGGGCGGCGGCGGCAGGCTGCCTCGTGCTCCTGGGTGCTGAGCCGGGTCTTAGAATTTCCGAAGGCCTTGAGGAAGTCGTTGGTGGTGAAATGGACTTTGCGCGCGCAGGCGTCGCAGGTGTAATCGCCCACATTGATCGAGCCTTCCGATTGGTTTTTAGGATGGAAGATAAGATTGTCGAGGCGCTCATCGGGCGGGGTCTCGGAAAAGGAGCTGTCCATGAGCCAAGGATGATGGAAATGGCCCAGAAAATCAAGATGTTCCATGACGCATGGTCGAGCTCAAATGAATTAATGTTGAAAAAATAAAGGGAAATGCGCTGTCGTGTGTCACCGTGACACACGGGATCAGTTTTATATTTAATTTATAAGCACTTTTTGCTTTCGACGCGACAATGTCTAGGTTTATTCCGAATGGGTCTTAGGTCCCACCCGGGCCATGCCCGAAGGCTCCTTCCGGCCACACCCGCCAACAGATAAGCTGTGAGGGTGAAGCTGGCAGCGGCCTTCCTAATATTGGCGGCTTTTGAGGCGAGCGCGCTCCCGAAACAGACCGGGCGCCGGGGAGGTGATCCTTCCTCTCCTCGCCTATCCCCCATCAGGCGCGTGGCGCCGAGGCCTTTAGCGGCCGGAGTCGAGCGGCCAGGCTTGTTCGATAGTACCCATCAGTTCACCTTGCTTCAACCGAATGAGCGTCCGGGGATCGGGGCTCGCCTGGAGCAGACCGTCTTCGAATTTCCGCACCTGGAAGCGGGGGATGGCGAACAAGCCGCTGCTTCAGGCCGTTTTTTCGATGCCCCGGGGCCATCGCGGGAAGCGGCGGTCGACGCTAAGGGGATTGATTCCTCGGGGAACTACTCCGTGCGTTTGACCCGGCTCGAGGGCGGAGCATGGATAGCCAAGAACCAGTCCTGGGGGCGCAAGACCCATTTCCAGGTCAAGAGCTTGTCCGAGCTTCCCGAATACTTGCTCCCTCAGATTCCGCAGGGAACCTTGGAGCAGGCATCGCGCGGAGAGGTGAATGTGTCCGCCCTGGTCTCCGGAGGCAGGATCGCGGGACATTATGTGTTCAACCCTTCCCTGCAAAAGCTCGAGTGGATCGCGGTGGCGCGGCCATTTCGGGGCAGCGGCGCGGTGGACGTGCTGCTCGAGGAATTGGTCAGCCGCGAGTTAGGGGGAAACCGGCAGGCCTCCTTCCGCGCCTCTATAGAAAGAAAGCACACGCGGGCGATGAGCGGTCCATTTTTGGGCACGGTGGAGGAGTTCAAGTGGCGCGAGGGCATTTTGAGCCAGACCTTGTCGCGTTTTCGCCAAGGAGCGGAGTGGGTCAAGGCACGGGTGGGCTCGCGGCCCTCGCCTAAAACTCCGGATCCTTATCCCATTTCCCTGGTCCGCAGATCCCAGGACCATTGGCTGGCGAGGAGCGGCCGCGAGGACGGATGGCGGAATTATCGCCTGATGAGCGTCGACGGGAAATTGAGTCCGGATCAACAAAGGCAGGTATTCTCGCTGCTCAAGCTGGTCTCTCGCTCCGATGAGATCAGCGAGCGCATGCGGCAGGTGGCGGAGTCTCCCGACACGGTGCTGGCTATCAGAGATGATCGGGTCGTAGGTCTCTATCATTATAATCGCGATCGCGACGGGGTCGGCGCGATCGCGGTCGATGCGGCTTATCGCGGCATGGGGATAGTCGATATGCTGCTTGAGGATTTGGCCGAGCGCTTCGGCGAGGGCGGAGATCTGGCCCAGTTCAAGCGCGCTTTGGGAATTCGCAGCGACGTCGAGGTGGTTTGGTTCGACGGCCAAGGCGGGCGCCGCGCCTATCGGGTCGGCCCATAATCAGCTAGAATACCCGGGCTAAGTAAGAAAAGGAGGAAGCCGTGCCCAAAGCCCGAGCCCGACATATCTTGGTCAAATCGCATAAAGAGTGCGAGGACCTCAAGAAAAGCATAGAGGCAGGAGAGGACTTCGCGCAAGTCGCTCGCGAGCATTCGCTTTGCCCGTCGGGCAAGAGCGGCGGGGATCTGGGCGAATTCTCCAAGGGCGACATGGTCCCGGAGTTCGACAAGGTGGTGTTCTCGGGAGAGGTCAACAAGGTCCATGGCCCGGTCAAGACTCAATTCGGCTATCATCTGATCGAAATCACTTCCAGGAAGGCGTAGTTCAGGGGGATATCATGCGATTCGTCATGGGGCTATTCGTCATCGGGTCCGTCAGCCTGCGGGCTCAGGCTTTGGATTGGAGCAGGGACTTGCCTTCTCAGGCGCGGGTCATCATGGCCGAGTCCGCCGCGGTCCCCGCGGTCGAGGCGGCGGCCGTCAGCGGCCCGGCCACGGAACAGCTCAAAGAGAGGCTCGATGGCATATTCGATCTGGTTCGCACGCCCCCGGCCGATGAAAACGAGAAAGAGCGGCGTTTGAAGAAGGTTCGCGCCATGGCGGGCGAGCTCTTCCATTGGGGCGAGATGGCCAAGCTCACCCTGGGAAGGCATTGGGACGCCCGCACCGCCGACGAGAAGGCTGAGTTCGTGGCCCTTTTCTCAGAGCTCATGGAGCGAGCCTACGTGTCCAAGATCGACCTCTACGGCGGCGAACCGATCCGCTTTCTCGGAGAAGAGGTCCAGGGAGAGGGTTCGGTGGTGGTCAAGACCGTGTTGATCACCCGGAAGAAACAGCATTTGCCCATCCATTATGTGCTCAAGGATATGGATGGCCGCTGGCGGGCTTATGATCTCTCGATCGAGGGAATCAGCCTTGCCGATAATTATCGGGTCCAGTTCTCGAGAATCATCGTCAAAGAGTCATTCGCCCAGTTGTTGGCGAAGCTTAGGAGCAAGAGAATAGGTTAGCCGCGATGAGCCGGATCCTGATGTTGCTCCTTTTCGGTCTTTGGGCTGGGCCCGCGTTTTGCGAGATCAAGACCTGCCCCTCGGACTGGAACCAGCGGCGCCGCGGCGACTGTTGGATACAGACCGGGGCCTTCGGCTCCTTGGCCTGGGCTTACGTGCATCCGAAGGGATGGGTGGTTGACCCCCGATGCTTCCAGGATCAGCGTTTTTCGCGGCGAGAGCTGATGGAGGCTTTGGACCTGGCTTGGCGGCGCCTGAGCCCTTCGGTTCCCAAAGACAAGGGAGGCTGCCTAAGCCGTTATAATCCGGGCTGGGCCGCCCAGCTCGAAAGGCGGATATGGACGTGGCGCATGCATCTGAGCTGCCCGGAGCCAGGCGGCCAGGAAAGCCGGAATTTCCCCGCTTTTTGCGCCTCGCATCGGGAAGTTGGCGAAATACATTTGCTGTCCTTGCTCAACATAACCTCCTGCCAAGGCTGCCCGGATTGGCTTTCAGGCGTCATATTCCACGAGACGCTGCATGGGGCGGGAGCGGACAATTTCAGCACCGAGGAGCATAACCGGGCGCTCTTTGATTCGCAGAAAATGGGCTTTATGCGCGACCGAGTCTATGCGACCTCGGCCCTGTGTTACCTGGAGCCGTCCCCTGAGTTTCGGAGATACGTCAATCCGTTCATGTGCCGCGAGGTCGCTTCTTACGGAAACGAGGCCGTTTTGGACGCGGGGGCCTCCTGGATGCAGGCCTGCTCGGGCTTGGAGTCGCATTATACCAACAGCCTGCCCTCTTGCATGTTGTCCCACGGCCGATAGCCTTCAACCAAGACTGACCGTTTCGTCATTGAGACCCCATCCCGACGAGCCTATAATGCCTGCATGCTGCGGCCCGGCTGCCTGCTACTCCTTCTCTGCCTGAGCTCTTCAGCGGCGGATGACGCGGGCTGGGATCAGGGCCTGCGCGTACAGTTGAGCGAGCTCGAGCAAAGCCTGGACGAGCTGGAAAAGCGGGCCCGCGGCGCGGGAAAGGATGCCGAGCGAAAGGCGCTCAACGAGATACAGGACATCAAGCTGCGGCGCATCGAGCTGGATCAAAGGGTCAAGAGGGCCGATGAGATCGGCCGCGAGCGCTGGGAAAGGGGACGAGGGGAGCTCTCGGATGAGACACAGGCCCTCAAGCGGCGGATCGAGAAAGTCCGCCTAGAACTTCGTCGCTGAAGCGAAGGCCTCAATGCTACAATCGTTTCCGGCGCCGTAAAGCCGACATGGGCCCCCACACCCGGCATCCCCACGAGAAGCCCCATCACCCGCATTGGCCGCTGGCCTTGCTTTTGTTTTCCTTCGTCCTATTTCTGGGCCTGTTCTCCGTGCATGAGTCGCTCACCTGGCTTCATATCAAGAGCGGAGCGGACATCATTTCAAGCGGGACCATCGCTCGCGCGGATCAGTATTCGTACACGATGAACGGGCGGCCCTGGTCCACCGATTCCTGGCTGGCGGACGTGCTCTTCTACCTGGTTCACACCCATATAGGTCCCGAGGGATTGATGGCGCTCAAGGCCCTGGCCGTGGCCTTGGCTTTCGCTTTGCTGCTGCCCATCAACCCCGGCAATCCGCTTCTGGCGGCCGCGGTGCTGGCCCTGGGAGCCATGGCGATCTGGGCCGGTTATACCGAAAGGCCGGCCGTGCTGGATCTTCCGTTGTTGGCCCTGCTGATACGGATACTTCGGCCCAGGGCTGCCTTTGATTGGAAGGTATTGCTCAAGGTAGGAGGGTTGATCGCCCTATGGGCCAACCTGCACGGCCCCGCGGCCTCGATAGGGGTATGGATCGTGGGACTCAAGGCGTTCAAGGCCTCGTTGCGCACGCCGGAGCGAGAGAGGCTGGATTTCCTGTTCTTGTTCCTGGCCTCGGTGCTCGCGCTTTCGCTCAATCCCCATGGCCTGGCGGTGTTCACGCGGATATTCGCCTCGCTCGACAGCTCCTGGCTTTCCTGGCATTCCCTTTCGCCTTGGTTCAACGGCTATATCCTTTTCGCGGCGGCGGGAATCGCGGCCTGCTGGATCTGTCTTCAACAGGAATTCATCTTGACCATGACGGCCGCCAGCCTCCTGGTGCTTTCTTTCGTGATCAAGGAGCTAAGGCCCGCGTATGTGTTGGCCGCCTGTCCGCTCATCACCTTGGGACTGGGCCATTTCTTCCCCGCCAGGACCGATACTCCCTTGCGCACTCTGCGCTGGGCCGCGTTCATGGGTTGTCTGGCCGTGCTTCATTGGACCGGGGTTTATGGGCCCTTATCCCGTTGGCGAGGCTATGGACCGGTCGCATTGGACGGCGCCGCGCATTTCATCCGGGCCAACTCCCTGAAAGGGAAGGCCTTCAATGAACCGGAAATGGGCGCCCCGCTCGCTTATCTGGCCGGCAGGCCCGTGTTCATCGACGAGAGGATGGCGCTGTACGGTCCGGATTTCATGAAGGACGCGCTCAATTGGCCGGTGACTTTTCCGCAAATGGCCGAGATCTATGGTTTTGATTACGCGGTGGTGAGAAATCGGCGCAGCCGCTATCCCGCGCGCGTTGTGGACGAGGATCTGGGTTGGGGATTGGCTTATGCGGATGACCAGGCCCTCATCTATGTCCGGCGAAAGGGCAGGGGCCTCCAGGCGGCCGAGCGGCGCAACATCCTGACTCCCAACAGGCTCTGGCCGGACTCGCTCGACCGGGCCCTGGCCGACGCGGCCCAGAGAGCGGCGGTGTTGGCCGAGCTCGACCGTTGGATCGTGCAGTCTCCGGACAGCGTGCAGCCTTTGATTTGGAAAGCCTATGCCTGGGAAATACTGGGCTTGTCGCACAAGGCGGATCGCTTGCTGGAGCTGGCCCGCGCTCATTCAAGGACGGCTCATGATCCGGAGATAATGGCTTCCTTGGCCTTTGTCCTGGATCGCAAGGGCATGGCAGCGCAGGCCCGGAGGCTCTATTTGAAGGCTTCGCATCTGGCTCAGCGGCGAGCGGATCATGCGCTGGAAGCCGAGTTGGCCGCCCGGCTGGCCAAGCTGTATCGCAAAGCCGGCGAAAGCGCTCAAGCGCGTTCGCTGGAAAAGCGAGCTCAGGAACTGGCGGCTCTACCGGCCGGCTCGGCGCTGCCCTTCGGCCCCGATATCTGATATATTTAGGCGACATGCGCGCGCCTCTCGCCGCCGCGGCAACGGCTTTTCTGCTTTGCGTAGGAGGGTGCAAGCCGCCTAAATACGTCCAGCACGCCTCAATCCATTCGGATTTCGAGTGCGCCGTTCCCTGGGGTTGGACGGTGATCACAGACGGGGAAGGCGGCCATTTCACCAATACTACCTTCATCGGCCCATTCGAGCCGGATTTCTATCTGGGCGCGCCCAGCTTGAGCGTTCGCTGGCATGCCTATTCCTACCCTCACCGCCTGCCCGACGGCGGGCTCGAGATGTACAATGATGCCGAGGACTATATACAGCAGACATTGCGCGAGGTTTACGGCAATCGCGTGATGAGCCAGCCTCCGCGAGACATCATAGTGCACGGCAAGAAGGCCCGCCATTTCGTCGTGCTGTCTCCGGCGCCCGTTCCGCCGGATCGCCGTTGGGGCGTGGTCGAAGACGCCGAGACGGGCAAGCCGGTCAATCTGCGCGAGCATGCTTATGTGGTCGTCGCGCTCAAGCGAGGTTTTTACGTCTTGATCTATCCAGCCACGCGGGCGGGGTTCAAGAAATATGAACCCCACTTCAATCAGCTGGTCAATACCTTCAAGATCCTCAAGGAAGGACCTGATGGGGCGGCCGTGGAGTGGCAGGGTCCCGCGCCGGCCCGTCAGGCGGGCAAGCGTCTTGGTTAAGCTCATGACGCCTTCCTCGCCCAAAGCCAGGACGCGCGATCTTCGGTTCACGATCAAGATCAAGGCTTCCCCCGAGCAGATCTATCGGGCTCTTACCTCAGCCACCGAGCTCTGCCGCTGGTGGCTTCAGGGCGCCGAGACGGAGGCCAAGAACACCGGCCGATTCCGAATGATCTGGCCCAAGGTGAGCCAGAAGCGGGAGCATGGCCCAGGACAGGCCTTCCCTCCCGCCGTGGCCATCGGGGATGGGGAAGGCTATTTTGTCGATCTGCAACCGGGGCGGAAGGTGGCTTGGATGTGGAAACTGCCTCCCAAGAAAAATTATCCCCCGCTATCGAGCTTCTTCATCCAGCCTTGCCGGGGCGGATGCGAGGTGACCTTGCTGCATGCGGGATTTTCCGCCGACTCGGAAGCCGACCGGTTTTACAATGGCTGCGCCGCCGGTTGGGAGGATTGCCTGGCCAAGCTCAAGCTCTACCTCGAGACGGGCAAGACCTGCAAGGCTCAGATACTGACCTTGCGCCGGCGCAAGGCGGCCAAATGAGCCTGGTCTTGGCGGTGGGACTGGCGGCCTTGGCGGGCGCCGCGGCCGCCACCTTCGCCTTCGTCCTCATCTTCTTTTCCTTACGCAAGAACATGGACGCCGAGCGGGCCAGGGATCGCGAGGAGTTGAGGGGTTGGCTCGAGCTTGCCGGGCAAAAGTGGGAGACCGAAAGGGTCAAGCATCAGTCCGAGCTTGATGAGAAGAGAAAGGCGGTCGAGACGGCGGTGGGCCGGCTTTCCGAGCAGATAGGGCAATGCGAGAGCCTTGTCCGGGAATTCGAGGTGGAGAGGCGGGAGAAGTACGGTTCGCTGGAAAAGACGCTCAAGGACGCTTCCGAGAGCACGGGCCGGCTGGCGGCCGCCACTGAGGGTCTTCGTTCTCTGCTCGACAATTCGAGGGCCCGCGGCCAATGGGGCGAGCGCATGGCCGAGGATATACTTCGGGCCAGCGGCCTGAAGGAGAACGTTCAATACCTCAAGAACCGCGTCCAAGAGACCAGCTCGACGCGCCCGGATTTCACATTCTTGCTGCCCGACGGCCATCGTCTGCACATGGACGTCAAGTTTCCTCTCGACAATTACGTGCGCATGATGAACGCCTCTTCAGGCGAGGAAAAGAGCCGATTCAAGGCTGATTTCCTGCGTGACGCCAAGGCCAGGGTCAAGGAGATACGCAACAGGGACTATATCAACCCGGCCGAGCGCACCCTGGACTATGTGCTGCTTTTCATCCCCAATGAGCAGGTCTATGGATTCATCCACGACGCCAGCCCGGGGCTTTTGGACGAGGCCTTGGCGCAGAAAGTCGTGTTATGCTCGCCGTTCACCCTCTATGCCGTGCTCGCGGTGGTCAGGCAGTCCTTCGAGAATTTCCATTTCGCCCAGAAGACCCAGGAGATCGTAAAGCTGATCTCGAATTTCGCAGCCGCCTACGAGAAGTTCCGGGAGCGTTTCGCGGATCTGGGCCAGCGCCTTCAGAAGGCTTCCGAGCTCTACGAGGACATCAGCCAGACCAGCTTCCGAAAGCTGGACTCGACCATACTCAAGATCGAGAAGGTCCGGCACGGCGAGACCGAGTCGTCGGGCGAGCCGCTCTCACCCCTTCCTATAGCACCCGGAACGGCTCAGGATCCGAGATAGACCTGTCCGCGTCCTCCACGCCCAGGGCGAAGGCCCTGTTGCATTCGCCGTCGAACTTGAGCGAGCGCAGCATGAGCGGCTTGGAGGGGTGGAAAACGTAGGCTCGAACGTCCTTGAGCCCGGCCGCACGAATGGACTCGAGTGAATGGTCTATCTGGCCCTGCAAGAGCTGGTTGTTCAAGGTGGAGATATAGGAGCGCAGCCCGAGGCCTGGGGTCGAAAGCTCGCTGGGGTGGATCACGTTGAGGAAAACGAGGTCCTTGACGCCGCGAGCGATGGCCGGCCATAGGTTCACGTATGATTTGGCTTGCCCGTCGATGAGCAGGCGATAACCGGCTCCGTTAAGATCGATGCGCACGGGCGGGAGCACGAAAGGGATGGAGACCGATCCCAGCAGATGCTCCACCAGCGGACTGTCCCAGGGGCCGTCCGGTTCGGGAGAATAGCAAGCCTGGTGTATCTTGCCGCTGGCGATGTCGGTCGAAACCACGTAAAACCAACAGCGTTTCAGGCGCCGGGCCCTTTCCTCATCCACCAGGCGGGATAGATAGCGGCGCATGTGCTCCTGGGAGAAGAGGCTCAGGGGGCGCAGGCGGGGCCTGAATTTGAGCAGGTCCGAGGTGCGGACGTGGCACCAGATCTTCTGCAGCCTTTCGAAAGTATCCTGCAGATAGGCGCAGCCGTTAAGAGCGCCCACGCTGGTGCCGAAAACGCTATGGAAGGAGAGCTTGTGGCGCTGGGTGAGCCCATACATGCATCCCGCCTGCCAGCTTCCCAGCGAGGCCCCTCCGGGCAGGACGAGGGCGGTAGGTCGGCAACCAAGAGGCTCCATGTCTTCTCTCAATGAAAAGCCCGCCCTGGATCCCAGGGCGGGCTTGTTTTTTGTCGGATCGGATCTTTAGACCTTCACGACATTGGCGGCTTTCGGGCCCTTGTCAGACTGCATGACCTCGAACTCAACCGCCTGGTTCTCCGCCAGGGATCTGAATCCCTCGCCTTGGATGGCCGTATGATGTACGAATACATCGGAGCTACCGTCCTCAGGCGTGATGAAACCATAACCCTTCTGGTCGTTGAACCACTTAACTCTGCCTCTCATTGACTCTTTCTTACCTCTACTTTATCTCTTAAATGCCCCTCTCGGGGCGGCTCCAACGGAGCCTGCTCTATTATAGCACGATAATTCCCGATGCAAGTGGGATTAGGCTGCGCGGGCTTTGCGACGGAGCTCAGCGGCGGCAAACCGGGCCTTCTCCTCGCGGGTCTCGATCAGAAGCCGAGGCACCGGGCAGGGGCGGCCCTTGGGATCGACGGCGACCATGGTGACCAGGCAGGAATTAGTGTGCCGCCGATCGCCCTTCTCGAGGTCCTCGGAATAGACCTCCACGCCTATCTCCATGGAGGAGCGGCCCACATGATTGACGCGAGCCTCGGCCACGAGATAGTCTCCCACGCGTATGGGCACGAGGAATTCCACCCGCTCCATGGCCACGGTGACGCAGGGCCGGCCGGAATGGCGCATGGCGCATACCGCGGCGGCCTTGTCGACCATGGCCAGGACCTTGCCGCCAAACACGGAGCCGCGGAGATTGGCGTCCGGAGGAGACATCAAGTCGGAGATATAGGTGGTCGAAGCTCGCACCGGCTTGGATTGCATGCCCATTTACGCGTAACAGGCCGGGCGGCGATCCTTGAATAGGTCGTTGGCCTTGTGGACCTTCTTATCCTTGGCCGTCCAAGGATCGGCTTCTACCACCGCGGCTCGGACCTCGCTTTCGCCCAGGCGGACCATGAGGCTTCCGTTGGGCGCCACGACCTGGGACTGGCCGATGAAGCGCAGTCCGCGCTCGCTGCCTATGCGGTTGGCGGTGGCGCTATAGATCCTGTTTTCGAGACTGCGTATCTTCATGCCCTCCGGGCCCCAGGGAAGCACCAGGTTGGCGGCATGGGCCACGATCTGAGCCCCCTTGAGCGCGAGAGTCCGGCAGCTTTCCGGAAAAAACCAATCGAAACAGATCATGACTCCGACTCGTACTCCCTTGACCGGCCTGGTCCAGAAGCCGGTATTCCCGGGGCTGAAGAATTTTTTTTCGTTGCCGAAGAGATGGGTCTTGCGATAAAGCGCGACCTCCGCGCCTTGCACCAGCACCGCGGAGTTATAGAGCCTGCGACCGGAGCGCTCGGGAAGGCCTGCGACGACGGCGCAATTGCGAGAAGCGGTCCAAGCCTTAAGAAGGGCGCAAAGCGGGCCTCCCGGCGCCCGCTCGGCGCAGCGCGCCGCCTCTTTTTTGGTCTTGAAATTATAGCCCGAGGCGAAAAGTTCCGGGAGCACCCAGAGATCGGCTTCTATACTGTCCATGAGCGCCAAGGCGGCGGAGACATTGGCCCTGGCCTTGAGAAATCGAGGATTATTCTGGACTATTCCGATCTTGAATGACATCCGCCACTGATCATACAAAAAAGGAAGCCGGTCATCCGGGATCCCGGCTGGGCCCGTGGGCCTGGCCAGGTAGGGGGATGACCGACCGCTATGATTTTAGGGAGAGTAGAGGGATTTGTCAAAGAGCTATAATGCAGCCATGACATCGGCTCGCGGCGTTCGGCCGGCCGCCAAGAGAGCCGCATCCCGATCCGGTGTCGATTGGGCCCCGCCTTTGATCTGCGCCGGGCTCTGGGCTTGCGCCTTGACTTGGATGTACATGTTGCGGCGCGCCCCCCACAGCGACGACTGGCTGCTTCCCAAACGCGCGGGTTTTGGCTTTTTCGAGTTGGCGATGAAGGCGGGCGGGTTCCTGCCTCGCCCCGTTTTTTCCTGGGCGGCTTTGTCGCTCCTGCTCGCGGGATTATTGATCGTGGCATGGCGGATTTGGAAATTGGCGGCTTCAGGGGCGGCAGCCAAGGCGCGCAGCAAGGCTCAATTGGGCGCGGGGGCGGCCGCCGCGGCTCTATTGGTGTGGATGGGCCTAAGGGTTTTCCTGGATCTGCTACAGAACGCCTATTTTCCCCACGACAGCCTGGATCTGCGCGAGCCCGCGCTGGTTTTCGCCGCCACCTTCGTTTTTGGGGGGTTATGGGCCTTCACGTCCCTAGGTTTGGCCAACTGGCTCATGGGCGGCGCTCGTTCGTCGGGCCGGCGGCGCGCCGGAATCGGGACGGCATGTTTGGTCGGCGCGAGCGCGTTCATTTACGCTTGGGGGTTGGCCTTTTGCGATCTGGGCAAGGCGGATTTAGCCCAGGCCCTGGGGCTTGAGCCGGAGCCGAGCCCGGCCAGGGCCGTCTTGATATTGTCCGAGAGCTCCGGCCGTCCCGATTGGGAGTTTCATCGAGCGCCCGCGGGCTGGGGAGGGGCGGGGTTCTCCGAGAGCGGCTTTGAGGCCGCGCGGCGCCTGGCCCAGAGACCCAGCGTTCACCGTTGGGCCGCGCTGCGTTATCTCTACAATGGGTTGACCGTGTCGATGGACGCGGCGGGGCTGAGAGCGGCGCTCGAGCTGGGAACGCGGCTGGGGGATCCTTTAGCCCGCCTGCTCCTGCTGGAGAGCCTGAGCGCGGATCCGGCATCCGCCGGGTCCAGGGAGATATTGGCCTTGTTGTCGGATGAGAGCCGCTTTCGGGTCGGGTCTCAAGCGGCCGCCCGCCTTGCCGCGATCTATCACAAGCTGGGCAACACCGAGGATGCCGAGGCTTGGCTGGGGCGGGCCCATACGCGCGGCTTTCCCAAGGGATTGCTGCGATTGCCGCCGGCTGGTCCGAGAACTGGCGCTATTCGAGGGCGCTTGAGCTCGAACATCCCGGTGCATCGCTTGGGGCTTTACGAGAGCAAGGCCGGCGCTTTCCAGCTGGGTCCGGGCCAGCTCGTCGACTCGGTCGCGCCCGGATCTCGGGGCGCTTTCATCTTCCGAGACCTGCCTGAAGGCGATTATTTCCTGGCTCTGGGCTTGGAAGGCGAGCAACAGCCGCTTCGCGTTCGGGGCAATCCGGGCGTGATCACGCTCAAGACTGGGCGGCGGATCAACCTGGCCCCGCTCCAGATCAGCCGTTGATCGGCCTAGGCGCGTTGGGCGGCCAGGCGGCTTTCCGACGCTAGAGGCAGCGACAAGGTGAATTGAGCCCCTTTTCCCGGCTGGCTTTCGACGGAGATCCGGCCTGAATGAAGCTCGACGATTTTTTTGGTGATATAGAGGCCGAGCCCGGTGGTCGGGATGTCTCGTTGATGCTCTCCTCGATAAAAGCGCTCGAATACCTTCCCGATATCTTCCGGGTCGATTCCCTTGCCGTTGTCCGAGACCGTCAATTGGAAGCTCGAGTCCAGGCTGCGGCCATTGATGCGTATCCACCCTCCGGGGCGATTGTATTTGATGGCGTTCGAGAGCAGGTTCTCGAGGGCTTGGATCAAATAGGGCTCGTTGGCGAGTATCTTGGCCTCGGCGTCGATGGAAATGAGGCATTGGATGCGCCGCCGGCGCAATAGCTCGGCTAGGCCGTCTCGGACCTTCAAGACCAGATCCTTGACGCAAAGCGGCTCTCGATCCAGCTTGGCCGTCCCGCTCTCGATGCGCGAAAGCTCGAGCAGCTCGTTGATGAGCCATGTCAGACGCGAAGCGTGCTGATCGATCACCCGCAGGAAGCGTCCGTGCTTGCTTTGGCCGAGCTCGCGCAACAGGGTCTCGGCGAAGCCCTTGATGGCGGTCAGAGGGGTCCTGAATTCATGGGAGATATGGGCTACGAAGTCCCGCTGAGCCCGCTCGCTTTCGCGGAGCTGTTCCGCCGCCTTCTTTTGGCGCGTGATGTCCGTGACCACCCCGAACAGCATGATGGATCGGTCCGGTTGCTTTTCGACGACCACGCTGTCTCGCACCCAGCGGACCTTGCCGTCCGGGCGGATGATGCGGTATTCCTGCTCGATCTGCCTGGCCCGGCCCTTGAGCAGCCGCTCGGCGCTCAGATGCATGCGCGGCCGGTCCTCGGGGTGCACGGTGCTCAGCCACTGATGCGGCCCTTCCAAATAGAAGGCGGGGGGCCGGCCCGTGACGGTCTCGACCACGGGAGAATAATACCGGTAGCGGAATAGGCCCGCGGCATCCACCTCTCCGCTCCAGATATAGTCCGAGATCGAGCGCAGAACCCGCTGGAACTCGGATTGTTGGGCCCGCAGGGCCCATTCGGCGCGGATCGTGTCGGTGACGTCCTTGGTCGTGATCAGCTGGGCGGGGCGTTTCTTGAAGTTCACAGAGTGCCCCCGCACCTCGACATCGATGACGCGTCCGTCCTTTTTTTGATGCCTCCAGGTTCCGGCAAAAAAGAGGCCGGTCCGGGTTGAAGGCCTGGCGGCCATGAGCGAGGGAATATCCTCGGGCGGCCGTATGTCCTGCAGCCGCATGGACAGGAACTCCTCGCGGGAATATCCGTAGTGACGCACGGCCGCCTCGTTGACCGCGAGAAACCTCAGCGTCCGGCGGTCGACCACCCACATGGGGTTGGGATTGGCTTCAAATAATAAACGATAAGACTGCTCTTTTTTGGACATGGGGACGCGTTTTCCTAGCGGCTAGAGGTGATCGGGAGGTGTATTTTCAATAGAAGCGATGAGTAATATTACAATAACTAGCAGGCCCTATTCAAGTCCGATCAGCGACCCGCGCTCTGAAAATAGACGGGAAGCGAGCTGCGCGGAAGCGCGTGGAAAATATAGTCCTGCGGGAATGGGGCCGGGATCATGCGATATTGCACGGTGAGCTGGTCCGGACCCAGGCTGACCCCCGTGATTTCAAGCGCCTGCCGGGATCCTTGGGGAAAAAGCACCAGCAGCGACTGGCGCCGATAATCGATCTCAGGAGGGGTGGGCCGGACTCCGCGCCGGGCCCAGAACTCATTCTGTTGTTCTTGATCGGCTATCACCGTCGCGCCGAAGCCCGGAGGCGGAAAAACGGCCCCGCGCGGGGCCTGAGGGACGGTCACGACCAGGTTTTTGGCGGCGCCCAGGGCCACGGCCGGAGCCCCTTCGGCCGCGAATTGGCCGGCGGGCATGCGCGGCCCCTTGTTCGCGGATTCAAGACGCAGCTCCCGTTTCTGCAAATCGAGTCCCCGTTGGAACGATTCGTTGGCGCGCGATGTCCGCCGAAGCGCGTCCGCCTCATCCCGCCGCTTCGCAGCCGCCGCGGGAGAGTCCGGCACCTGAAGAGGCTTGCCCTTGGCCGCGACCCAGCGCCTGTCCGGCTTGGAGGCCTGTTCGGGGGCCTGAAGCGCGCTTTCGCTTGGGCCGGCGAGCATGGCCGGCTCGGGCTGGAAACGGTCATAAACGACCAGCGCCACCACGGCGGCCGACATGGCATAGGCCGCCATGCGCAGGGGCGCGGGCAGCAGGAAGCGCGTCGAGGCCGCGCCTTCCCGGCGCTTCATTTCCAATCGCTCGACGAAGCCGGCGGGCAAGGCCTTGCGGGGCAAGTTCCGCAGGAGATCGGACAGCGATCGCAGCTCCTCCAGCTCGCCGCGGCAGCGGGAGCAGTCTTGAAGATGGCGGCTGACTCGCTCGGCCTGGCCGGCCTCGAGCCGCCCATCAAGATACTCGGACAGCGATTCGATCACATGTTCTGAAGGTTTCACGGCTGCACCTGTCTCATCAATCGGTTCTTGAGGGCCTGGCGAGCCCGGGAAAGCCTGGACTTGATGGTCCCCACGGGGATTTCCAGGGCCGAGGCGATCTCCTCGTAAGATTGTCCCTCGATCTCCCTTAATACGATCACCGCTCGCGCCTCTTCATCGAGCTCGAGCAGTGCTTTGCGCACGGCCGAGTCCCTTTCCGAGGCCTCGAGTCCGGAATCAGCCGGCTTGTCCGGGGCCACGAAGGCCGGTTCCTCGTCATGATCTTGGCCGGTGAAGAGGTTGAGCGAGACCATGCGCCACAGACCCCGCCTTTTCTCGGATCTGACCCGGTTTTTCCATGTATTGACCGTGATCCGATAAAGCCACGTCGATAACGAGGAGTCTCCCCGGAAACTGCCCAGACCCCTCAGGGCGCGCAGCAGCGAGTCCTGAGCCAGGTCCTCGGCATCCGCTGGATTTCCCACCAGCCTGAGAGCGAGGTTATAGACCAACTGGGCATGGCTCTCCAAAAACTCTCTCTCCGAAGGATTAGACACCGGTTTTGCCGATTAGTTCGAGGAAAAGGTCTTGAGTTGGGGACTGATCTTGAACGGCGGCTCGGTCACCAGGCGCAGGACCTCGACCGAGCTGTCGGCCGAGTGCTCCCGCAGCACGAGCCCCTCCGGGGTGACGTCGAAAACGGCCAGCTCGGTGACGATCACCGAAACCACTCCCTTGCCGGTGAGAGGCAGGCTGCACTTATTGAGTATCTTGGGCTTGCCTTCCTTGGTCGTGTGCTCCATGGCCACGATGACTTTCTTGGCGCCGGCCACCATGTCCATGGCGCCGCCCATGCCCTTGACCTTCTTGCCCGGTATCATCCAGTTGGCGAGGTCGCCGTCCTTGGAAACCTCCATGGCGCCCAGCACGGTCGCGTCGAGATGCCCGCCCCGGACCATGGCGAAGGATTCGTGAGAGCCGAAATAGGAGCAGCCGGGCAGCTCGGTGATGGTCTCCTTGCCCGCGTTGATGAGGTCCGGATCCTGCTCGCCTTCGAGCGGATAGGGACCGTAGCCCAGCATGCCGTTCTCGGTATGCAGCTTGATATGGACCCCGGGGGGCAGATAATTGGAGACCAGGGTCGGCACGCCTATGCCCAGATTCACGTAGTCCCCGTCTTTGAGCTGTCGGGCCGATTGCTTGGCTATGACTATTCTTTTGTCGATATCCTTGGCCATGTTAAGCCGGAGCCGCCTCGCGCTTGCGCACGGTCAACTTTTCGATGGGTTTTTTGTAGCCGGCGCCCTGGAATATCCTGTCCACGTAGATGCCGGGCGTATGGATGGAGTCGGGATCCAGTGAGCCCACGGGGACGAGATTCTCGACCTCCGCGATCACGGTCTTGGCCGCGGTGGCCATCACCTGGTTGAAATTCCGGGCCGTCTTGCGATATAGGAGATTCCCGTCCGCGTCGCCCTTCCAGGCCCGGATCAAGGCGAAATCGGCCCTAAGCGGCTTCTCGAACACGTAAGGCCTTCCCTCGATCACCCGGGTCTCCTTGCCCTCGGCGATGGGGGTTCCGTAGCCAGTGGGGGTGAAGAATCCGCCGATGCCGGCGCCGGCCGCCCGCATGCGCTCGGCCAAGGTGCCCTGGGGATTCCACTCCACCTCGAGCGCGCCGGAAAGGGCCGAGCCCTCGAAGGCCTTGCACTCCCCGCCGTAGGACATGATCATCTTGCGGACCTGGCCGCTCTTGATCAGAGGGCCATTGCCGTACTCGTCCGTTCCGGCGTTGTTGGAGATCAGGGTCAGGCTCTTGACGCCCTTCTCGCGCAGCGCCGCCAGCAGGTTTTCCGGGATGCCGCAAAGGCCGAAGCCGCCCACCATGATGGTTGCGCCGTCGCCGATGTCGCGTATGGCGGATCGAGCGTCGGCGGCGACCTTGTTCATGGCGCTGTTTGGCGCGTTCGGGGCCTAGACCAGGGCCAGGTTCCTTTTAGCGCCGCCCTTGCCCAGGAGCTCCTCGCGCAGGGCGTCTGCCCTGTTGGTCCTTTCCCACTCGAACTCGTTCTCCTCGCGGCCGAAATGCCCGTAGGCCGCGGTGGCCTTGTAGATGGGCCGCCTCAGTTTGAGGGTTGCGATGATGCCCTTGGGCGTCATGGGGAAGAGCTTGCGGACGGCCGCCTCGATCTTGGCCTCCTCGACGATAGCCGTGCCATGGGTGTTGAAATAGACGCCGACCGGCTCCGCGACTCCGATGGCATAGGCCAACTGCACCGTGCATTTCTCGGCCAGGCCCGCGGCCACCACGTTCTTGGCGATATAGCGTGCCATGTAGCAGGCCGAGCGATCGACCTTGGTCGGATCCTTGCCCGAGAAGGCCCCGCCGCCGTGAGGAGCGTAGCCGCCGTAGGTGTCGACGATGATCTTGCGGCCGGTGACGCCGGTGTCCGAGGCAGGGCCACCGATGACGAACTTGCCAGTGGGATTGATGAAGAAGCGGGTCTTCGAATCGATGAGTCTCTTGCCCAAGAGGGGCCGGATCACCGCGTCGATGATCTCTCCCCGCGCCTTCTCGGTGATCTGCTTGCCGCTCTTGTCGAGTATCTCCTCGGTATGCTGGGTCGAGAGCACCACCGTGTCGACGCGCAGGGGGCGGCCGTCGAGGTATTCCACCGTGACCTGAGACTTGCCGTCCGGTCCTAAATAGGAGAGGGCGCCCGAGCGGCGCAGCTCGGCGAGCTTGCGGGTGAGCTTATGGGCCAGCATGATGGGAAGGGGCATGAGCTCCGGGGTCTCGCGGCAGGCGTAGCCGAACATGATGCCCTGATCGCCGGCCCCTCCGGTGTCGACTCCCTGAGCGATGTCGGGGGATTGCCTCCCGATCGCGTTCAAAACGGCGCAGGAGGTGGCGTCGAAGCCGTATTTCGGATGGTCGTAACCGATGCCGCGGACCACCTCGCGCACGAGCTGGTCGACGTCCACGTAGGTCTTGGTGGTGATCTCGCCTCCGACGATGACCATGCCGCGGGACACGAAGGTCTCGCAGGCGACCCGGCCGGTGGGATCCTCCGTCAAGACGGCGTCGAGGACCGCGTCCGAGATCTGGTCGCAGACCTTATCGGGATGGCCTTCGGTGACCGATTCTGAGGTGAATAGATATTTGCCGCTGCGTTCCATGGAAGTTCTCCCGGTTAATGGCCGTTCAAATTCAAAACGGCCGCTTCGTAGACTGTGATATTCTCCGTGACGTGCCCGTTGGCGCCGAGTATGCAGTTGGAAAGCTGCACGCCGCTGCCGACGGTGACGTTGGCGAAAAGTATACAATTTTTTAGCACGGCGCGAGAGAAGATCCGGGCCCTGTCGCCCACCACCGTGTGAGGCCCGATCTGGGCTCCGGCCTCGATGAGGCAACCCTTGCCGATCACGCAGGGGCCCCGGAGCACGGTGCGCGGGGAAATGGTGGAGCCCTCCTCGATCCAGACGCCTTTGCGGGTCTCGGCGCCCGGGATGCTGACCTGGACCCTGCCCTCGAGCACGTCCACTTGGCATCGCCGGTATTCGGAAAGATTGCCCACATCGCACCAATAGCGCTGCGTCTCGTAGGCGTAGATCGGCTTCCTCAGCTTGAGGAGCTTGGGCCAGAGCTCGTGGCCGAAATCATAGGCCCGGTTGCGAGGGATGTACTTGAGCACCTCGGGCTCGAGCAGGTAGATCCCGGTGTTGACCTTGTTGGAGAAGACATCCCCCCAACTCGGCTTCTCCAAGAAGCCCTTGATCCGGCCCGATTCATCGGTCATGGTCACGCCGTACTCGAAGCGCGAATCCACGCCCTTGATGGCCATGGTGGCGATCGACTTGCGCTTCTTGTGGAAGCGGAGCATGTCCGAAAGATCGATGTCCGAGAGGCCATCTCCGGACATCACCAGGAACGGCCCATCGGTGAAGAAATTCTCGACTTTCTTGATCGCCCCCGCCGTGCCCATGAGCCTGGGCTCGTGAGAATAGCGCACGCGCAGGCTCCAGCGCGAGCCGTCCCCGAGATAGCCCTTGACCTGCTCGGGATGGGCGAATACGTTGACCATCACGTCCTTGACCCCGTGGCGCAGGAGATTGTCCAAGACGTGATGCACCACGGGACGGTTGACCACCGGCACCATGGGCTTGGGGATCTGGAATGTCAGGGGGCGCAGCCGGGTTCCGGCCCCGGCCGCCAGCACCATCGCTTTCACGGGGCTAACTCAGGCTGGGTCCCACCCATTTCTTGGCCAATTCGATCAGCTCATCGGTCCGCTTCTCCGAGTCCGATTCCGCGTAGACCCGAAGCAGGGGCTCGGTGCCCGAGGGACGCATGAGCAGCCAATGATCATCCGTCAGTATCACCTTGAGCCCGTCGAAGGCCATGGTCTCGCGTATCTCGGTGCCCAGGACCTTTTTGGGGAGCTTCTTGGTGATCTTGGCTGCGAAGGAGACCTTATCCCCGAAGGCCTTGTGCAGCCTGAAGTCCACCCGCTTGAACACGGATTTGCCGTGCTTGGACTCGACGGCCTTCCAGAGCTGGGAGGGGGTCTTTCCGAGCGTCGTGCACATTTCGAGGAAAAGCAGGGCGGTCACCAGCCCGTCCCGCTCGGGCAGGCCGCCCTTCCAGGCGTAGCCGCCTGATTCCTCGCCGCCGATGACGGCGGTCTCGCTGGCCAGCTGATCGGCCACGTGCTTGAAGCCCACGGGCACCTCCTCGAACGGGATGTCGTGGGCCTTGGCGATGCGCGCCGAGAGATAGCCCATGGACACCGACTGCACGATCTTGCCTTTGATCTTCTTGTGCTCGAGAAGGTAATTGATGATGATGGGGAAGACCTGGCAGGGCGTGAAGTAGCGTCCCGTCTCGTCAACGATGCCGACCCGGTCCGCGTCGCCGTCGAGCGCGATGCCGATCAGGGCTTTCTCCGACTTGACCCGTTCCATCAGCTCCTTGAGATAGGGCTCGATCGGCTCGGGGTGCAGGCCGCCGAAAAGTGGATCATGCCGGTCATGGATGGGCAGTATATGCTTGCTGGGGACCAGCTCCTCGAGCAGTCCGGCGGCAGCGCCATAAAGATAGTCGACCACTACCGTGCGCTTGAGCTTGGACTTGATGGCGGAAAGGTTGAAGCGCGAAGCCAGGTATTGGAGATACACGTCCCGGTAAGACTTTTCCTTGAACTCGTTGCTGCGGGTGGGCACGCTCTTGTCGAGCCAGCCTTCGACGCCCGAGGTGATCCCCTCCAGCACGGCCCGGCCGTCCCATTTGATCTTGATGCCGTTATAGGTCGGAGGGTTATGGCTGGCGGTGACCATGATGCCCAGGGCCTTGAGCTTGCGCGTCAGGAAGCTGATCGCGGGGGTGGGCAGCGGCTCCGAGAGCACCACCGGATTCAAGCGATTCCCCTGGAGCACCTTGGCGATCTCGCGGGCGAAGGCGTCGGACTGGAAGCGCCGGTCATAACCGATGACTATGGGGGCGGCGCCGAAGGGCTTCTTCTTGGGCGACTTCTCGTCCTTGACGTAGTCGGCGATGGCCTGGGCGACGCGCCGCACGTTCTCGAAAGTGAAGTCACGGGCCATGACGCCGCGCCAGCCATCCGTCCCGAACTTGATCTCAACGGTCTTTTCCATGATACCTTCCTAGCGTTTTTTGACTCGGCCGTAGTCGTCCGAAAGCCTCACCACGTCTTGGAGCTGCGGCGTAGAGACCTCCAGGAGCGTAACCCGGCTGTAGCGCGCCTCGAAGCGATGCACGGTGCCCGGAGGGATCACCGCGGCGCTGCCTTGGCGCTGCCGGCCCTTCCAGCGGCCGAGCTCGAGATGGAAATCTCCCTTGAGGGCGTAGATGGTCTCGTGCTTGACTTTATGATACTGCCGGCTGAGTCTCTTGCCCTTCTCAATGACCAGGATCTTGCCTACGTAACTCGAATGAAGAGCGTACCAGATTTCGCGGCCCCAAGGCTTCTTCACCACCTTAATGGGCGCTCTTTTCATAGGTGAGAGAATGGCTCGACCGAGGATCCCCCGGCCAGCGCGGTTTTCTGGGTGATCACGGCTTGAGCGCCGATGCGGCAGCCGGGCCCGACCAGGCAACGTTCGAGCCGCGCGCCATCCCCGATGATCGTGCCTTCCAGCACCACGCATTCCGACAGCAAGGCTCCCTTGCCGATGCGGCATTGGGAGCCGATGCAGACGTTGCCGGAAAAGCGGGCGAAATCTCCGATCACGGTGCCCCGGCCGACCAGAACGCGATCGCCGTTGGAGCCCAGGGTCAGCTCGCGCCCCAGCTTGACGCCTTTCTCGAGCAGCAGGCCGGTCTTGCGCGAGGCCGCGCGAGGCGCGAAAGGCGTCTTGCCGCCCAGGATGTCGAGATGCACCTGGAGATAGCTTTCCAGGGTCCCGATGTCCATCCAATATCCCTGGGAGACGAAACCGAACACGTGGCGTCCGTCCTCCAGCAGCTTGGGAAACAGGGCGCGCTCGAGCGAATAAGGGATGCCGGCGGGCATGAGCTCGAGCACTTGAGGCTCGAAGATATAGGCGCCGGCGTTGATGGTATTGGACTCGATCTCGTCCCAGGAGGGTTTCTCCAAGAAACGCGTGATGCGGCCGCTCTCATCGGTTTGGACCAGGCCGTATAGAGTGGGGTCCTTGACCCGCGTCAAGGCGATGCTGACCTCGGCGCGCCTGTTCTGATGGGATTTCAGGAATCCTCGAATATCCAGGGCATGGAGTATGTCGCCGTTCATGATCAGCACGGGCTCGCCGCCGCGCAACAAGCCTTCGGCGTTCTTGACGGCTCCGCCGGTTCCTAGAGGCGACTTTTCGTGAATAAAACGGAGACGCACGCCCGTCATCTTGGGGTCGAGCTTTCGGAAGTCCTCCGCGCGATAGGAGGTGCATAGCACTGTTTCGCGTATCCCGTGAGCCTTGAGCAAATCGAATTGATATTGGAGAAAAGGCTTATTTAAAAGGGGCAACAGCGGCTTGGGGGTCCGGCAAGTGAAGGGGCGCAGGCGGGTGCCCAGGCCTCCTATCAGGATCAGCGCTATCATCGTCCCGTTCCCTCTTTAATGGCGGAATTGTACCAAATTCATATAGAATGCGATTTCCCATGCCCAAGCCCCTTCCGGATCCCGAAGAAGCGGCCAGACGCCGAGGAAAGAGGGCCCTTGCCTGGGCCTTGGGCGGAGCGGTCCTTTTTTTGGCCTTCCAGGCCTGGCTCTTAGCCCTCTATATCCGCTCCGAAACCAGGCCTCCTCGCTGGGACGAGGCCATACACATGGAGATCGCCCTGGATTACAGCCGCGCCATCTCCGAGGGACGCTGGGCAGACATGTGGAATCTCCCTCCCAAGCCGGGGATGCCTCCCTTCCCGCCCTTGTATCATCTGGGCCTGGCCGCGGCCTACGGTAGCGACAATCCGCTCGGCAATGGGCTTTGGCTCAACTGGATCTATTTCGCGGCGCTGATACTCTGCCTTTTCGGCTTGGTCACCGAGTTCTCCAGCCCGGGCATCGCGCTTGCCGCCGCCTTGCTCATCGGGGCCTCGCCCGCGGTCCAATCCCTGCTGTGCAGCCAGCTCATAGACCTTTCCGTGGCGGCCCTCGTCGCCGCCGCCTATTGGGCCTATTTGCGCTCGGACAAGTTCTCGCGCTGGCGGCCCTCTTTGGCTTTCGGCGCCCTTTTCGCCTTGGGCATGATGCATAAGTGGAGTTTCTTCGCTTATTTCCTCCCGGCCTATTACGACGCTTTTTTGGGGATCACGGAGAGGCGCTGTCGCGGCAAGATTCTCGCCGCCGCCGGCATAGCCGCGGCGGGTTTCGCGCCATGGTATCTGACCCATCTTCCCGTGCTCTTGCCGCGCTTGGTGCAGGCCTCCGCCGACTCGGCCGTGCCTTTTTGGCAGGGGACGGCCCTTTTCACCTATTTGCTCCAGGCGTTCACGGATCTAGGGCCCCTGTTTTGGCTGGCCGGCTGGGCCGGGCTGTGCATGCCCCGCCATGACGAGCATCGCGATAAGGAGATGACGGTGATCGCTTGGGTCTTGAGCTCCTATCTGTTCTGGGCGCTGGTCCCGAACAGGCAGATGCGCTTTCTCTTGCCGGGGCTGCTCGGCCTGGCCTTAGCCGCGGTTCGAGCTTGGCCGCCGCAAGCGATCTGGGCCTTGGCGCTCATACAATGCCTGGGCGGCGCCAACCACATGCTGGGTTGGACGCGGGGCTTAGAGCTGCCGCTTCCCTTCCAGGCGACCGTGTTTCCCAGCTCGCCGCCCGAGTCTCAAGACTGGAAGATAGCGGATATCTTGAGCGAGGCCCAAAGGAGGGCGCCTCAAGACCGCCCCGTGGCCAACCTCACTCTCGTGGCCAACGCGCCGCGTTTCAACGGCCCCAATTTCACGTGGACCGCCAAGCAGCTGGGCCTGGCGACGGTGAGGATCAGGGGGGTCAACAGCCGGCTCAGCGAGCTTTCCGAATTCGTGGTGCTCAAGGGAGCGCCGCTAGGCCCTGCCGGCGTCATCGGCGGCCTGCCCGCGGCCGCCGCCCTCATTCAGGACGAAAGCTCCTGGTTCTCCAAGGCCTACCGGCCGGTCAAGGGCTGGGATCTTCCCGACGGCTCGGAGGCGGTGCTTTACGAGCAGGCATCTCCGAAAAAACCTCCTTTCCGCGAGGGCGACGCGCGCTTCGATTTCTACGAGATAGGCCGGGTCGAGGCCCGCAAGATCAGATTGTGGGTGGAGAAATGGTCTCAAGCGGACGGGATGTACCAGAGGGCCGGGCTCGAGGCCGAGTCCATCCAATTGCGGGGCCTGGAGATACTCCATCCCAAGCTCGAGTTCGAGGGCCTGAGACTGGTTTCCGCTTCCTCCGTGGGATCGCCTGCATGGGAGGAGCCGCGGCTGCTGCGGCTCAAGCGGCTCAAGCTCCGATCCGCCGAGATCACCGAGGAAGGATTGAGAGTTTTCCTGGAGAAGCGTCTTCGAGGGCTTAAGATAGACCGACTGCACATCGAAGATGGGGTGAGGGCCTCGGGGGCCTGGAAGGGCGTCTCCCTGGCCTTGGCGCTTTCCCTGCGACGGGAAGGCGATGCCCTGACGGCGAATGTCGAATCGGCCAGGATCGGCATCACCCCTGTCCCTGGCTGGGCCTTGGGGCGCTGGCGCTCGATCAGGATACCTTTGTCGCCCACCTCCGAGACCCCGTTCTGGATCGATCTGCCGGGACTCACCCTTTCCCAGGGCCGGCTGACCATCCCTTGATCCGCTCATGATAAGACTGGCCCGCGAATCGGACGGCGGTCGGATTGAGCGCGCGCCAGGACCCCTCGCCCAGGGCTGGTTTTTTAGAAGTGCCAAAATGGCACTTCTAAAAAATCACGCGGAGGATAGTCGAGCCACTCCGGGCAGGCCTAGGAGGCCTTGGGGAGGGGGATGACGGTCTCGATCTTGGCCTTGAGCCGATCGATCATCACGGGTTTGACGATATAGTCGACGGCGCCCATTTCCTTGGCCTTTTCGATGTTCTTGACCAGGTCTACGGCCGTGACCATCATCACCGGGATGTCCTTGGTCGAGGAGTTCTTCTTGAGCTCGGCCAGGGTCATGAACCCGTCCATGCCGGGCATCATGATGTCGAGCAAGATCAGGTCGGGTTTTTCCTTTTCAGCGAGCTTGAGCGCGTCCATGCCGTTGAGGGCCGTCGTCACCTCGCAGCCGAGCTGCTCGAGCATGGCGCGGACGATCTCCACGACTCCGGGATGATCGTCGACATGCAGTACCAGCGGTCGCTCGCGCTTCTTTTCGCCCAACCCCAAGAGTTTGCCTAACATCATTTCCCCAGCTGGAAGATTAGTATATCGTCCCGGTCGTAGACAACTGGATAACGGCCGTAAAAGTGGCGCGCGTAGGGATTGTCACGGGACAGGAATAGCTCGTCCTTGCGCGTCATGTAGAAGCGGGCTCTGCGCCTAGACAAGGAATCGACCTGGGCCAGGCTGGCCTCGCCGGCCTCTCTCAAGTCCCAGCCCCAGCCCTTGCGGTCCAGGTAATAGAGATAGGTCGAAGCCGTGCGATCGTTGCAGACGAAGAGATCGGTCGGTCGGCTCACGGCATCGGCGGCGGCCCCCGCATGGGCCAAAAAAGGGAAGTTGTTGCGATACCAATGCCGGATGCGCAAGAAGCCGTGCGCGGGCACGGAAAGGGCCAGGGCCGCGACTCCCGCCAGGGCCCAGCGCCGCGCGCCGGGCGCGCTCGCGGCGAGCTTGAGCTTGAACAATCCCAAGCCCATGAGCGCCGCGTTGACCGGGGTGAACGGCAGGGAGGAATACTCGTGATGGTAGCTGTAGCCGCAGGCCATGATCAGCGAGCCGGCCACGGAGGCGAACCAGCTCAAGAACAGCGGGTCGGGCTTGCGCCAGAAGAGCTCACGGGCGCCTACGGCCGCGAGCGCCAAGCCCCCGTAGGTCGAGGACAGCTCGGGAAATCGGGAGGAGAACTGATGCCAGATATTGTAAGGCAGGCGGTCGTACTCCAGCAGTATCGCGAATTCGGTCCAGCGCGTGGGCACCACGAAAGTCCCGGTGCTGGCATGGCGATACCAGGCCAGCACTCCGCCGAAGGATAGGGCCAGGGCCAGCATCGTTCCAGGCCGCAGCAGGCCTCTCCAGCCCATGCGTGCCCAGACCAGCGCCGCCAGAGGGCCCAGGATATAGGCATGAGGCAGCTTATGGCCTATGGAGAGCGCGACCGCGATCACGGAGGCAAGCCAATGCCATGGCGGCGCGCCGGAGAGCCAGCGGTCCCAATGGTAAAGGGCGGCTATCCCGCCCAAGAGGGCGAAGGCGTCCGGCTGTATGTTGCGCCCGAAATAGATCTCCAGCGGCAGGCAGGAAAAGAACACGGAGGCGTAAAAGGCGGGTTCCTGGCCCAGGCGCCTTTCGCACAACTTGAAGAGATATAGGGCGGTCAGAGCCGATGAAGCGATGGAGAGCCAGCGCCCCCAAAGCTCGCCTAGGCCTAAGAAGGGCCAAAGCAGGCCCATGAGCCACATGTACAGGGGCATTTCCGTGGCGGCGTGGCCCTGATAGTCGCCTTCCCAATCGATCTTGGGATGAAGCAGGTCCAGGCCGCCTCGATGATAGTTGCGCGCGATCGCGCTGGTATTGATCTGTCGATGGTGGTGATAGTCGAGCGGGGGGGAATAGACGCCCTTAAGATGGGACAGCACCGAGACGCCCAGCGCGATGGCGAGCAGCCAGGCACGAGCGTCACGGCCGGCCGCGGACTGAGCCGGCGCGATCGGGGCGGCTGGAAGCGTGGCACGAGAGTTCATTCCTTGATCGCGTACACCTCGATGGTGCCGCCCCGGCGCAGGCCCGCCTCCAGGAGAGTCATGAGCAAGCTCAGGACGAGCAGAGGCGGCAGCAGGGCCAAAACCAGGGCGGTCTGGAGCAGATGCCCACGGATCTCGATGGTGCGCGCGCTGCTGTTTTTGAGCAGGGAATAGAGGAAATTATTCTTGAAGCCCATGAGGTTATAGAGGCTTTGCAGCCAGCCGTAGGGATTTTGCTCGAGACTGAAGTGATCGCGCTGCACGGTGCGGAATCGGCCGCGGGAGAGCAGGGCGTCGAGAGAGCCGGTCCCGAAATGGAAATAATGACGGGGGATGTCGAGGTGGAACCAATGCCGGCCGAAGATCCGGGCCTGGAGGCTCTCGGAATTGGGGACCGCGATGGCCAGCATGCCGCCCGGGCGCAGCAGCTCGTAGGCGCGCTCCATGGCCTCGATCGGACGGGGCAGATGCTCGAGGGAATGCCAGAAAATGACGGCGTTGAAACTCTCCTTCTCGAGCGGCGCCGACAGGAAGTCCTGGGTCGCGACGTCCAGCTTCAGTTTGTTGCGCGCGTGCCAGGCCGCGGTGTCGGAGAATTCGAGGCCCTTGGGCTCGTAGCCGAGAGATCTCAGATAGCTCAAGAGAAAGCCTCGGCCGCAGCCGACGTCTAGCACCGGGCCTCTGGCCACGCGATTATGCAGCACGGCGGCCCGCCGGCTTTGGAACCAGCGCGTCATCGCCTCGAATAGGGGGTTGAATCGCACGTTCTCCTTCCCGTAATAGGACTCGGCATAATAGCGGGCGATCTCATGCGGGGCCGGCGCCGGGGATGTCCTGCCCAGGCCGCAATCCCGGCAGCGCAGCATGGCGAAAGCCGGCTCGGTCGAGTCGAAGGCTTTGAGCAGGGACGTCCCTCCGCACACCACGCAGCGGCGCGGGTCTGCTATGAAAGAGGGGCCTTGGGAGGCATACTCGTCGGCTATGATCGGCATCCTTTGGGGATGACAAATTATATAAAATCGTCGATACCAATGATCGAGCCGACGCCATGAAAGCCGCCGCCTTGCTCGCCTTGGCCCTTCGCGCCTGGGCCCTGCTGCCGGATGAGGAGAATACCATCAAGGTGTTCCAGGAGGCTTCGCCCTCGGTGCTCTTCGTCACCAACGTCACGGTGGTCCGGGATTTTTTCACGCTCGATGAGTTCACGGTGCCACAGGGGGCGGGCTCCGCCTTTATCTGGGATAGCGAGGGCCATGTGGTGACGAACTTCCACGTGGTGGCTTCGGCCCTTCAAAACCGCACTCCGTTGATCGTGACGCTCAAGGACGGGACCGAGACCCAGGCCCGCATCGTGGGCGTCGAGCCGAAGAAGGATATCGCGGTGCTGAAGATCGACCCCAAGGGGCATCGCCTCCGGCCTATCCCTCTGGGGGATTCGGCCTCTTTGCAGATCGGGCAAAAGGCCATCGCGATCGGCAATCCGTTCGGATTGGACAACACACTGACCACGGGCATCGTCAGCGCCTTAGGAAGGCAGGTGCAGGGTATCGGCGGCGTCACTATCCGGGACATGATACAGACCGACGCGGCCATCAATCCCGGCAACTCCGGCGGGCCGCTGCTCGACTCGAGCGGCCGTCTGATCGGCATGAACACCATGATCTACAGCAGGAGCGGGTCCTCGGCCGGCATCGGTTTCGCGGTGCCGGTCACCTTCATACGGCGCGTCGTTCCCCAGATCATCAAATACGGGCGGGCCGTTCAGCCGGGCATCGGGGTGAGCATCATCCCGGCCCGCGTCGAGGGAGTGGTGGTCGGCGAGGTGCATCCCAATTCCCCGGCCGAGGCCGCCGGCATGAAGGGCGTCACCCAGACGCGCGACGGGCGCATCATACTCGGAGACGTGATCGTGGCCGTGGACGGCAAGCCCGTGCGCGATTACGACGACCTCTACAACATACTCGACCAGCACAAGGTGGGCGACACCGTGAAGGTCGAGACCCTCCGGCGCGGACAGAAGCGCGTCTACCGCATCGAGCTGGTCAACCTATTCTAGCCGCTCTGTAGTCCGAGGCCCCGAAAGACCTGCTCGCGCAGCAAGGGCAGCGGCATGGAACCGTTCTCAAGCACGGCGTCGTGGAAGGCCTTGATGTCGAAGCGACCTCCGAGGGCGTTCTCGGCCTCTTTTCTCAGCTTGAGTATCTCGATCTTGCCGATCATATAGGACAAGGCCTGCCCGGGCCAGATGATGTAGCGATCGACCTCGGTCTCGATCTCCTCCCGGGAGAGAGAGTTGTTCTCCTCCATGAAGCGCAGGGCGCGCTCGCGTTCCCAGCCGAGAGCATGCAGGCCGGTATCGACGACCAAACGGCAGGCCCGCCAGGCCTGATAGGTGAGCATTCCGAGCCTCGAGAGCTCGTCCGGATAAAGCCCCATCTCCTCGCCTAACGTCTCGGCGTAGAGCGCCCAGCCCTCGGTGAAGGCGTTGAAATACTCGATGCGTCTGAAGGCGGGAAGTGAGCGCTGCTCGAGGGCTAGAGCCATCTGGAGATGATGCCCGGGAACGGCTTCATGGACGGCCAAGGCCGCCATGCCGAAGCGGGGCCGAGAGCTTGGCTGATAGGTGTTGATGTAGTAAATCCCCGGCCCGGAAAGGTCCTCAGGAGGGTCGAAATAGCGCGCGGCCACGTCGTTTTTCTCCTTGAACGATTCGATGGGCTCGACCCGCACGTCGACGCGGGGCAGGCGGCCGAAATAGCGCCCGAGCTCGGCCTTTGCCCGGGTGACCTGGGCCTTGGCGTCGGAAAGCACCTGCTCCCGGGTCTCGAAGAAGTTCTTTGGATCGGAGCGGATGGCGTTCAAGAATGCTTCCAACTCTCCCGCATGTCCCATACTTCCCGCCAGCTCCGCCATCCGCTGCCGTATCTGGCGCAGCTCCGACAAGCCCAGGTCGTGGATCTCCGCGGGCTCGAGATCGAGCGTGGTGTGTCGCCGGATCATGAAGCGATAGGCTTCGGCCCCGCCGGGAGTGGCGTAGATGCCGACCCGGCCGACCCTGGCTCGGGGAAGCAGCTCCTGCTCGAGGAAGCGGCGGAACCCGCGATAGGCCGGCAGGACATGGGATTGCACCGCCTCTTCAATGAGAGGCCCATGGCGGCGCCGGGGAAGGTCCGGCAGCTTGAGCGCGGCCTCGACGAAAGCGCTTTGAGACGCTGGAGCTTCGATGAGGGCGTCCAGCTGCCGTATCGCCTTTTGCACGGGCATGCGGGCGGCGGCATATCCCGCGCTCAATCCCTCGCGGAGATTGGCGGCCTGAGTCTCGAAGAAGCCGGGGAAGGCGCGCATGCGGGACAGCAAGCTTTCGGCGTCGGCCTCGGAGGCCATCGGCTGGCGCAGACGGACTACGGTCGGTATCCAGGATTGCGGCCCATCCATATGGTCGATCTGCCAGCTCCAGAAGCGATGCTTAAACCAGGAGAGCCTGTCTTCGACCAGCGTCTTAAGGATGCGCCAGGAGACCGAGTCCGATCGGGAAAGATCGTCGGCCGGCAGGGCCGTGAGCCCTTTGAGCAGGGCTTCATAGGCGGCGATCTCCTCGCGGCGTCCGCCCTCGGAATGCTCCTCGAGCCGGTCATGGCCGCCGTCATGCCCATAATAGGTGGCCAAGAGCGGGTTGAAGCGCAGCTTGGTCTCCCAATAATCCCGGGCCAGGCGCGCCAGAGCCCGGGCGCTCTCAGTTGAGGCCGGCCGAGGCGATCTCACTATAAAGGTGAATGGCGCTCAAGATCGACTTGTTGAAATCACCGAGATGGAGGCTTTCGTTCTCGCTGTGGGGGTTGGTGTAGGGATCTTCCACGCCGATCAAGAGCGCGGGCACGCCCCCCAAGACCTTGGCGAAGGGGCCGACGAAAGGGATGGAGCCGCCGCAGCCGACGAACACGGCTTCGCGTTGAAAGCCGGCCTTGAGAGCGCGCCCGGCCGCCTGGAAGGCGGGGTGATCGGGGGAGGTGGTCCAGGCCGGGCTGCCGGACTCGTTCGAGAACTCCACCTTCACGCCCCAGGGGGCGTTCCTGAGCAAGTGGGCCTTGAGCCTCTTGAGGCAGGCTTGCGGCTCCATGCCGGGCGTTATGCGAAGGCCCATATGGCACCAGACGGACTCGTTGATGATGTTGGCGCAATCCTTGCGCGAGGAGGCTTGTATGGCGTTGACCGAGAACGAGGGCTCATACCAGATCTGGCGCAGCAGGCGCTTATTGTCCCCCAACAGCCGGGTGCCCGGCAGCAGGCCCGATTGACGCCGATAATCCCTTTCGCCATAGCGCAGGGAGCTCAGGCTGCGCAGCGCCTCCTTGGGCAGCTTGGCCGGAGCTCGCAATCCGGAGACGGCGATCCGGCCTTGCGAGTCCGTTATGGAGGCGATCATCTTGGATAGGGCTTGGACGGGGTCGACCAGGGGTCCGCCCCACATGCCGGAATGCAGGGGATGGTCGGCGGAGCGCACGATGACGTCGAATGACACCAAGCCGCGCAGGGAGGTGGTGATCGAAGGGATTCCGGTGTCGAAATTCCCGGTGTCGGTCAGCACCATGGCGTCGGCCGAGAGCCGCTGCTTGTGCCTCTTGAGGAAATCCTCCAGGTGATGCGAGCCGATCTCCTCCTCGCCCTCTATGATCAGCTTGACGTTGACGGGAAGGCGGCCCAAGGCGCGAAGGCAGGCCTCGATCGCGCTGGTATGCACCACGACCCCGGCCTTATCATCGGCCGTGCCTCGGCCATAGAGGCGGCCGTCGCGCTCGCTGGCTTCAAAAGGGGCGGATTTCCAGAGCTCCTCGCGGCCCGCGGGCTGGACGTCATGATGGGCGTAGAGAAGCAATGTCGGGGCTCCCTCGGCATGCAGCCAATCGCCGTAGACGTAGGGGTGGGCTCCCGGGACCTTCAATATCTCCACGTTCTCCAGTCCCCGAGCCCGCATCAGGGCCTCGACGGCCTGCGCGGAGTCCTCGACCTTCTGGGGATCGAAACCCGGGAAGCTCACGCTGGGAACTCGGACCAGCCGCTTGAGGTCCTCCAAGTAATCGCCGTTTTTTTCGAGGGCGCGCTCGATGGCTGGCGTGATCATGGACATTTTCCGCTCCGCATGTTCCGTCATCGGCGATATTATAGAATATGAATCAAGTGCCTATATTGCCCCGCTATTTTCTTCGGCAGTTCCTGCCGATTTTCTTCTTGTGCCTGCTCCTGTTCGCCGGCGTCCTGCTGATGAATCATTTCCTCAAGCTGTTCAATCTGGCCTTGATGCGCGGGATATCGCCGTTATGGATCGCGGGCTGCTTCGCGCGCCTAATGCCCTTCATCCTGAGCCTTGCCCTTCCCATGGCGTATCTGGTGGCGGTGATGCTCTCCTTGGGCCAGTTGGCGGAGCGGGGGGAGATCATGGCGTTACGCGCCTCCGGTTTTTCGTTCGCGGAGATGACCTGGCCATTGCTGGCCGTCGGGGCGCTGCTGTCGGGCCTGCTGCTCTATCTTAACCATAAGGCCAGCCCGGAGGGCTTCCATTCCTTCCGCAAACAACAGGCCCTGGCCGCCCAGAAGATCATGCGTCTGGATCTCGAGCCCAGCTCCATGATCGAGCTGGGCCCTTGGAAGCTGTCGGCGGCCGAGGTCAAGAAGGACACCGGAGAGCTGGCGGGGGTCTATCTGTTGAGGCAGAAGACCGGCGACAAGAATCCCCAAGGGCCGGGCAACGATCAGCGCAGCCTCAGGATCACGGCGGCCAGGGGACGCCTGTCCCTCGATAAGGGACGGCAGATACAGCTCGAGCTGGAGGACGGGCAGATACAGATACCCAATCCCGATCCGCTCAAGTTCTCTGCCGGCACCTTCCGGCGCTATCGAGTGAGCATACCCCTGGTTCCCACCGGACCGCTGCAGCGCAATCCCGACATACAGGAATTGACCACCGCGCAGCTCAGGGGCCGCATCGCCAGCCCCCAGACCGAGCCGCAGCATCGCGTGGAATACAGGGTCGAGGCCGCGGTGCGAAGCGCGGCCGCTCTTTCGACTTTCATCTTCTTTTGGATCGGCGCTCCGCTGGGCGTGCAGATGGGCCGCCATAGCCGGAGTTTGGGCTTCGTGATCAGCTTGCTGGTGCTTTTCGGATTCTACGCCCTCATCGCGCTGGGGATCGGAGTGGGCCGGCGTTACGAGCCGCTTTCCGATATAGCGCCTTGGGCGCCGGACGCGGCCGGCATGATCGCGGGGCTGTGGCTCACCGCGAGGGCGGCATTCCGCTAACATGAAGATATTCAGCTGGTACATGGCCAAGCGCTTTTTCAAGCCTTTCCTGTACGGGCTGGGCCTTTTCGCCATACTGATATTCCTGGGAGACATGCTCAACCGCATGAACGCCCTCATGCGCAGCAAGGCCTCTCTCTGGATCATTCTCCAGTACCTATGGCTCGAGGTGCCCTATTGGACGGTGCGCGTCATTCCCATGGCCACCTTGCTGGCGACCTTGGTCGCGGTGACGGGGCTGATCCGCAGCGGAGAGTGGATAGCGGCCCAGGCCAGCGGCTTCGAGCCTCGCGATTTTTGGCGCCCCTTGCTGTGGTGCGCCGTCGCCATCACGCTGATCAGCTTCATCGCCCAGGAGACCGTGCTTCCCGCCTGTTATCAACGCGCCCAGCGCTTATGGCAGGAGCAGATCGCTCCCCGTTGGGAATACACCAAAAAAGTGGATTTCGCCCTGATGTGCGGCCCGGGGCAGTTCATACGGGCCAAGTTCTTCTTTCCCAAGGACGGCCGCATGGAAAGGCCGATATTGGAGATCGTGCGCCTCAGCGGTATCGAAAGGCAACTCGACGCCAAGCTGGCCTTATGGGACGCGGGGCTGGGCGTCTGGGTGTTCTATGACGGGGTCGAGCGCCGATTCGAGCGAGAGGCCATCGTGGAAAAGCCCTTCAGCGAGCTGCGCTCGGAGCTCGCCATCTCGCCGCGCCAGCTGGCGACCAATCCCAAGAAGCCCGAGGAGATGAGCCTGGGCGAGCTCCGCCGCCACTCCCGGCTGGTCGCCCGCCTGGGCCTGCCCACTCGGCCCGTGCAGGTGGCGGTGCACGATAAGATCGCCTATCCCTTCACCAATCTCGTGATCTGCGCCCTCGGGATACCCTTGGCGATGAGATTGCGCCAGGCGGGGCGGGTGCTGAGCTTCTCGGCCGCTTTGATCCTGTCCTTCCTCTATCTCTGGTTCATCGAGGTCGGGCGAGCGCTGGGCCAGAGCGGCTCTTTCCCGCCTTGGGTCGCCGCCTGGATACCCAACCTGGCCTTCGGAGCCGTGGCTTTCTGGCTGCTCAACAGCTCCGAGGCCTAGCCCTCAGAAGACGAAGCCCAATTGGGCCGCGACCGAGAAGTTTGAGGGGACCTTCTCGCTGCCGCTCGAGCCCGAGCCGGTCTTGACCTCGGTCCTGTCCGAGCTGATCGAGCCTCCGATGTCGAAGACGAAATGGAGGAAGTTTAGGCCGAAGCCGCCGGAATAGGCCAGCTTCGAGCCCGAGTCCGCCATGTTCTTGGCAAGGCCCGCGCGCAGAGGGATGTTGATCCAGGAGCGGTTGAACACGTTGATCTCCGTGCCCAACCCCACCTTCTGGGACTGAAAGCCGGGCACCGCGGTGTTGTTCTTGCTCAGATCGCCGTCCATGGCCACGTGCCAGAAGGCGAAGGGGCTGAGGGCCACGCCCGCCCGGTATTGAGGATTGAGCGGATAATCCGCGGTATCGCCGTTGGCTCGAGCGCTGGCCGGCTGCTTGAATTTGGGGTTGTTGATATTGCGGGCGACCAGGCCGACGCGAGGATTGAAAGGCAGGACGGGCAGCATGGACTTGAGATGCCAGAGAGCTCCCAGATCTATGGCCGGTTTGATCGTGGTCTCGGTGTTGGCCTTGAAGTCCTTGAGCGCGTCCCCGCCCGAGGAGCCCGAGGCTTTGTCGAGCACTTGATAGCGCTGATAGCCGATATTGCCCGAGATCAGCTTGAAATTGCCTCCCAATTTGAGCCCCGGCACCCAGGGCAGCGCCTGGCCGTAGCCCAGGGCCATCTCGGTGAAGGAGGCCCCGCGCAAGGTCAGATTGGTCTGGTTGTTCTGATAGGAGTTGCCGGCCGCCGCCGATTGCAGTATAGGGTTTACCACGGCCGCGTTCTGGCTGATCGAGGCCGCGGCCGAGGCTATCTGCTCGGGGCTCATGCCGTTGGTCGTGGCCATGTTGACCAAGGCATTGCCGAGCTCGGTCTCGTCGTCGATGCCTCCGCCGACCAGAGCCCCGCCGGTGATGGAGTTGATGGCCGTGTAGCCGGAGGCCCCGATCGCGCTGGCTATGCTCGAGGCCGAGGCCTGGTTGGTGGCATTAGCCGGGGCGATCGTGCAATCAGCTCCGCCGCAGAGGGTGGTATTGGCGGCGGCATAGCTAATGCCGGTCAGTCCGACGTTGACCGTGTCGACGAAAGGCGAGCCGCCGATCTCGGTGTAGTTGAGCACCGACAAGGCGAAGCGTCCCACCCTTATGCCGCCCCCGCCGGAGATATCGGCGAGCACACCCTTGCCGGGCTGGTTCATCTCGGAGATATTGGCCAAGGCCTTGTAGAAAGCGCCGACCTTGTCCGCGTCCACGGCGCCGGCGGTGCCCGATTGCTGGGCCGCGGTGATCTGATCGTATTTGCCGGCCAGATCGGCCAGATTGTTGGCGTTCTTGAGCACGCCGCCGGTGAACTCGGCCTTGGCGCCGATCGGGATCTCGAAGCCGTAGCGCCCCTTGCTCTCAGCCAGTCCCGCCGGATTCCAATATTGGGTGATGGGGCCTTCGGCGATCGCCGTATAAGCCCCGCCCATGCCCATGGCCCGCGGGCCCAGAGTTTGCCACTCCATGGCGCCGGCGGACTGCGCCGTCAATAAAAACGCGACTCCCAGGGATGTTTTCTTCATAGCGCCCGCAGTATAACAGGCGCCAAAAAGAAGTCAATATCTTAAAGGCTCGCGATGACGCGCGGGGCGCCGGCCTGCGGGTGTCGGACGTTGATCCGCCGCAGCTGCTCGACCGCGTATTCGACGGAACGCTTGAGGCCCGTGATGGTCACGATGAGCCGGCCGTCCTCTTCCTGGATCTCCTTGGAGAGGGGGCGGAAGCCCGGATAGAGCCGATTCCATTCCTCGGGGTAGAGTAGGTATTCTCCATGGATGAAGCCGAAGACGCTCTCGATCTCGCGGCGCAATTGCTCGCGCGTCCTTGCGCCGGCCTCGAAGGCGACTTGCCGGGTGATCAACTTGGGCTGCGTCGCGAAGCCTTGGGATTGGGGCAGCACGCTCATGGAGACGGCCAGGGCCGCGGAGCCCAAGGCTTGGGGCAAGGCCCGGGACTCGATCATGCGGACGTGGCGGAAGCGGTCGAAGGCCCAGCGGGCCAGCAATTCCAGGCGGGTCGTGCTCGAGGGCAGGTCGATGCCATGAGCCTTGGCCGCGGCGCGAATCTCATTTTCATGGCGGAACTTGCCTTCCTTGTCCATGTCGCGCAGCAACACCTGGGCTAGGATGGCCGGGATCTCCTTGGCTCCGGCGTAGACCACGGCCAGCACCAGGCTGTTGGCGATCGTCCAGGCTTTATCCTCGTCCGCATAGGTCTTGAACAGATTCTCGTAGAGCTTCCAGCCAAAGCCCATGAAGGCCTGGCCTTGATCGTGCTCCTCGTCGCTGGAACGGTATTGATAGACGTTCCTGCCGTCTCGTATCCAGCTGGGATTGCGGCCCAGAAGGAAATTCTCGCCGATCATGGGGCTGCGGAGTATGGCCATGGAGAAATAATCGGCCCCGCCCTCGTGATAGCCCCGATTGGCGAAGGGCCCGGCCAGCTTGGTGATGATGTGATGGCCGCCTTCATGCAGGATGACGCCCGGCTTGGCGGTGTTGGCGCACTCCTTGCTGGCCTGGAAGAAATTAGTGCTGGGATTGCCCGGCGTATAGTAGGCGTTGCAGGAGCTGGGGATATTGACATTGGCCGGGACATGGCCCTTGATCTTGGCGTCCTCGGCGCCTTCCCGGCTCCACCAGGTGATCAGATAGCTGTACCAGTAATAGGCGTTGACCTGAGCGACGGTCTTTTGATCGGCTCCCTCCGAGTTGAAGACCAGGGTCTTGGTCTCGCCTCCCCGTATCGCGCCCGAAAGGCGTATAGGCTCTCCCGCCTTGTTGTTGACCGTCACGTATCGGCCCGAGAGCACGGCTTGGAACTCGACTTCCTGGCCTTCGGCCAGTTCCGGCACCGTGAAACGACCCTGGGCGTCGGTCTCGACGTCCTTGAATTGTCCGTCGGGAAGCTTGACCCGCACTTTGAGCAACGGGAGAGCGAACTGGTTGAGCAGGGGTCCCCCGTCCTTGTCTCTCTTGTCGTTGCCCTCAAGCCGCGCCGCCATGGTCCAGCCGGCGGCAAGCTCCATGCGCGCGGCCGCGCCGATGCGGTTGTCCCAGGAGAATACCTTGCCGGTGCTGACCTCGACGGCGATGACGACGGGATAGCCGTTGATCGAGTACATCTTGAGAACGCGCCAGGCATCCTCCACGTAGAGGATGACCTCTTCGAGCGGCAGCAGCTCCAGGGGCGTGTCATCGGGGACGCCCATTTGGCGCAAATGTTCCCGCGCGGCGGCTATGAGCCGCTCCTCGGGAAGGGGAGCCGTGTCGGTCAATTGTATGTCCGGGAAGGTCTTTCCCTGGTAGGAGTAGAGCTTCAGCGCGCGGGCGCCATTGCTTTCCTCGATGAAGAGGGTGAAGCTCAACGAGCTGTCCTGCACCCTGATGCCGTTCTTGTGTTGCCAAAATCTTAAATAGATGGCGTCGGCCTGATCCGCGAGTCCGGGAACGTGGCGGCCGGGGACTTTGTTGACCGGGTTATCGAGCGCCAATTCGCTGGTGCTCACGCCGAATGTCGGCACGTCCGAGTCGATGAGCCGCCGTATGGCCAGCTCCACCGATCCCATATCGTCCGGATCGGCGTCTATCACTCTCGGCGTGGATAGATTGCCCCCGATCGTCCTGGAGCCGGGGATAGCTAGATCATGGGTCACCACCGGCCCTGTCCGCCCCGGATCCGGGGCCGCCGGCATGCGGCCGAGGCGCAGTTCCACCCCGTTGATCTCGATCGGCTCGGTCTGGGGTCGGAATCCGAAGGCGCCGGCCGGCGCGCTTCCCCCTTGCGTCATGAGCTCGTTGAGATTTCCGGGAAGGTCCACGCGCCAGAGTCGGGACAGCGAAGCCCCGAGCCGATACAGGCGGCCGAGGAAAGGCTCGGCCGTTTCGGCTGAGGGAGCGTCCGGCGTGGCGGCCGCTTGCAAAGGCGCGTTCTCATCGGAAAGAGCGGAGGCGTCGCGAGCGGGTCCGGTTACGGATGCTCGCGCGGGTGCCGCCATCGGGGCCAGTGAGGGACTTGTTCGCGTCGCGACGGGAGCATTCGTCTTGTGGGTCAATGGCGAGGCCAGCCAATTCCTGAAACCGCCTAGACGCGCGATGCGCGTCGGGCCGCGCCGCGCCTGGCCGGAGGCCAGGGCTTGTCCGGCCGGAGCCAGGCTCGAGCCCAGGATGAGGGCCGCAAATAAAATACGGCAGAGGCGAAACTGTTTCATGATGTCCTCGACTCCAAGATTTCTCGGACCCGCTGGGTCAACGATTCCAAGGCCCGGGAAGGCCTGATCGCGCCGTTGCCTTGATAACGGCGCGGCACTCCGATCATCATCTCGGCCGCCGCGGTGGCGGCCAGGCTGACTTGACGGGCCAAGGAAGGGAGCAGGCTCTTGACCCGCGCCCGGCTCTCCCTCTCGCTCAAGCCGCTGGCTTTGAAGAACTCAAGGGCCTGGAACACCGCCTCATCCGCCATGAAGGTCAACGCCATGGCGTCCAGGGGAGCGGCAAAGGACGTGCCGCGGTCATGCATATAGCGCCCGCTGGTTTCCGGAGCGAATATCACTCCCATGTCGGCGTTCTGCACCCCGGGCTGCAGGAAGCTGTTGGCTCCCCAAACACCGCCAGGGGCGGCTCGGGTCGGGCGCTCGGCGCGCTTGCCGCTGGCCGTGCGTATTCCAAGACCGCCGCCCGAGGTGAAATTGGCCTCGGCGTTGAGCCCGTTGGTCGCGGCGATGGTGTCGACCGCATCCGCGTAGGACGGCACCGTTTCCTGATGGCGTCCCGGGCCGGAATTGCCGAAAGCCGCGACGAATATCGCCCCGTATTTCGCGGCGACCTCGTTCATCCATTCTCCGATGCGGCTGTCGAAACTGCCGCCCCAGCTGAAGTTCACCACCGGTATGGAGAGCTCGTCCTCGCTGAGAATGTGCTGTATCGCGGCTTCCACCGAGCGCTTGAGCTCATCGAAGAAATAGTTCTCCCGATCGCCCTCCGGGACCTTGTCCGAGTCGCCCTGGAAGTTGGGCAAGTCCACCGAACGGATCTTCCGGCCCAAGACCTCCGCCGCCAGACCTAGAGGCGTGGCGATGGCGGTGGCATGGGCGTGGGCCTGTATATCTTCCCCGCCCTTTTTCCACTGGGTCTCGGTGCCTTCGGCCAGGCGGGCGACCGCCTCCGGGGAGAGATCGCCTTTCTTGGCTTCCTCTTTTTTCTTCGCCGCCTGCGCCGCGAGAGCCTTGGCCAGGAGTTGCTCGGTAGGGATTTCCCGGCCGGCGCGGTCGAGGTCGATGACGTTTTTCGAGTTGTCCGGATGTATGGTATCGACGACGCCCGAGTCCGCGATCACGGGCACCGCGTAGCCCCTGCCGCCCCGTTGCGCGCGGCGGCGGATGATATCGTTCAGTCCCAGGGAGAAGACTGCTTCTCCGAGGGGGAGCATGCGCCAGACCTCCCATTCGTGAGCAGAGCCATACTTTAAGAAAGAGAATCCATCGCGGTGCAGCATGGTCCTCAATTCGTTGGATAGCGGAGCGAGGGCGGTCCAGGCGAAGCGCAGGGCCTGAGCCGGATCTTGCAGGGTCTCCAAATCCGCGCCCTGGCTCAAGGCGTTATTGAGCTTGCCGCGCAGAGCGTCGAATTGCTTGCGTAGATAGCCGGCCAGATCTAGGCCGGGCCGGCCGAGGTCTATGCCCACTGGGGAGTCCACCAGAGGCCGGTAGAAAGTATTGTCGGCTAGGCGGCGATAGAGATCCTGGGCGCTTTCTTGGGCTTCCTCGGGCCTATAGCGGGGGATTTCCTGCTCGATTTCTACGCCCAACGAATAAAGCTCCTCCTGGCTCAAGGCTCTTTCGCGTCCCTCCTCGCGCAAAGCCGCCAAGAATTGAGCCAATATCTGTCCGACGGGCGTGGCCAGGGGCACGCCCTGGCGGAAGAAGTAGAAAACCACGTCGGGCGAAAGCGTGAAGCGCCTCTTATTGGCGCCCATCACGGCCTGAAGCGAGTGGTTCAAGATGTGGGGCGGAACGCGCCACGAGAGCAGTTTTTTGCCGGCTTCCGCGGCCGCCCGATCCTTCTCGGGGATCTGGAAGGGCGCGGGAGCGGATTTAAGCCCCGCCATCTCCGCGATTTCCAGCCAGCTCATCAGCTCTTCGGGCGTGAGGGTTTGGCCGTTCCGGGTGGCTACGAGCCCGTTTTCCTGGCTGAGAGCCAGTTGGATCCCTACAGCGCTATAATTGACCTCCTTCTCCGTCCAAGATCCGATAACGCGGACGGGTTGACCGGCTTCCACCGGCGGAATCTTGAACCCTTTGAGATGCAATCGACGGCCCAAGGCGAGCGCCTTCTCCCAAGGGGTCAAATCCGCCTGCGCCGGCTCGTCTTCGACGGGGATGTTGAATCGGCGAGGCCGAGCCGGCTGGGCGGCGTCTTCCAGCGAGTGGGGCATGGCGACCGAATCCGCCGGCTGTTGCTGGAGTATCGCCTCTTGGACCTCCCTGATCCGCGCTTCGATGCTCGAGATGTGGGCTTTGAGGGCCGTTATGTCTTGCTGGGTCTCGCGGGCCTTCCGATGATGGGTATGAGCGTTGCCCGAGTCCTCGATCGCATGGGCATGGTGTATGGAGAGCCTGCGTTCCAGCGCGATCTCGCGCAGAAGGGCTCCCTGCCGGGCGACCAGCAGCTCATGCAGGCCCGCGCGAGCGAGATCGATCGTGGGCAACTTGGCGACGCGAGCCGCGATCCGGTTCTCACCGAATATGCGGTCAAGCTTGGCCAAGGAGGTCTCGACGTTTTCCAATGTGTTGAGGAGAAATCCATCATCGCGCTCTGGGTCGACGGGCTCGTCGATGTCCGGGTCTCGGCGCCCGCCGCCGTCGCCGTCATCGACATCGTCGGGACCGGGATCTTGGCGCCGTCGGGGATCGTCGGGTCTTTCGGCGCTGGCGCTCACGGCGGAAGCCGGCAGGGCAGGAGCCTGGATGGACTGGGCGGTCCTGGGGCCTTGAACGCGCGCCGGCCGTCTGGCTCCGGCGGCAGGTCCGCGGGACGAGCCCGGGCCCGCGCGTCTCTGCCGGGAAGCGGCGAAAGCGGGTTGGATCGACGAGAACAATAAAGAGGCGGCAAGCAGCAGCGAGGAGATCCTGTTCATGCGTCGATTCTACTTCAATGAAATAAAACGAGCGTGAGACTTTCGGTCCGGCCATCTCGCGCTAGAAGGCCCAGGGCATTATGGGACTTTCGGCTCTGAGAGTCCGACCCGGCCCATTTGATAAAATAAGACGTGGAGATCGGCATCGTCGGGCTTCCCAACGTCGGAAAATCGACCATCTTCAACGCTTTGACCTCGGGCCATGCCGCCGCCTCGAACTATCCTTTCACCACGATCGAGCCCAACGTAGGCGTGGTCGGAGTTCCCGACAGCAGGCTTGACAGGCTCAGCGGGCTGTTCAAGCCGAAAAAGACCACGGCCGCCATCGTGCGTTTCGTCGATATCGCCGGGCTGGTCAAGGGGGCGGCCTCGGGAGAGGGTCTCGGCAATAAGTTCCTCTCCCATATCCGCGAGGTGGACGCGATCATCCATATGGTCCGCCTCTTTCGCGACCCGGACGTGGTCCATACCTTGGGAGCCGTCGATCCCCGACGGGATGTGGAGATCATCGAGACCGAATTGATGCTCGCGGATTTGAGCAGCCTCGAGAAACAGTACGAAAAAGTATCGGGCAAGGCCAAATCCGGGGATAAGGCGGCCAGGGAGACTCTCGCGGTGCTCGATAAGGTCAAGCAAGGCCTCGAGAAGGGGATACCCGCCCGTCGCTTGGGAGTGGACCCGAAGCAGATCAGGGATTTCTTCCTGCTCAGCGCCAAGCCCGTTCTTTACGTGGGCAATACGGATGAGACGGCGGATCCCAAGATGCTGGAGGATTTCAAGGCCATGGCCGCGGAGCGAGGAGGGGAATCCGTCACCCTTTGCTCGAAGCTCGAGTCGGAGATCGCGCAGCTTCAAGAGGCGGATCGCCAGGTCTTCATGAAGGAGATGGGTCTGGAGGTCACCGGGCTTGAGCGGGTGATCGTGGCGGCTTATCGCCTGTTGGGTCTTTGCAGTTACTTCACGGCCGGAGAGGACGAGGTCAGGGCCTGGACCATCCCGGCGGGCGCGCGGGCCCCTCAAGCCGCCGGGGTCATCCACAGCGATTTCGAGAAGGGGTTCATCAGGGCCGAGGTCTATTCCTTTTCGGACATAGACAAGCACGAAAGGGAATCGATTCTGCGGGAAAAGGGCCTCATCAGGTCCGAGGGCAAGGATTATGTGGTCAAGGATGGAGACGTCTGCTTCTTTAAGTTCTCCTCTTGAGCCTTTGCCGCGTTGCCGGCATTTCGGCTCCTGCGGCGGTTGCTCGCTCCAAGACAGGAGCTATGAGTCCCAATTGGCGGCCAAGGCCAAGGCCGTGGGCGAGCTTCTGGCTCCCTTCCGCCTTGAGCGCTTGCCCGCGCATGCCTCGCCCAAGCCCTGGTTTTATCGCAACAAGATGGAGTTCAGCTTCGGGGACGTCTATCCCCCGATCCCTGAGGGTCCCCGGCTACGCTTGGGCCTCAAGGCCAGGGGCCGCTGGCATCAAGTGCTTTCCATTGAGGAATGCTATCTGCTTTCCCCCGAAGCGGCCGTTCTTTTGACGGAGTTGCGTCGCTGGGCCGCGGCAGGCGGGTATGAGCCCTATAATGCGCATCGGCATCGGGGTTTCTTGCGCCATCTGGTGCTCCGGGAAGCCAAGAATCGCCCGGAGAGGATGGTGATGCTGCTTACCTCCCAGGGACCCCTGGATGAGCTTTCCTTAATAAGTGCCATAAATTCGGTCTATCCGGCCACCACCGTTCTGAGAGGAATCAACGAGAAACTGTCGGACACGGCCATACCCGATCGGATCGAGAGGCTTTCGGGCTCCGGCCGCATCACCGAGTCGATCAAGATCGGCTCCCGCGAGATACTGTTCCAGATATCGCCCCTTTCTTTCTTTCAGACCAATACCTGGGGCGCCGAACTCCTCTACGGGATCGTCCTCTCCTGGCTGGAAGAAAAAAGAGCGCGCACGGCTCTTGATCTCTATTGCGGAGGCGGAGGAATCGCCCTGTCCATCGCGGGATCGTGCGATAAGGTCTGGGGGGTGGAGCTCAATGAGAGCGCGGTGCTCGACGCGCGCGCCAACTCCGCGCTCAACGGCATCTCCAACGTGGAGTTCTTCGCGGGAAGCGTCGAGCTGATGGCCGCGCCCCTGCTGGGCGCCGATCCCGATGTCGTGATCGTGGACCCGCCCCGCTCGGGGTTGCAGGGCAAGGCCCTGGCGATGATTCTCGACAAGAGGCCCAGGGCCCTATTGTATGTCTCTTGCAATCCGCAGTCCTTGGCGCGCGATCTCAAGGCCCTCGAGCCCGCCTATTGCCTCGAGCGAGCCGAGATCATCGACATGTTCCCGCATACCGAGCACGTCGAGACGATCGCGTGGCTCGACAGAAAAGAGCTATAATCCCGTTTCAGGCCCTCTCTTGCGCTCGTAACACAATGGATAGTGTACGAGCCTGCGAAGCTCGGTATCCAGGTTCGATTCCTGGCGAGCGCAAGAGGGGGCTCGTTATTTCTGTCCAGGAATCGAACCTGGATACCGCGATTCCGAGCGAGCGGTAGCGAGCCGTGCCGGACGTCCTTGGGATGGCGTCGACGGCCGGCCTGGCGAGCGCAAGAGAGGACTTTTCATTTCTGTCATATCAAGGTCAAAAAAACTTGACATCTTCGCGGGCACATTTCTAGACTTCCCAGCGGTCCTATGACGAATAGGACCAAGGACCTATTCATCATTCGGAGAGTGTCGCGAAAAAGTCATTAGGTCTTGACAAGGCGTTGAGCGGCGAATATACTCACGCATCTTCGGACCGGATTTAACTAGATAATCAAGTGAGCGAGAGACGGGACGTTCTTTTTTTTCTTGGCGAAGCGATAACCCGGAGGGCAACCATGGCGAGAAGGATCATTTCCCTTTTGATCGGATTGGGGATTCTGGCGGGAGCTCGAGCGGCTTCCGCGCAGAACATAGACGTGACCGTGACCAACGAGAACGGAGCCCTGATCCAGGGGGCGACGGTCTACGTGGTTCGTTTCGGCGAGGGCGGGCCTGACGCTACCAACAGCCGCACGGGATTGACCAACGCCTCGGGCGTGGCTTCTTTCGCCGGGTTGGCAAGCGGACCCTTCGAGGTCGTCGCCGAGAAGCATGGTTTCTTTCCGATCTTGAAGGATCAGTTTTTTGATCCCGAGCATCTGCATATCGAGGTCCCGGGCAACCCGACCGCCCGCACCGTGGTGATCTCCTCCGCGGGCGTGACCAGCGGAGGTTATATACGCGCGCAGGTGAGCAACGCCAGCCCCAACGCTTTCTTGTTCGGCTCGATCCGCAATAAGCTCGCCACCGCCAATCGCGAGGTCAATTTCGGGCTTTGCTTGACCGACGGCGGCGGGACCTGTCACATGCTGGTCTCCAATATCCCGGTGGCCGGGGCCAACACCTATGAGGTGGACGTGTACGATCCCACCCTGCAAAAGGGCTGCAACTCGACCATCGCCACGGCGGTCGTGGCGGACGCGGTAACCAACGCCGCGCTCGATATCAATCAATGCGGTTTGCCCCCTCAAAGGATCGAGCAGGAGGCGAGATCCTCCTCCGCGGGCCAGGCGGCTAATGTCTCGGTCGACGGAGTGGTGATCGACACCACCTCGGCGGAGAGCTTCATCCCCTGGTCACACGTGAAATTCGAATTCGTCAACAGCTTCTGTCCTTCGACATGCACTATTTTCACCAACTCGGACAACAACGGCCGCTTCCAGCTCTTCGACCTGGTCCCTGGAACGACATATTACGCGTCGATATTCGGTAATTGCAATCAAACCGGTTGCTTTGACGGGCACTTCAGCACCAAGGCTGGCTTCGGCGCGCCTCCGGGTATCAATGATTTCCTTTATACAGGTACTCCTCAAATTAAGAAGGTCAGGCTCAATAAGACTCCGCCGAGTATCGGCAAGTTGTCGGTCTATGTGAGGGACCAGAACGGCAACCCCGTGGCCGGCGCCGGAGTGAACGTCTGGCCGGACTGGGATCGCTGGGAGATTGACGGCGGCGGCGGCTGCAATCCGCCGGGACAGATGAGCCGGCCCGCCATGACGAATTCGAACAAGCGGGCCACCACGGGCTATGCCCTGGTCGACGGACTGCCCAGCGGCAACCTCTCCGTCAGTATGTGGAGCCAGTTCACGGACCGCGGCATCATGTTCAACGCCGGAGCGGACGGCAATTGGCAATGGGGGCAGGACCACTGCGGCAGCGATGATCTGCGCTTGACCATCAGCACCGACGCCGCCGATGTCGCGGTCGGGCAGATGATCAGGATCTACAATGGGCAGGGCGTCGATATCGGAGGCTTGGGGGTCTCCTCCATCACGATCGTGGTCAATACCCAGTCCAATCAGACGGGAAGGCTGCACGGCACGCTGAGCTTCTCGGAAAACGCCGACCTTCGCAATGATCCCATCACCATCGTGCTGCGCGGAGAGTGCCAGCAAAGCACCGGCCGCTGCAATCCCGGCAATTTCGCCGTGATCAGTGCCAGCGGCTCGAATTCCTATAACTATCAGGTCTTCGTGGGCAGCGGCGCCATCTATAGGATGCGCGTCGAATCCGGTTACTGGGGGCGCACCGATGAAAGCCACGGAGAGACCGAGATCAACCTCGTCAGCACCGCGGTGGCTCGGCTCGACATGAATTTCGTGCCCGCCGGCCGTTTGACCGGCAAATTGCTCAAGCCGGACGGCACGGTGTGGCAGCCCGAGAACTCGGGCAATCAGTTCACCAGCGCCTCGCTTTCCGCCAGCGGCGACAACGTCGAAGGCGGCGGCTGGACTCAGGTGACCGACGCCGGCGAATACACCCTGGGCGGGCTGATCCCGGGCACCTATCGCATGCGCGTGTATGGCTGGGGCAAGTTCCCTTACGCCAATCCGACCACCAATCAAAAGGCGACCATCGTGGCCAATCAGGACACCAGCACCGACTTCAAGCTGGTCGACGGCACCTACATGGCCATTTCGGTGGCCACGGCGAGCCTCCAGCCCATCAGTTTCGTGACCAGCTCGCGCGAGCCGCGTCCCGTCGAGACCTGGTCCGTGCTGACGGTTCCACCCGGCACCTTGTTCAAGGGAGAGAAGCTGACCGAGCTTTTGGATGCCTGGGACAACTACATCAACTACTATCCCCCGGGTCAGGGCTACTGCGGTCCGAGCGGCGGGTTTTGCACGGTGCGCATGCCTTCTCCCGGCATCTATGACATGTATCTGCTGCGCAAGGGCGATTTCATGTCCGGAGACGCGAATTCGACCCACATGTTCTTGACGATACTCACTTCGAGCAAGAACGTGATCATCGACAGCGCGCGCGCTACCGCCTCGGTGTTCGCCGAGGGCGGGCAGCCCGTGCAGGCCGTGCCCGTGAACCTCACGCCCTCTCCGGCGCAAAACGCGCTGGGCCAGGTCACCTTGCAGGGCACGGTGATCGCGAATAATATATTCCGGCAGGCCGACTTCCAGAATCTGGGCGGAGACTTCGATAACTTCATGAAGTTCATCCCCTTGATCTCGGTGTTCGACGCCAGCGGCAGCCTAAAATCCGCGGGTTTCGTCACGCCCAACCCGCAGAATTTCACGCAGGCCATGGACGAGCAGCTCAATCAGTCCTTGGCCAACAACGACTGGAACCTCTTCCAGCAGACCTTCGGCGGCTTGGCCTTCGGGTATCAATTGAGAGGCCTGATACCGGGCCAGACCTATCTGGCCGTGCTGACCACGCCGAACTACCCGCCTTATCAGACCAAGGTCACCATGAGCGTGGATGGTTCCACCACGACCTTGAACTTCAACCTGGACCAGTTGGTGGGCTCGGGAGCGACGCTTTCCGGGGTCGTGACCACCACCAACAGCGTGGTCATCGCCAACGCCTCGGTGGCGATCGAGGCCGAGAACTATCCAAAGAAAATCGTGACCACCAATGCTTCGGGCGTCTACTCGGTGGCGGGTTTGCCACCTGGAAACTTCAAGATATTGGCCTCAGCCTCCGGCTACGCGCCTTCGGCGGCCAACAAGGATGTGTTCGGCACAGGCACCCTCACGCAGAACCTCTCGCTGACGGCCGCCGCGGGAGTGATCTCCGGGACGGTCTATTCGCAGAGGCTGCCCTTCGCCAAGACCCAGCCCAACGCGGAGATCATCGCCTACGATGACACCTTCAACGGCCAGAACCCGACCTCGGAGCTGCCGTTGTTCCGTGTGAAGACCAGCTCGGTGGGCGCCTATCGCCTGGATAATCTCGTGCCCGGCAACACCTATAGGATCGCGGTGAAATATCCAGGCAAATACGTGATTACCCAGAGCACGGTCGCGCCGGCCGCGGGAATCGACTTCACGCTTGCCTCCAAGCCCCTTCGTGTCGAGGTCACTTGCGCGCCGAATCCGCCGAAGTTCCAATGCACGGTGGCCAATCCCGGGGACTTCGACGACGGCCAGGCGTGGTATCACCAGGCTACCGTGCCGTTTAGCGTTGCCGTTTCCACCCCTATCATGGATGCGCAGGAGCAGGTGGACGGCTCGCTTGTCTTGAACATTCCCCTGGCGGATCTCTCCGATAATGTGATCTACAACATGCACATTGTCGCCAATCCGAATAGCCCGAGGCCCGTGATTCAGGACCTGAGGTTCAGCAAGTCCCATGGCGGCGGCGCCAAGAAGGACATCGATGACGAACTCCTCGGCGATTCGGACTCCGATGCCGCGGGCAGGGCTCAAAACAAGGTGACGATCGATGATTCCGGCAACGACGCCTCGGCCATCACCATCCCGCCGGGCTCGATGCTGCCGATATCGAGCGGAGCCATACCGAGCTGTTCTTTGTCGAACGTGGACGTCGACGCCTCGACCATCGCCTCCATCGTGGGGACCGTAGGCCGGGCCGCCTTCGCCAGCGACGTGTATCAGCTCGACATCGCCAGCGTCAACTTCACGGCCAAGGGCTTCCAGGTCTGTCTGTCCTATGATAAAAACCAGACCAGCCTGACCGACGCGGCCGTGCATCATTACAATAGCGTCAGCGGGAAGTGGGAGGTTGTGCCTGGACAGCAGACGCTGGATCCCATCAAGGGCACGGTCTGCGCCCGCGTGCTGGGCTTGACCTCGGTGTCCGGCGTGCAGAGCAGCCCCATGAGGGCTCTCTTCGACGGCCGGAGCCATAGGATCAATCCCTTGTCGCACGTGGCCGGCCATGTGGAATCGGGCAGCTTCGGCATACTCAAGCCGTCGCTTACCGGAGCGGCCTATTCGGGAAGCATATTCAAGGTCTTCAACTTCCCGAATCCGTTCAACTTGAGCGATAAGACGGTAAACCTGGTGCACGGTGGCGCGACCACGAGCCTGACGACGCGCGGCACGGTGATCAAGTACGAGGTTCCGTCATCGGTCGGCTCCAGCCGCGTCCACATCCGCATCTATAACCTGGCGGGCGAGCTGGTCCAGGAGCTGGACCAGGGCGAGCAATCGGGCGGCAGCTATTACTACGCCGCCTGGGACGGCCGCCAGAGAGACGGCAAGGACGTGGCTAATGGTGTGTATTACGGCGTTATCTCCATGGGCGGGGTCAAGGCCAAGGACGCCACCTTCAAGATGGCGGTGATTAAATGACTACTCTATCGAGGATACGCGCGATAAAGCCAAGGGAGGATGTTATGGGCCTTCGATCTGTCGCAGCCGCGGTCCTGACCGCGATGGCCCTGGCCGTGCCTAGTCTTCAGGCGGCCGGGGTCGGGACGACCGGAGCGTCGTTCCTTAAGGTCGGAGTCGGTGCGAGGGCGCTGGGAATGGCCGGCGCCACCGCCGCCATATCCGATGATGCCAATAGCATCTATTGGAACCCGGCCGGCCTGGGGCAGCTCGAAAAGAGAAGCGTCAGCGTCAGCTATAACCAGCTGTTCCAGGACGAGAGCCAGGGCTTCATCGGCTTCGCCGGTCCCGTGAGGGGAGAGAGCAAGGACGTGTTCGGCCTCGGAGTGAACTATCTTCAGGTGTCCGACATCGAGAAGAGGGCCGGGGACACGGAGACTCCGGACTCGACCTTCAGCAACCGGAACTTCGCCGTGGCCCTGTCCTATGCCCGCAAGGACGCCTTCATCGACAAGCTCTCGCTGGGAGGCTCGGTGAAGCTGGTTCACGTCAAGCTCGACAGCTTCTCGGAGGAGGCCTTCGCCGTCGACTTGGGCGCGGTGCATAAGATCAACGACGAGCTTTCGGCCGGCCTGTCGGTGCAGAATCTGGGCAACAAGCTCGGTCCCGACCCGCTCCCGCTGCTGATGAAATACGGCGTGGCCTACCGGCTCTGGGACAAGCTGATCGTCGCCGCCGATGGAGACCATTGGGTGCGCGACAAGCGCAACTACGGCAGCCTGGGCACCGAATATTGGATCGTGCCTCAATTCGCCATCAGGGCGGGCTACCAGCTGGGGCGCGCGCAGGACCAGCTCGGAGGAGCCTCGGGCCTCGGGACGGGCATCGGGGTCCGCATCGAGCGCCTGGCGGTCGACTACGCCTATGTGCCGTTCGGCGACTTGGGTCATACCCACAGGGTGACGCTCGGAGCTCGATTCTAGGCGTGGTATAATTTAATTCGCCTGTCGGACCATGAAGGGCCGGAGGCTCTCTCATGGCTCTCGATCTCACGTCTCTCAACCCGGAACAAAAGGCGGGCGTCCTCTGCACCGAGGGCCCTTTGCTGGTTCTCGCGGGGGCGGGGACCGGCAAGACCCGAGTCATCACCTATCGCATAGCCCAGCTCATCTTCTTTGGAGTCGAGGCGGAGAGGATACTGGCGGTCACTTTCACCAATAAGGCCGCGGCCGAGATGCGCCGCCGCATCGACGCATTGGCTCCGGGACACGGCGCCAAGGTCTGGGCCCACACCTTCCACGCCTTCGCGGCGCGCCTGCTCCGCCAGCATCACCAGGTTCTGGGGTTGTCCCGGCATTTCACGATCTATGACCAGGCCGACCAGAAGAAGCTGGTCGTCGATTCGATGAAGAAGATAGGGCTCGAGGAGCAGACCAACAAGGCCGCCATGTACGCCAGCCTCATCTCTCGGGCCAAGGACGACCTGCTCGACGGCGCTTCCTACGCCATCTATGCCGCGACCTCGGAGGATGCGGCCAGGCAGACCGCGGCCCGCATCTACGTGGAATATCAGAAGCGCCTGGAGGAGTCGGGTTGCCTGGACTTCGGGGATCTCCTGCTCAAGACCTGTTTGCTCCTCAAGGAGAACCAGTCCGTCCGGGAGTATTATCAGGAGTATTTCCGCTATATTTTGGTCGATGAATACCAGGACACCAACCACGCCCAGTATGTGCTGACCAAGACATTGGCGGCCAAGCATCGCAACCTGTGCGTGGTCGGAGACGATGACCAGAGCGTCTATTCTTGGCGCGGGGCTAATATCCGCAACATACTCGAGTTCGAGCGGGATTTCAAGGACGCCAAGGTCGTGACCTTGGAGCAGAATTATCGCTCCACCGAGATCATACTCGAGGCCGCCACCCGCGTCATCAGCCACAACAAGGCTCGAAAGGCCAAGACTCTTTGGACCCGAGCCGAGGGTGGCGAGGCGGTCGTGGTGCAGGAAACGCCCAACGAGATGGAGGAGGCGAATTGGACGGTCAGACGGATAGAGGAGCTCGTGTCCAAGGGACGTTCCCTGTCCGAATTCGCGATTTTCTACAGGACGAACGCGCAAAGCCGCTCCTTCGAGGAGGCCCTCCGGCGCGCGGGACTGCCGTATCGCATCGTGGGAGCCGTGCGTTTCTACGAGCGCAAGGAGATCAAGGACGCCCTCTGCTACGCGCGCGTCCTGCTCAACCCGGCCGACTCCACGAGCCTCCTGAGGATCGTCAACGTCCCGGCGCGGCATGTGGGCAAGGCGACGCTGGATCGCGTCGATGATTACGCGCGAGCCACCGGCATTACACTATGGAAGGCCTTTAAGGAACAGGAGAAGGTCCCCGGTCTGACCGCCTCGGCCCGCAGGGCGCTCGCGGGCTTGGTCGAGATCATCGAGAAGCTCCGTGAGGCCTTGCCTCAAATGTCCGCGGCCGGCGCCATGGCCCGGATACTCGAGGAGTCGGGTTATTGGGCCGAGTTGGAGGCAGCCGTGGATTCCGATCCCGAGGCCGCCGGTCGTCTCAATAATCTTCAAGAGCTGTTGAACGCGGTCAAGGAATACGAGGAGAAGGCCAAGATCGAGGGGCGGAAAATAGAGCTTTCCCAATATCTCGAGGAGGTGTCGCTCCAATCCGATATCGACACCTACTCTCCCGAGGCTCCCGGAGTCACGCTTATGACGGTGCATTTGGCCAAGGGATTGGAATTCCCGGTGGTCTTCCTGACCGGCCTGGAGGAAGGTCTCTTTCCCATCGGATCGGGCAGCTCTTCGCCCGAGAATCTGGAGGAGGAAAGGCGGCTTTGCTATGTGGGCATCACTCGGGCAAGGGAGTTGCTGATGATGACCTACGCCGCCACGCGCCGCATCTTTGGCCAGGTCTACGCCAATCTGCCGTCGCGTTTCATCCTCGAGGCCGAGATACGCCGCCGGAGCACCGAGCTCGCCGAATTGCCGGCTCAGCGCCGTCCGGCCCGCTTGGGCGTCGAAACCCCGAGAGGCTTTCCCGTGTTCAAGATCGGGATGCGGGTCAAGCATCCCAGTTTCGGCTGCGGCTCGGTGCTCGACCGCTCCGGAGCGGGCGAGGCGGCCAAGGTCACGGTCCGATTCGACGACGGTCGCACCACCAAGCTGCTGGTCAGGTATGCCCCGCTGGAACCCGCTTAACAGCCATGGCCATCGAGGAGGAGGATGTACGCAAGATCGCCAAGTTGGCGCGCTTGGACCTCGGCCCTGAAGAGATCAAGCTCTTCCAGTCGCAACTCGTCAAGATACTCGATTCCATGGCGGAACTTTCGGCCCTGGACACCGACAAGGTCCCGCCTACGAACTCGGTGTTGGGGGCAGTCAATAGATTGCGCGAGGACGAGCCCAAGCCTTTTGGCGAACCCGAGAGGCTGCTTGACAACGCGCCCGAGAGGGAGGGGCCGTATTTCAAGGTCCCCAAGGTCATCGAATGAGGGTCATGATCGTCATCTTGGGATGCATGATGAACCAAGCTCCGACCCTCGTAGCCGCGCCGAATGCGGCGGATATTCGGCGGCTTTCCGGGGCGTTGGCTCATTATGAGCGCGCGGACTTTCCGGCGGCCCTGAAGGTCTTCGATGGGTTGATTCTCCATAACCCGGATTGGAAAACCGCCTATGGCCTGCGCTCCATGTGCCTGTGGACCAATGGCGACATGGAAGCCGCCGTCCAGGATGCGCGCAAGGCCATATCCCTGCGCCCTAACAGCGCGGATTCATTCGCGGCCCGCGGCCATGCTCGTTTCGTCTTGAAGGACTATGCCGAGGCGCTCGGTGATTATCAGAGCGCCCTGGGCATGGACGGGCGTTCGGCGCAGGCTCATTTCGGCCGGGGCAGCGCTCTCAGCGCGCAAGGCGATCTTAAAGGCGCTTTGCGCGCCCTGGACTCGGCTATCGCGATCAAAGGGGATTTCGCCACGGCCTTTTTGGTGCGGGGCTCGGTCAAGGACAGGCTGCGGGACTTCGATGGCGCGATCGCGGACTATTCCAGGGTGCTCAAGGTCCGTCCCGGCTTCTCATGGGCCAGGTTCTATAGGGCCAAGGCTTATCGCGAGCGGAAGGACTATGCCCGCGCCAAGGCCGATCTGGACGCTTTCCTGAAAGTCCAGCCCCGCCAGGAGGAGGCGTTCTATCTGCGCGCCAACGTCAGCTTTCTCGCGGGCGATTTCCGGGCGGCCATGTCCGATCTCGACCGCGTGATCGAGCTCAATCCCAAGCGGGGATTGGCTTATTCCAATCGAGGGATATCGCGGCTGCGCCAGGGAGACAAGGCGGGCGCGCTCAAGGATCTGAAACGGGCGCTGGAACTGGATGCCAGCCGCCGCGACCAGATACAGTCCGCGATCGACCGCATCGAGGGCCAATACGTTCAAGGGACGGCGGAGGAAAAACCGGAGCCCCTTGAAGAACGGCCCGCTGATCCGCGCGGCCTGGACGAGGATACGGTGTTCCTTCAGTGACGAAACGGCCTTTTGAGCTCACGGTGGAAGAGATAGCGCGGGCGGTCCGCGAAGGCCGGCTATCGGCTGAGGAGGCGGTATCCTCCCATCTCGAGAGGATCAAGAGCATCGACGCCAATATCCGCGCGTTCCTGCTGGTGCTCGAGGACTTCGCCCTGGAGCAGGCCCGGATCGTGGACAAAAAGAGGAAGGCCGGGCGCCCTCTCGGCCTCTTGGCCGGAGTCCCGGTGGCCGTCAAGGACAACATATTGGTTCAGGGCTTCGAGACTACTGCCGGATCCAGGATACTCAAGGGCTATAAGGCGGCCTACGACGCGTCGGTGGTCGAGAGGCTCAAGCGCGAGGATGCGGTGATACTCGGCAAGACCAATCTGGACGAGTTCGCCATGGGCTCTTCGACCGAGAATTCCGCCTTCTTCAAGACGGCCAATCCCTGGAACACCGCTTGCGTGCCCGGCGGATCTTCCGGAGGCTCGGCCGCGGCCGTCGCGGCGGCGATGTGTCCTCTGGCCCTGGGGTCCGACACGGGCGGCTCCATCCGGCAGCCGGCGGCTTTTTGCGGCATCGTCGGCCTTAAGCCCACATACGGACTGGTATCGCGTTACGGTCTCATCGCCTTCGGCTCGTCCCTGGATCAGATCGGCCCTTTCACGCGCACGGTCTCGGATTCAGTCTTGGCTTTGCGGGTCATCGGCGGGCGCGACGAGCGGGATTCCACTTCCGCCGACAAGAGCGTCGAAGAGGCCCTCTCGGGCTGGGAGGCCGGCATCGAAGGCTTGAGGATCGGCGTGCCCCGGGAATTCTTCATCAAGGGGCTAGATCCCGAAGTAGAAGCTTCGGTCCGCGGCTCCATCGAGACGCTCGAGTCTCTCGGCGCGCGCGTGGAGGAGGTCTCGCTTCCGCACAGCCGCTACGCCATAGCCACCTATTACATCATCGCGCCATCCGAGGCCAGCTCGAATCTGGCCCGATTCGACGGGGTGCGCTACGCCTTCCGCGCCCCCGGGGGACAAGGCTTGGAGGAGCTCTATGAGAGGACACGCGGCCAGGGTTTCGGGCCCGAGGTCAAGCGCCGCATCATGCTTGGCACCTACGCGCTGAGCTCGGGTTATTACCAGGCTTATTACGGAAAGGCACAGCGGGCGCGCACTCTCATCAAAAGGGATTTCGAACAGGCTTTCCGGAAGGTGGATTTGATCGCCGGGCCCACCGCGCCGACTGCGGCTTTCCGCTTCGGTGAAAAAACCGAGGACCCGATGGCCATGTACCTTTCCGATATCTTTACCATTCCCTCGAACATGGCCGGCAACGCCAGCGTTTCCATACCCTGCGGGCTTTCGAAAGCCGGCCTTCCCATGGGATTGCAGCTCATCGCGCCCGCATTCGGGGAGGGAACGCTCTTCCGGGCCTCCAAGGCCTTGGAAGCGGCCAGGCCCTTTCCGGGCTTGGCGGAGGTCGCTTGATGGCTCGGGAGTTCTCCGCCGGTGGGCTGGTTTCGCGCTCGGGCAAGCTGCTCCTGGTCAAGGTCTGCAATCTCAAGGGCGAGCAGGTTTGGACCTTTCCCAAGGGGCATCTGGAAAGCGGCGAGAGCCCGCTCCAGACCGCCTTGAGGGAGGTCGAGGAAGAGACAGGCTGGCTGTGCCGGCCCTGCGGCGAGGCAGGGCCTATCTTCACGGCCCACTATCGATTCTTACGGCAGGGGCGTCTCGTCTTCAAGAAGGTGGATTGGTTTTTGATGCGGCCGTTGCGCCGCGTGGGCAAGCCCGACGCGGTCGAGGTCATGGAGATACGTTGGGCCGCTCCGGAGGAGGCCGAAAAGCTCCTCAAATACCCCAGCGATCTGAAACTGCTGGGATTGTTCCCTAGTTTGAGCGAAAAATGCGCCTAGAAATCGTTCCCGTTCGATGAAGCAATACGAGATGGTGGTCGGGCTCGAGGTGCACGTGCAGCTCGGCACCAAGACCAAGCTGTTTTGCTCATGCCCCACGGGCGCCTTCGGGGCCGTGGCCAATACCCATGTGTGCCCGGTCTGCACCGGCCAACCCGGGGTATTGCCGGTGCTCAATAGGGCGGCTGTCGAGCTCGCCTTCAGAGCCGCGCTCTCGCTCGAGTGCGAGCTCGCCGAGGTCTCCATATTCGCCCGCAAGAATTATTTCTATCCCGATCTTCCCAAGGCCTATCAGATTTCCCAGTACGAGCAGCCCTTCGCCACTCGAGGCCGGCTTGAGTTCGCGCTCAAGGACGGCTCGAGCAAGAGCGTCGGCATCCACCGCATCCATATGGAGGAAGACGCGGGCAAACTGCTCCATGCCATCGGCTCCGAGGAGCTGGATCATTCGCTCGTCGATTTCAACCGGGGCGGCACGCCTCTCATCGAGATAGTCTCCGAGCCGGAGATACGCGGCTCCGAGGAGGCCTACGCCTATCTCAACGCACTCAAGGCCGTGCTGCAGTTCGCCGGAGTTTCGCGCTGCGACATGGAGAAGGGAGAAATGCGCTGCGACGCCAATATTTCGGTGCGGGAGAAGGGGGAGACCCGGTTCGGCGTCCGTTCCGAGATCAAGAACCTGAACTCCTTCAAGAATGTGCGCGACGCCCTGGAGTTCGAATTCAGGAGGCAGGTCGAGGCCGTCGAGGCCGGACAGCGATTGATCCAGGAGACGCGCCTGTGGGACGCGGCCCGGCAGGCGACGTTTTCCATGCGCTCCAAGGAGGAGGCCCACGACTACCGGTACTTCCCCGATCCCGATCTGTTGCCGCTGGCCGCGGAGGCCGAGTGGATCAGCCGCGTCAAGAGCGGGCTGCCCGAGGGCCCGGTCGCTCGTAGGTCTAGACTTATCAAGGATTTCCGGCTATCCTCCTACGATTGCGAGGTGCTGACGTCGGACCGGGCGTTGGCGGATTATTTCGAGGCCGCCGCGGCGAGCTCGGGAGCCGAGTCAGCCAAGACCTTGGCGAACCTCATGACCACCGAGCTCCTGGGAAGGATCAACGCGGAGCGCGTCGAGATCGCGGACGTCCCGATAGCGGCGCCCCATTTGGGCCGCCTGGCCGCCCTGGTGGACAAAGGCGTGCTTTCGAGCAAGCTGGCCAAGGACGTTTTCGCCAAGATGTGGGAGACGCGCCGCGCGGCCGAGGATTTGGTGGCCGAATTGGGCTTGTCCCAGGTCAGCGACGAGGGTCAAGTCAAGCTTTGGGTGGAGGAGGCGATCAAGGCCAACGCCCGCGCCGCGGAAGACGTGAAGGCGGGCAAGGACCGCGCCATAGGCGCGATCGTGGGGGCGGTGATGAAGCTCTCCAAGGGCAAGGCCAATCCGGCCTTGGTCAATCGCCTCATTAAGGAAGCGCTCGGCTGTTGATTTGACGTTCTTTGGGGGGGAGTCGATGATTTTGCTGGCATTCCTACTCGTGTCGGTCTCGCCGTCGTACGCCTATGATGCGATCCAGTTCTTGAGCAGCTTCAAGGCCGAGGCTCCCGCCAAGGCCACGGCCTTGGCCGCCGGTCCCTCCCGTGTTTACGTGCTGGACAACAAGAAGGGTTCTTTCCACGTCTACGATCTTTCCGGGAAATGGCTCAAGTCCGCCGGAGCGTTCTCCGGTCCCAAGGGCCTGGCGGTCGGGCCCGACGGCCGGCTTTACGTGGCCGATACCGGAAACTCCAAGATACAGGTTTTCAGCGAGGACGGCGTCCCGGCGGGCTCTTTCGGCGCCAAGGGCTCCGAGCCGGGCCGCTTGAAATATCCGGAGTCGGTGGCCGTGGGGGCGGATGGCCGCGTCTACGTGGCCGACACCGGCAACGACAGGATACAGGTCTTCACCGGCGAGGGCATACTGCTGGCGGTCATAGGGTCTCCAGGCAAGGGCCTCGGAAAGCTCGACTCTCCGGCCAAGATCGTGGTCGACGCCGCGGATCAGCTCTATGTGTTTGACCGCGGCAATTCCAGGATCCAGAGATTCGACGCCTCGGGAAAGCCGGCCAAGGAGTTCAAGTTTTCGGGCGCCGATTTCGTGGTGGACGGCTACGGCTATTTCTACCTCCTCGATGACGACAACAGCAAGGTCGTCGAGCAAAGCCCTGAGGGATCGGTTTTAGGCCGATTCGGCAGCCGGGGAGCGGGTCCTGGCCAGTACAAGAGGCTCCAAGCCATCTCCATCGATGCCGAGCAAAGGCTGCTGGTGCTCGATTCGGGAAATTCGCGGGTCGACCGGGTGGAGATACATAACAAGCTCAAGGTCCGGGCTCTGGCGGCGAACGCCCAGACCAAGATATTGATCTCGGGTCCGAGCCGGAGCTGGCCGATCAGGGCCTGGACCCTGGCGCCGCATGGGGAGGATGTTTACGCCTATCTGGGCGGGGAGAATCATTTCGTCTTGATCGATCCCGAGGGAAAGGTCAAGGCCAAGTTCGGCGGGAAGGAGGGACAGGGAGGGGCGGCCACCAAGAGAAGCCTGGGGCTTGCCGTGAGCGCCAAGTTGGGCATCTTCGCCTCGGATACGCCCAATAATCGCATCCAGGTCTTCGGCTTGGACGGCTCCTGGAAATCGAACCTGGCCGAGAGCGCGGGATTTTTCGACAGCAGCAAGAAAGAAGGCCGGGTCCGCGAGCCCAAGGGCGTGGCCGTCAACGATCAAGGCACGATCTATGTCGCCGACGCCGGCAACCGGCGGATAGACGCCTTCAATCCGGAGGGGGTTTTTCTCTTCGCCATAGGGCCCAAGCTTGACAAATACGAGGTCTCCGAGCCCGTGGGCGTGGCCTGGGACCCGGCTCGATTCGTCTATTTCACGGACAAGCGGCTCAAGAAGGTCTTCAAATGCGAGCCCTCGGGCGCCTTCTTGTCCGCTTGGGGCGAGGAGGGCTCCGGCCCCGGGCAGTTCAGGTCTCCGGAAGCCGTGGCCTTCGATCCTCACGGCTATCTTTACGTGCTCGACACGACATTGCGCAGGATCTCGGTGTTCACCCGCGAGGGCCAATGGATGACCGACCTTCTCTCGGGCGGAGAAGGGGAAAAGGAGCTGCGGGAGCCCGTGGCCATCGCCATCGCGGGACATCGTCTCTTGGTGGCGGATAAGGGGAAGGGCAAGGTCCTTTCGTTCGACCTCCACCCCTTGCTCATGGCTCCTCCCGCGCTCTCGACCGCCAGCAAGGAGGGAATGGTCGCGCTTTCCTGGGAGCCCGTGAGGGACTCCTGGGCCGCCGGTTATCGGGTCTTTCGGGCGACCCAAGCTCAAGGACCCTATGAGCTTGTGGGCTCGGCGACCGCGAATCAGTACGAGGACTCGGCCGTGGCGGCGCACAAGAGCTATTTTTATCGTGTGGCCACTGAAGCGAGAACCAAGGATGTGGGCGTGCCCGGACCGGCGGCCGAGGTGCTGGTGGCCGGCGCCTTCAACCGTTCCCCCGTCGAGATTTCCTCGGTGACGATCGGGAACATCTTCTCGGCCAATTATAAGTGGTATCTCAAGAATCCAATCGGCGCGGCTGTCATCAGCAACAACGTCAACGTGCCGTTCCAGAAGGTGAAATTCAGCTTCCGGCTGATGGAATTCATGGATTTCGGCTACGATCAAGAGATAGCCAAGCTCGAGTCTCGCCAGACCGTTTCGATCCCCCTGATCGCCACCTTGAACAACAAGATATTGGACGTCAGCGAGGATACCCCGGTCCAGGCCGAGTTTTCCTTGACCTATTTCGAGGAAGGCCAGTCCAAGGTGCTCACCCTGACCAAGCCCCTGAGAATCTATTCCCGCAACGCGATCACCTGGGACAATCCCCAGCGCATCGCGACCTTTATTACGCCCAAGGACCCGCCCGTGCTGGAGTTCGCCCAGGAGGCGCTTAGAGCCGCGCCCCGCAAGGAGTCCGCGGAGGCTCTCAATGCCAACGCCGTCAATGCCCTTCATCTATGGAATGCGCTCTCCGAGCACGGCGTGCGCTTCCTGGAAAATCCGAACAGTCCTTATGCCGCCGTCTCGGAGGATCCGAATTATCCCGTGGACAACACACAATTCCCTCGGGAGACTCTCAAGCGCAAGAGCGGGCAATGCGATGACCTGACCACGCTGCTCGTCTCCATGCTAGACGCCGGGAAGGTCCGGTCGCAGATACTGGATTATCCGGGCCATATGGCGTTCATGTTCGAGACCGAGGCGGACGATGTCGCCGATGCCGGGATGGCGGAGGAGGACTTGATCTTTCATGACGGCGGCTATTGGGTGCCGGTGGAAGCCACCTTGATAGGGAAGCCCTTCACCGAGGCCGTGCGCAAGGCCTCCTACGCCTTTAGGACCGAGCATGCCAAGGGCAAGGTCAAGATCATCGACATCCGCCGCGCTTGGGAGAGCTTCGAGCCGGCCACTCTCCCGGCCAGCTCCTGGAGCGCGGATCCTCCCAAGGGCGATGGCGTCGAAAAGAGGCTGTCGCAAGAGCTTTCGGCATTGAGCCAGGCTCGCTACGCTTTTCTCAAGAAGCATTACGAGGCCAAGCTCAAGGAAAATTCAGGCGATCTCGACACGCGCATCGATCTCGGGATTCTCGAGCATCAGGCCGGCCGTCCGGATGCCGCGGGCGAGCATTTCAGCAAGGTCCTGGTGTCCGATCCAAAGAACGCCGCCGCCCTGAACAATCTTGGCAATCTGGCCTTCATATCCGGCGATTATGCCTCGGCGGAGAAGCAATATCTCAAGGCCGTCGAGGCGGATCCAGGGGATGCGGATATCTGGTTGAACCTGCTCAAGACCGGGCTCAAGCTTAAGAGCCGAGAGAAGGCCAGGGAGTATGGAGCCAAGGCCCGCGCCGTCCAGGCCCATCTGGGACCCATGGTCGACGCGCTGCTCAAATAGGAGTTGCGCTAACTGTACCCGGGTACGGTGGGATCCCGATCAAGGTCAGAAAGGGTTGAAAAATTGGAGGGAATGATGAAAACAATGATTTTCCTGTCTGCGCTCATGCTTCTGTCGGGCCAGGTCAGAGCCGAGGGATCGAAATTGTCGCTCCTAAAGACCTGGTTCCAGAATCTCAAGGAAGGCCTTTCCGAGTCGGCCGTGGCGGGCCAGCGCCAGAAAACGCGCGTGACGGCCGTGGCCGCCGTGCGGGGCAGCGAGCAGGAAGCGGCCAGCCCGGACAAGGTCAAATGGAAGGAAGGCCGGAAGTCCCGGAAAAGCCGGGAGCAGAAGAAGGAGAAAGAGGAGTTCGCCCAGGCCGTGGACATGATATTGGCGGGGCAATATAAGGAAGGAGCCGAGCGCCTCGAGGCCTTCGAGAAAGAGCATCCCCAAAGCCAGCTCCTGGCCGAGGTGCGTCAAGCCAAGGAAAAAGCCTTGGAGCTGGACCAGGCGGCTCAAGCGCCGGCCGTGGCGGCCCCCCAGCCGTAGAACCTCGGTCCGCCGGCCCAGTCATTTGGGTCTTTAGTCCTAATTCAATATAGGACTCAAGCGGCCGTGCGCGATTCCCTTTCAGCCCGGCCTAAGGCCGAGACTTAGCGCTACAATCACCCCAGACTTCCATAGGAGGCTTCATGCGGAGATTTCTGAGGTTGTGGCCGGCGCTTCTTCTCCAGGCCGCTCTTCTTCGGGCCGAAACCCTCGAATCGTCATATCCGGCCGCGCGCGCCGTTTTCACGAGCGAGCGGGCCGTCATCGTTCCGGTCAAGTCGAGAGAAATCGTCAATTTGGTCGACAGGCTCGACAGGACCGCGGGACATGGAAACACCCTGCCTCCCGAATTGGCCCGGGAATTCCTAAAGCGGATTCATACCCTGGCCCGGGCGAAGTCTTCCGCTCCCAGCCGGCAGGACATGGAGCGGTTTGTCGGCAATCTGGCGGCGTTTGATTACGAGTATGTCCAGCCCATCAGCCGGGCGCAATGGGAGGCCATGCTCAATGCCGCGGCCAAGACGGCTGAGGAGTCCTTCGACAAGGTCCAAGGGAATTGGGGGAAGTTGGTGGATCTGATGCTGTCAAGCGCCATCGCCGAGCTTAAGGATCCGCATTCAAGCTATATGACTCCTGAAGATGTGGCGGAAATGAGGCGGGATAATGCGCAAAGCTTCAGCGGCATCGGCGTTTCCATGGGAACCAAGGACGGCTATCCTTTCGTCGAGTTTCCTTTCTCGGGCTCGCCGGCTCTGGCCGCGGGCATACAAGATGAAGATCTGATCACGGCCGTGGAGGGCGTTTCCATCCATGGTTGGCCCTTGAGCACCGTCATCCCGCGGATTTTGGGCAAGCCTGGCACCCCGGTCAGGCTCACCATCAGACGCGAAGGGCAGGAGAAGGTAGTGACCGTGACGAGAGCGGAGGTTAAGAGCCGCAATCTTCTCGCTCGGATGATCAACGAGGCCATCGGTTATGTGCGTTTCGGCCAATTCCTGCAGAATACGCACGAGGAATTCAAAAACGCCGTTCTCAAGCTCAGGGCCGATCATGGCGTCAAAGGCGTGATCATCGACTTGCGCGGCAATCCGGGAGGCCAGGTGCCCACGGTGACGGATATCACCTCCAACTTCCTGCTCGACGGTCAGGACATAGTCACGATGAAGAGGCGGGGCACGTGGAGCTCCAGGCATGTCGTCTCCGGTGACGGGATATTCAAGGATATCCGCGTGGTGGTCTTGATCGACGAGGGCTCGGCCTCGGCCAGCGAGATCGTGGCAGGGGCGCTTGGAGATCATAAAGTGGGCTTTGTCGTGGGCTCTCGCAGCTTCGGCAAGGGTTCCCAGCAGGTGTTGTTGCCGGATAACGGCGGTGGCATGGCCCGGATCACCACGGATAAGTGGTATACCCCTTCCGGCCGTTCTATCGATTCTCCCCGCGACCCGGAGACCGGAAAGCGTATCGGGGACGTCGGGGGAGTCAAGCCGGATTTCGAGATATCGCTGCCGCTCGAGCAGGAGACCGCCATACTCAAGGAGCTCAGGCGGCAGGTGTTCGGCGTTCCACTCAAGGGACCAATGACGGCCGATCCTGCCATGGACAAGGCGATCGAGCTGCTCTCCAAGCCCATGTCCTAGAACTGGGCGCTGGCGGCCTTGGGCCGCTTGGCGCTCTAAGCCCTGACTTCCCGAAGCTTGCGCGCTATGTTGGTGGTGGAATAGCCCTTTTTGAGAGAGATCAGCACGGTCCTGCCGGCGTATCTGGCCTCGCGAAGCTGCTCCAGCTTGTAATCCCCTCCCTTGACGAAGATATCCGGCTTGAGCTGCTCCATAAGCTGCGCCGGCGTGTCCTCGGAGAATCCCACCACCGCGTCGACCGCTGATAGGGCGCAGAGCACGGCGGCCCGGTCGGCCCAGGCGTTGATCGGCCTTTCGGGTCCCTTGCCCAGCCTGCGGGCCGATTCATCCTTATTGAGACCGACGATCAGCACGTCTCCGAGAGCGCGTGCCTTCTCCAAGAGCTCGATATGGCCCGCGTGGAGTATGTCGAAGACCCCGTTGGTGAAAACGACTTTCCGGCCCTCCCAGGCCCACAATTGGCGCAAGGTGAGCAGCTTTTTGAGAGTCTTGAGCTTGGCCTTGGAGTCCTCCATTAATGGGCCTTGGGCGCCTGGGGGAAAAGCGCCTCCTCGATGAGACCGCACCAGATTTGGATTATGGCGATATGGGCCTCCTGAATGCGAGCCACCGTCTTCGACGGGACGCAGACGCAGTGGTCGACCAGCGGCGTGAGCTTGCCGCCGCTCTCCCCGGATAGCCCTACGGAGAGCATTTTGAGCCTCTTGGCGGACTCGACGGCCTTGAGCACGTTGGGAGAGTTTCCCGAGGTCGAGATGGCGACGGCGATATCGCCGGGCTTGGCGTGCGCCTCCAATTGCCGGGCGAAGACGCTCTCGAAGCCGAAATCGTTGCCTATGGACGTGAGATCGGCCTGGCTGGCCGTCAAGGCGATCGCGGGAAGGGGAGGGCGATTGCGCTCGAAGCGCCCCACCAGCTCGTCGGCGAAGTTCTGAGCGTCGCAGGAGGAGCCGCCGTTGCCGAAGGTCAATATCTTGTTGCCCCGGCGGTAAGCCTCGACCAGCTTCTCCCCGATCTCAGCTAAAAGAGGGGCCAGCTTGGCCGTCTCGGAGAGCACGCGGCTGCTATCGAGCAGCTGCCGCGCTATCAGATCTCGGTTGTTGGACATGGTTCAATCTCTCGATGAAGTGGGTATCGAATGAGCCGCTCTTGAAATCGGGGTGGCCGAGCACCTTGCGGTGGAGGCCGATCGTGGTCTTGAGGCCGTCGATCTCGAACTCGGACAAGGCTCGCAGGCTCTTGGCGATGGCGGCGGGCCGGTCGGATGACCAGACGATCAATTTGGCCAAGAGGCTATCGTAGTAGCTGGGCACGGTATAGCCGGAGTAAAGATGGGTGTCCACCCTCACGCCCGCGCCTCCAGGCAGGGTCAACCGGTCGACGCGGCCGGGGCAGGGAGCGAAGTTCCGGTCCGGGTCCTCCGCGTTGATGCGATGCTCTATCGAATGGGCACGTATCTCGGAAGCCCGCTGCTGGTCGAAGGGAAGCTTCTCGCCGGAGGCAATCAGTATCTGTGCTACGACGAGATCGAGCCCGGTGACCGACTCTGTCACCGGGTGCTCGACCTGAAGACGGGTGTTGACCTCGATGAAGTAAAACCGCCCGGAGGGATCAAGGAGGAACTCCACGGTGCCCACGTTGGTATAGCCCGCGGCCCGAGCGAGCCTGACCGCCGCCTCCTGCATGAGCCGGCGTGTCTCTGGCTGGACCGCGGGCGAGGGCGACTCTTCGATGAGCTTTTGGTGCCTTCGCTGGATCGTGCAGTCTCGTTCAGGAAAAGCGATGACCTGGCCATGGCCATCGGCGGCTATCTGAATCTCGACGTGGCGAGGGCGATCGATGAATTTCTCGATATAGACCGAGCCGTCGTTGAAAGCCGCTTGCGCCTCGCTTTGGGCGAGCCTGACCTGGGCCTCGAGCTCCTCCGGCGTCCTCACCAGGCGCAGCCCCTTGCCGCCGCCGCCGGCCGCGGCCTTGACCATGACCGGGAATCCGACGGACTGGGCCTCCTTGACGAAATCGTCGTCGATCAAACCCTTGGTCCCGGGCACCACGGGCACCTGCGCCGAGCGGGCGAGCTCTTTGGCGGTGCTCTTATGCCCCAACTTCTTGATCGATTCGGGTTTGGGCCCGATGAAGACCAGACCCAGGTCCTCGCAGGCTTTCGAGAATTCGGCGTTCTCCGAGAGGAATCCATAGCCCGGATGCACCGCGTCGGCCCCGGTGATCTTGGCCGCCGACAGCACCGCATCCATGTCCAGGTAGCTCAGCTTGGACGGAGCCGGTCCTATGCACACCGCCTCGTCTGCCAACCGGACGTGAAGCGATTCCCGATCCGCCTCCGAATAGACGGCTACGCTTCGTATGCCGAGCTCTCGGCAGGCTCGCACCACGCGCACCGCGATCTCGCTGCGATTGGCGATCAATACTTTCTTGAACATGGGTCGGCTCCGTTAAGGCATATCCCCCGCCGCCAACGCCCTGAGGCGATCGAGCGAGCGGGGCGAGATATTGGAAGGGTAATCGCGTGCCAGCTCGAGGGCCACCTGGCATTCGCGCCGTCCTTGATCGAGATTGCGCAGGAGGCTGGCCTCGCAGAGTAATGCGCGTCCCAGCGGATCCCTCGGATTGATCTCCACGGCGGCCTGGGCCTCCAACAGGGCCATGTCCGAATCGCGGCCGGCCAATGCGTGCTGGGCCCTCCGCAGGGATTTCCCGTTATGGGCCACGGCCCAGCGGCGCCTTTCGTAGACGAAGGCAAGGTGTTCGCGGCGCACCTTGCGCCCCGTGCGCACTTCGAGCTCGACGAAGGCCGCGTCTGGCTCGAGCCTCGAGAGCGTCAGGGCCGCCCAGGTCGCCGCCGGCTGGTGCAGCTGGGCGAACTCGTAGGGATTGCAATAGGCCTTGGCCGTATCCGAGAGCATCTCGTAAGCCGAGGCGTAATTCTGCTGGTTCAGGGCCCCCAAATAGCGCTCCGCCAGCCCGGGCACCACTATGGCCGGATCGCTCGATCGGCGGTGTTCGTTCCAGAGATACCAAGTGATGAAGCCGACTCCGGCGACGATCAGCAAGAGCCCGGTGTTCCTCAAAAAGGTCGAGGCCAGGCCTCCGTCATCCTGCAGATGCCGCCGGGTAGTGCGCGTGCTGCTCACGGGCGGTCGACGCCCCGGTTGGGCCGGGAGCCCGCCTGTAGTCCGGATCGCCGTCAAGGGAATCCCCTCTTCGCGCGCCGAGCCGCCCCGTAGCTCCCGACCGCATTGGTCGCAATAGCTCTTGCGCGGCGAATTTTGCGTGCCGCAATCCGGGCAGGCGACGCGCTCGGGAGGATTGTCCGCCACTCCGCTTATCCCTCGATAAAGAAAAGAGGTTGACCGAACTCCACCGGAGCCCCGGCTTCCACGCAGATCCTGGCCAGACGGCCATCCGCCGGAGATTTGACCGCTATCTGCCGTCCCTGGCCAGATACGACGACGCCGAGGAGGTCGCCTCCGCGCAGGGAGGCGCCTTCTTCGGCGTTGCGCGCCTTCCCCGGCTCGTTCCACTGGAAAAGGCCGACCCCGGGGGAGAGCACGGCCGTAAAGCGGCTGGCGGGCAAGGCCGGTATAGGGGAAGAGCCCTGCGAGGATGAGACGGAGAACCCCTTTCCGGCGAATTTGTAGCTTACTTCCACGAGATCGGTGCTGCGGATCCAGGAGAGCACTTTTTCCAGCTCTTGGGTGTTCATTTGGAAACTCCTTGAAGGTATTTGGGCGGCCTTGAAAGAAGGCCCGAGGCCAAGGGATCGAATGGCCAAGGCAGCATCTTGCGGACCAGCCCTCGCGTTATTTTCGGGCGAGTCTCGTTTTGCGACACGTCCACCAGGTAAAGCTCGGTCTTGGGCGTCGAGAACTCGAAGAGGAACTGCCGACAGGCGCCGCAGGGACGAGCTCCCTGGCCGACTATGCAGGCGGCCTTGAGCTCGGTTTGACGGCGCACGATGGCCGAGGCCATGGCCACGCGCTCGGCGCAGAGGGTCAGGCCGTAGGAGGCGTTCTCCACATTGCAGCCCGCGAAGATGCGCCCGGAGGAGGTCAATACGGCCGCGCCCACCGGGTAGCGGGAATAAGGGCAATAAGCGTTCCTGCGCGCGGCCAAGGCCGCGGCGACGAGGCGCTGGACCTGCCGACGGGATATCATGCTAGGGCCCGTCCCGCGCGAGGAAGCATGGTCGCGATCTCGGATTCGAAGGCGAGCTTCAGACGGGCGCGCTCCGGCGCCGGAAGGAAGAGGTGGTCGATGGAGCCCAGGGCGATGCCGGCTAATTCCTCCAGAGAGAATCCCAGCGCGACCGCCTGTCCGTACTCGTGAGTCAAGTCGATGCCGAGTATGCCTCGGTCATCGGTGTTGAGCGTGACGGGAACGCCCGCCTGGTGGAATGTGCGGGCCGGGTGACTGGCCAGGTTTGGCACTGATTTGGTGCTGACATTGGAGGTTATACCCACTTCGAGAGGGACCTTGCGCCGGACCACCTCGGCCAGGAGTCGCTGGTCCTCCATGAGATGGATGCCGTGCCCGATCCTCATCACGGAAAGCTGGAGGGCCGCCTCGAGATTGGCGGTTCCTAAGGTCTCCCCCGCGTGACAGGTGGTATGGATGCCGAGTTCCTGCGCCTCCTCGAAGAATGATGCGAACTGGATGGTCGGATACCTCGCTTCATCGCCCGCCAAGTCCACTCCCACCACGGCCGGCTGGGAGAGTTTGGTTTGCGGGCGGAAAAGCCTCTTGAGCGCGCCGAAGGCCCTTCGGTTTTCGGCGGGGCCGTGGGCTCGGAAGAGGCAGACGATCACCGAGCTGGTGGTGCCGAAGTCTCGCGCTCCCCGATCCAGCCCTTTGAGCGTCGCCTCGAGCACCTTCTCCGAATCGAAGGACGAGAGCGCCTGGAGCTCCGGCGCCAGGCGGACTTCCACGTGCCGGATGTTCTCCAGCGCGCAGTCCTCGACCAGCTCGTAGGCGATTCTCTCGACGGCCGCGGGATGCCGCAGCAAGGGATAGATCACGTCGAAGACGTCCAGGAACTCCCTGAGGGAGCCGCAGGTCGGACCCACCTGCACCAAAGGCGTGATCCCCTCCAGGGTGTCGGCAGGGAGCTTGACCTTGTATTGCCGGGACAGGTCCAAAACGGTCTGGGGACGCAAGGATCCGTCCAAGTGGCAATGTATGTCGGTCTTGGGCAGGCGGCGCAGCCAATCGATGTCGCGGGGATCAGGAGACATGTCGTCCTATAAGGGGTTTTAATTTTTTGAGGGTCTTGCGATTCATGGCCTTGGGATTGGTGAAGATCGCGCCGGCCAAGGCGCTGGCGCAACGGCAGCGCCGGGGTCTCGAGGCGACGGCGAGGACGGAGCGTTCCAGAAGTTTCTGTGCGTTGGAGACGTTGGCCAAAAGATTTTCGACGACCTTCTCCGTCGACACCTCCTCGCCGGCTTTCCAGCAGTCGTAATCGGTGACTAGGGCCACCAGGGAATAACAAATCTCGGCCTCGCGCGCTAGCCTGGCCTCGGGAGAGGCCGTCATGCCGATGACGGAATATCCCATTTGGCGGTGATATTCCGATTCGGCGCGCGTCGAGAACGCCGGGCCCTCCATGCAGACGTAGACGCCGCCGAAATGGGAGGTGATGCCGGTCTCGCGGGAGGCCTCATAGAGCAGTTGCGACTGCTCGTAGCAAAAGGGGGCGTCGAAGGCCACGTGCGCTACGACCCCATCCCCGAAGAAGGTGGAAGGACGGCCCTTGGTCTCGTCGACCAACTGGTCGGGAAAGACGAAATGTCGGGGAACCAGCTCTTCGCGCAGCGATCCCACGGCCGCCACGGCCACGATCTTCTCGACGCCCAAGGCCTTGAGCGCGAATATGTTGGCGCGCTGGTTGATCTCCGATGGGGTCAACACGTGTCCCGGACCGTGACGAGCGATGAAGGCGCAGGGCACCCCTGAGAGGCTGCCCAACAGTATGGGTCCGGAGGGCCGGCCGAAGGGGGTGTTGGCGCGAACCAGTCTCTTGCCGATCAGGCCTGGCATGTCATAGAGGCCGCTGCCGCCGATCACGGCGACCGAGGCCAAGGGCGCGCGCTTGGCGGTTCTCATGGGGTATAGCCTCCCAGCGGAAGCAATTCGGCTATGATCTCATCGAGTTTGGGAAAGGGCACGGGCTTCTGAAGGAAGCGAGTCTTGGGATCGGACGGGAGAATGTGCTTGAGCTTCTCATAGGGATGGGCGGATATGAAAAGCACGGGGATGGACGCCGTCTTCGGATCCTTTTGCAGCAGTTGATAGACCGAGGAGCCATAGGCCCCCGGCATCTGGATATCCGCGATGATCAGATGGGGCTGGTGCTCGGCCGCCTTTTGGGCCAAGGAGAAGCCGTCGTTGACCACGATCACGCGGTGGTTGCGCGTCTTGAGATAATCGCAAAGCAGGACGGTGAGGTCGACGTTATCGTCGGCCAGCAATATCTGGGCGATCATGGGTTTTCCGTCCGTACGGAGAGCAGTTCCTTGATGGCCTGTGTCAATTCGGCAAAGTCGATCGGCTTTTGAAAATAGCGGGTATGCGGCTCGCTCGGGATTGGAGGCTTGACCTTGTTGCGTGGATGAGAGGAGACAAAAATCACAGGAATGGAGGAGGTTCCCGGATCCCATCGCAAGAGCTGATAAGCCGAGGCTCCGGAGGTCTCGGGCATGCTGATGTCCAGGATGATCAGAGCCGGCTTTTCCTGAGCAGCCAGTTGGGCCATCTCGTGGCCGTTAAAGGCGGTCAACACCCGATAATGCTGGCCTAAATAATCCGACATCAAACTGATGAAGGTGGCGTCGTCATCCGCGACCAGCTTCTTAGCCATGCGCCGCCTGGAGCTCCCGCAGCAAGCCGGGATAGATCGGGAAGCGCGAGCAAAGCTTCCGAACCTCCGCTCGGATGGAACGCAACTTGCCCTCGTCTTGCCGGGCGGACAGCGTGTCTTCGATGAGCTGGGCGATCTGGTCCATCTCGGCCTCGCCCATGCCTCGCGTCGTGACGGCCGGGCTGCCTATGCGGATGCCCGAGGCGATGAAGGGCTTTTGAGGGTCATACGGGATGGCGTTCTTGTTGACGGTGATCCCCGCCTTGTCCAAGGCCTCCTCCGCCTCTTTGCCCGTGACGTTCTTGGGCCTGAGATCCACCGAGAACAAATGGCAGTCGGTGCCGCCCGCCACTATCCGGTAGCCCAAACGCGAAAGGGACGAGGACAGCCGCCTGGCGTTGGCTAGCACCCTTCTCTGGTAATCCTTAAATTCCGGCTTGAGCGCCTCGCCGAAGCAGACGGCCTTGGCGGCGATCACGTGCATCAAGGGGCCGCCTTGCGTTCCGGGGAAATTGATCTTGTCGACCGCGGCCGCATGCTTGGTCTTGCAGAGTATCAGGCCGCCTCGCGGCCCTCTTAGGGTCTTGTGGGTCGTGGAGGTGGTGAAATCCGTGTGCGGAACGGGAGAGGGATAAAGTCCCGCGGCCACGAGACCGGCGTAATGGGCCATGTCCGCGGCGAGCATGGCCCCCACCGAGTCGGCTATCGATTTGAGCCGGGGCCAATCGAATACGCGCGAGTAATTGGACGCCCCGGCGAAAATAAGCCTGGGTTTGTGCGAGTTGGCGAGCTCTTGAGCCTCGTCATAGTCGATGAGCTCGTCGTCCTTTCTGACGTTGATGGGGACGATCTTGAAGAACTTGCCGGAGAAATTAAGGGGATGGCCATGGGACAGGTGGCCGCCATGGGCCAGATTGAGACCCATGACCGTATCGCCCACGTTCAAGGCCGCGAGATAGACCGAGACGTTGGCTTGAGTGCCCGAGTGCGGCTGGACGTTGGCGTGCTCGGCGCCGAAAAGCTTCTTGGCCCTCTCGATAGCCAGAGTCTCCGCCTTGTCCACGAATTCGCAGCCGCCGTAGTATCGTTTGCCGGGATAACCCTCGGCATATTTATTCGTCAGCACCGAGCCCTGGGCCTCGAGTATCGCCTCCGAGGCGTAATTCTCCGAGGCGATGAGCTCCAGATTTTCGGCCTGCCGCCGCGTCTCCTGGGCGATGGCCTCGTAGACTTCGGGGTCGAGAGCGCGCAATTTATCCATGAGAGAGAACCTCGTTGATCCGGGATAGGGAGATGCAGCCCGAGCGCAGCACCGCCGCGGGGGTTCTTGTCGCGTCCACGAGCGTCGACTCCGTGCCGGGCGCCCTTTTCCCGTCGATGATGTAGTCCACCAGCCCCTCGAAGCTCGCGACGACCTGCGTCCCTTCGACGAGGGCCGGAGCGCCGGACCTGTTGGCGCTGGTGCTGGCCCAGGGACAACCCGACAACTCTATGGTCTTTTGCAGCAATGGGTGATTAGGGACGCGGACCGCCAGCGTGTCTGGAGAAAAGGGAAGCCGGCGGCCTTCCACGCTCGATCTCAATATCAGGGTCAAGCCGCCGGGCCAAAATCGCCGGCTGAGCGCCTCCGCCGCGCGGTTCCATTCCATCCAGGGCCGTGCGGCGTCGATCGAATGGACCAGGAGGGGCAGCGGCTTGCCTTCCGGACGGCCCTTGATCCGGTAGATCCTCTTGATGGCGGCCTCATCGAAGGCGCTGCTTCCCAGACCGTAGACCGTGTCCGTGGGAAAGGCGATCACCTTGCCGAGCCGCGCCGCTTCCGCCACATCCTGCAGCTGCGCCCGATCCATGGTCTCTGCCTTGAAGACGGTCGCTCCCGCGGTTCGGCTCATGCTGGAGCCTCCTCGGGATGGAAGACGAGCACGAACTCGCCCAAGAGCTCGCGCCGAGATCCGAGTTCGCGACGCATCTCCGAGACGGTGCCGCTCAACCACTCCTCGTGCACCTTCGAGAGCTCCCGAGCTACGCAGGCTTGTGCGGCGGCTCCAAGAACCTGTTCGACGCGTTCCAGGAGGGCGAGCACGCGGTAGGGCGACTCGTAGATCACGATCGTGCGCTTAAGAGCGGCCGCCTCTTGAAGGACGCGCCGTTGTTTTCCCGGCGACCTTGGCAGGAATCCTAGGAATACGAAGGAGTCCGCGGGGAGTCCCGATCCGGCTAAAGCCGTGGTGACGGCGCTGGGCCCCGGCAGCGCGGTGACGCGGATCCCGCTGCGGCGGGCCAGCTCGACCAGGGCTCTGCCGGGATCGGAGATCGCAGGCAGGCCGCTGTCCGAGACCAACGCCGCGTCCAGCCCGCCCTTGAGCCGTCCGACGATCTCCTCGGCGGCGCGGCGGTTATGCTCGTTATACCGGAGCAAGGGTACGGTGATTCCGAAATGGCTCATGAGGGCCCGGGTTCGCCGCGTGTCCTCGCAATAAACCGCCTTGACCTCACGTAGCGCCCGCAGCGCGCGCGCGGGCATGTCCTCGAGGTTGCCGATAGGGGTAGGGACGATATAGAGCATGGCTCAGTGGACCGGCGCTTGGCCGGCGTGGGCCTTGTCCCACTCATCCTTCTCGATTTTGAGGAAAGCGCTGACGATCTTGGGGTCGAATTGAGTCCCGGCTCCTTTCTTGAGTTCCGCGATGGCGATATCCCGACCCAGGGCTTTACGGTAAGGACGGTCGGATGTCATGGCATCCCAGGCGTCTATGACCGCCACGACGCGCGCGCCCAAGGGTATCTGCTCGCCTTTGAGCCCCTCGGGATATCCTCTTCCATCGTACCACTCTTGATGATAAAGCACCATCTGAGCGACCGGCCCCAAGAATTGTACGGGAGCCAATATCTGATGGCCGATGATGGGATGCTTCTTCATCTGCTCGTACTCTTCCGAGGTCAGCTTGCCGGGCTTAAGGAGAATCGCCTCGTCTATTCCGATCTTTCCGATATCGTGCAGCAGAGCAGCGTATTCGATATAGCGGGTCATATGAGAGGGAAGCTGGAGCTCGGCGGCCAACCTTCTGGCCCGCGTGCTGGCCCGGTCGGAGTGCTCATGCGTGTAATGGTCCTTGGAGTCCACCACGCGAGCCAAGGTCTTGACCATCTCCAAATAGAAGGTCTCCAGCCGCTCGAATAGATCCAGATTATGGAGTATGCCCGCCGCCTCTCCGGCCAGGATGTTCAGGAACTTGACGTTATAGTCGGAGAAAGGCTCGTGCTCTCCCGTTTCGTGGAGATTGAGCACGCCGATGGGCTTTGACTTGACCAACAGGGGAATGGATATGAATGGCTCCGCGTCCGGGGGCTCGCCCTGGACATAGCGCGAGTCCCTCAGCGGCTCCTTGACCAGCACGGGTTGCCCCGTCTGGAAAGCTCGGCCGGCAACGCCCTCCCCGGGCTTGAAGAAGAGCTTTTGCTCCTTGCCTTTCCAGGGACCCTGCGCCGCCAGGATCCGAAGCACGCCTTGGGTCTCGTCCCAGACCATGATCGAGCCTCGGGAGCATCTCATCAAGCGGCAAGCCGAATCAAGCACGGCCGAAGAGAACTCTTCGCGCGAGAGGCCGCCGGGATGGGACACCCCGTGATCCTGCAGTGAGATCAGCATGGAAAGCAATTGATCGAGTTTTTCCCAGCCCTCCGCGAAGCGTCCCGGGGCGGGCACGGCATCGCTCTGAAGCCGCCGGCCGTAGAGCCCGCTTAGGGCCCAACCGAGCGCCGCTGTCAGGGCCAGGCAAAGAAGAACGAGAAGCCAAAAATACCAGGGCATCGTCGGTGAAATCCTGACTTAGATTAGCAAAATTCAGCGCGCCGCGGGCTTGAGCTCTTCGGTGATCTCGCGCCTGTTCTCCGGATCGGGATCGTTGGCGGCCAGCCACTCCAGCAGCTCCCTGTACTCCTTGGGGTCCATCATATCCTTGAGCTGCGCCCGCGCCCCCGCGCGCAGGCTGGGATTCGGGTTTTCCTTGGCGTAACGCACCAGCACCGGTATCACCTTGGGGTGGCGCGAGGCGAAAAGCGCCGCCTCGAACATCAATCGGGTTTCCGGATCCGCGAGATCGGCATGCTCCTTGATCAGAGAGTCCACCTGCTCGTCGGAAGCCGCCAATCCCAACTTGAGAGCCAACTGATGCCTCAGGAGTCTGGGAGCTTTCGGGTCTCGAACCCATGCCAGCATCGGCTCATAGCCGGCCTGGATCGCGTCCAAGGGAATGACAGTGCTCAGGCCTTCTCGAGCCCGCTCCAGGTCATCGTTCGAGCGCGAGGCCGACCATCGGGCCAGAAGGGGCAAGGATTCCTTCCAGAGGTAACGCGCCATGATCTGCGCCACGGCCGGCGCCCGCCGGGATTGCTTGACCAGCAAGTCCAGCGCGGCCGATCCCTCCCACTGCGCCAGAGCGGAAAGGGCCTCGTATTGCAGCCACCAGGCGTTCTTATCCGAGATTAGAGGCGCCTCTTGAGGGCCGGCGAAGGCGAACTTTCGCTTGGCCAATGACCGGACCGCGGGCAAGGCATCGGCGTGCCTCAGCCTCAAGGCCCCGCGAAGGCCGAAAAGCGCGCTTTCGGGTTCCGGGTCCTGGAGGCAACGCAGAAAAAAGGAGCCGAGGGCCTGGTTTTGTCGATCCATCCGCTCCAGGGACGCGAGTACGGCCTCGCGCACCGGGCGATCCGGGAAACGGACGAAGAGATCATGGGCCGATTGGGCGTCTCGCGCCGTCATGATAGGGATGCGGGCGAGATGGTCCAGGGCTCTGCGCTTGTCCCCTTCATCCACCGACTCTATGAAGGTCTGGCTCAACGAGGTGACGGTGATGGGGGCCTCGAACTGCGCGGCAAGAGCGGACAAGGCTAGACTCAAAGCGATTCGGGCGGGCATCTACGAAAAATATCAACTAAGGGGGACACGGTCAAGCGGCGCTCTATGACCAGGGCCGCGGGATGTGCTAGAATCCCTTCGTGACGCCGCAGGATTTCCTTCAGGCCCACGTGCCCTTTCTGAGCGGATTGACGCCCGATCAAGCCGGGGCCCTCGCCGCCCACGCGCAAGCGCAGACTTTCAACAAGGGCCAGACCGTCTTGTTCAAAGGGACGACTATCGATGGGCTTTACGTGGTCGCCTTCGGCAAGGTGTCGGTCTGGGTCAAGGGAGAGGGCAAGGCCCTCGTTCAAGTCGCCGAGCTGGGCACCGGCGAGGTGTTCGGCGAGATATCCATCCTCGAGATGGGAACGGCCGGAGCCACCATCAAGGCTTCCGAGGATTCGACCATGATCTTGGTCATTCCCCAGGACCATTTCCGCCAAGTCTTGGCGCAGAGCCCCCAGTTCGAGGCCCGGACACGGGCCCTCATCGAAGCCCGAAAAAAAAAGAACTTTGAGTGCCTAAGCCCCGCCACGGCTTAGCGTTCAGCCAGCCCCCCGAGTTGCTACGCTCTTGACAGTTCAAGGCCCGAGGGTTACATTTGTCGGGCAAATCCCGCGGAGGCCTGAAATGACCAGTTCTAAAGGGGTTTTATGGGGGGAGGCAGCCTTAATTTTGGCGGCGATCCCCTCCGTCTATGCCTGCGAAATATCCAGTTTGAGTCCCGCCGACAACGAGGCTCTCCGGCCTCAATACGAGTTGAGGACTGATGGGAGCTTGGTGGCGTTCAAATACGGCGGGTGGGTGAGCACCACCCTGGAGAGAATTCTGGAATCACCCGAGCTGAGGGAGAAGGTTTGCGAAGGTCGCCGGAAGAGGGGGCGTGGTCCAACTCGGGACCAGTCCGAGGGGCCAAGGCGGTTTAAAGAAGCCATCGATTCTTATCGGGGCCACCTAGCCACGGCCCACGGGCGAGAGGAGGCGGCCGGTAAGTTGCCCGCCGATTTCGAGGCGTCGCGCCGGAGACACAATGGCGACTCGAGGGCGGAGATCGAGCGGGTCTACGGCGTTTTTCTATTTGAATTGGCCGAGCAGGAGATCAAAGCGGGCCGGGGAGCGGAACCGGCTCGATGGTGTCCATCCGATCCGGTGCCTTGCCAGACGGCTTTCGCCAGGGCTTACAACAACTTTCTGCCGGCGCACTATCTCAGGATGATGGAGATGAACGGAGGCCAGCTCGACGCTCAAAAGGCCATGGGATTCTGCGCTCATCTGGAAAAATCCTTGTGCCAGCGGGCGATGAGCGCCGCCAGCTTGAGCTACAAGAAAGTCAGTGAAGACCCGATGAAATCCTCGCCGGCCGCCCAGACGTTGAACGAGGCGGCGCCGAAGGCCGCCGTCCCTGGTCAGGATCCTTGCGCCGCGATGTGCAAGGCTTTCGACATCTGTCTGAAAGAGCTTAAAGAAGTCGGCCAGATCAGGGATTCCCGGAAGATGTGCTTGGATTCGATTAGACCCCATTATTATGGCATCGGCAGCAGGAAAAACCCTAACTGCAAGTGCTGATTAGCGAGAGGCTTCGATCCAGGCCAGCACTTTGGCTTGGAATTCAGCGTCTTTGAACATCTCCACGCCGTGGCCGCGAGCCGTCTCGAAAAAGGCCGTTCCGCTTTGCTTGAGCGCCAAGGACGCCTGATAGGCGTAGGGGTCCTGGGCGCTCGCCGCGGCCAGAACACGCCGGGCTCTCGGCGAGGTTAAGGCCACCCCGCGGTAGTCGAGGCCTGGCGAGAGCAGCACCAGCCAAGGCGACTCCGGTCCGGAGGCTAAGGCTGCGAGGTTGGAGCCTATGGAGGCGCCGATGAAGCCGATCCTGGATTTTCGGAAACCGCGGCCGGCCAGGAATCGGACGGCCGCGTCCAGGTCCGCGGTCGCGGCAGTCCACTCAGCGGCCTTTTCGAAGGAAGTCCATTCCTGCTTGCCCGCCGGGCCCACCACGCTTTCGCCATGTCCGCGCAGGTCTAGGGCGAGCGTCCCGACCCCGCGCTTCCAAAGCTCGGCGGCGAAGGACTCCCATTCGTTGCGGCTAGAGCCTGCGCCGTGAACGAGCACGGCGACGGGCTGCCCACGGCCGGCTTTGAGCGAGCCCTTGATGGTCCAGCCGTCCGAGGTCTTGAAGGAAACCGGCGTGACCTGGGCATGGGCCGTCCGGGGAAGCAGGGACAGCAGGCTAACGGCTGCGCAAAGAAAGCTCATAGGCCGAGTTGTAGATCGAAAAGACGGAATCCTGGACTCGGACCACGCTGCGAGTCAGCATATCGGTCCATTGCTTGAAATACTTGTTGGTGGCCCAATTGTTCTGGTGGACTTGATCTCGCAGCGCCACCGTATCGAGGTAGACCTGGTTGAGCTTGAGTTGCAGCTCCTCTATCTGGCCGAGGATGAGCAGCGTCGACTGGTGCATCTCGGAATCCGGAAGAGCCTGGGAGGAAGCTATGCGGCAGCGCGCGGTCAAGTAATAGAGATTGGTCCTGATTTGGTCCGCGCCCTGCGCCAGGGTCTCGAAATTGGCCTGGATGGTCTCGAGGCTTTGCGCGGGCTTCTCCTCGCTGAAGGCGTACTGAAGGTTTTCCTGCTGCGACTTGATGTACTCGCCGATCTGCTCCAGATTGGCTACCTGTTGCGCCGTCTGCTGGGCGATGGACTTGAGCACCGGAATCATGAGAGGGTCGCTTTGCGAGCGGGCGAGCCGGTCGCGGGCGGTCAGCAGGGCGTCGAAGAAGTAACGCTCCTGCCACAAGAGCGGCGGATCCTCATCGGCCGGTTGAGCCCCGAAGGCCAGCGGGGCCAGGGCAAGCAGGGATAGTGTCCAGCGTGGCATCCAGTAGATATATAATAGAAAACATTGGCGCCATCGCGCCTCGGCATGATCATGATGACTTCGTCTCCAGATCAAACCCGCTCGCTGGGTCGCCGGCTGGGCCGGTTTTTGCGAGGAGGGGACGTGCTCTGCCTTTACGGGGATCTGGGGAGCGGCAAGACCACGCTGACGCAGGGGCTGGCCGAGGGACTCGGCTTCAAGGGCCGGGTGACGAGCCCCACCTTCGGGCTGGCCAGGATCTATCACGGGCGCCGATGGAGCATCAATCATCTGGATCTCTACAGGATCGAGCCGGAGCAGACCGGCGACATAGGCATCGAGGATTTCGTTCGAGACCCCAAGGCCGTCTGCGTCGTCGAGTGGCCGGAGGCCGGCCGCGGCTACTATCCTGGCGATAGATTGGAGTTGCGATTGTCGCATGCCAAAGGCGGGCGGGCCCGAAGGATTCGGGCTACGGCCCTAGGCCCCAGGTCGAGGGACCTTCTGGTGAATCTGAGAGCAGGATGAATATACTCGCCGTCGACGCCACCGAGGACGCGTTGAGCGTGGCCTTGCAGGCCGGCGGCGAGGTCTTCTCGGTATTGGGCCGGCCGGAGCAGGCCCACGATGAGCTGTTGTTGCCTCGGGTCGGGCGGCTCTTGGCGCGCGCGGGGATTTCTTTCGATCGGCTCGATGGGATCGCCGCGGCCAGCGGTCCGGGTCGTTTCACGGGCATCCGGATCGGCATGGCTTTCGCCGCGGTGGCCGGGCGGCAATGCGGCAAGCCGGCCCTGGCGATCTCTCGTTTAGAGGCCGCGGCCTGGAGCATCGAGGGGAAGATCGTGGCCCCGGTCATCCCGGGCTGGCGAGAAGAGAGATATTATCAAGTGTTCCGGCGAGGCGCGCGCGGTCTCAGGCCATTCGGGCCGCCGCAATGGGCGAGGGCCGAGGACTGGCCCAGGATCCAGGCGGAGCTGGAAGGGCAAGGCGCCGTGGTTGGCGAATCCACGCCTCGAGCGCGGGACATTCTCGGTCCCGCCTTGGCCCGCCTATCATCGGACAAGCTGCCCGCCTTCGAGCCGCTTTATCTCAAGCCCGCCGGTTATGAACGGAAAGCTCATCCGCCCCGCCCGGCTCGCTGACCTGGCGCAGGTCGTGGCCATCGAGCGAGGTTGGAAGACCTCCCCCGGTTGGACCAGCGAGCAGTTCGAAAAGGAGCTGGAAAATCCCTCCACGGAGTTCCTGGTCGCGGATCTAGGTGGCCGCGTGGTCGGTTACGCGATATTCCGCAAGGTGCCGCCCGAGGCGCAAATCCTCAACGTCGCCGTGTCGCCCGACTTTTTCATGCGCGGCTTTGGGCGGGCCTTGATCGAGGCGGTGCTGATTTTGAGCCGGGGCTACGGCTTATCCAAGGTAACGCTCGAGGTCAGCGCGTGGAATGGCCGCGCCTTGTCCGTCTATCGCAGGGCGGGGTTCCGCGTTGTGGGCCGCAGGCCAAAGTTTTATAATGACGGTTCCGATGCACTCTTGATGGATCGAGCCCTCCTTTGAGAATGACCTGGCCGTTGTTGCTTCTGGCGCTGCTCCTTTTCCGGCCGCAAGCCGGCGCCAGTCCCGAGGATCGCGAGGGGGTCAAGAGCGCGCAGAAGCTCTACCTGAAGGGAATGTTGCTGGAGCGGCGCGGAGAGCCGGCCGCAGCCCTGGCGGCTTACGAGCAGGCCTTCAAGCTCGATCCACGCTCCGCCTACATCGCCGGAGAGGCGGCCGAGCTCTCCTTGGAATCAGGTCTTCTCGACAAGGCCGAAACCTGGGCCCGCAAGGCGGTCTCTCTGGCGCCGGCTCAGGCCCAAGTCCATATCATGTTGGGCAGGGTGCTATGGGCCAAGGGAAGCGTCGATTCGGCTCAAGCCTCCTTCGAAAGAGCCTTGGAGATCGACCCGCGCTCGGCCGAGTCCATATTTTCCCTCGGCGCTCTGCTCTCGGTCAAGGAGCCGGAAAAGGCCAAACGGCTGTTGGAACGGCTTATCAAGCAGGATTATTCGCAGGCGGCCGAGGCTCACTTGCAGATAGGCCGTATCGATATCCAATCGGGCCGGATCAACGAGGGGATCGCCCATCTCAAGAGATCGATAGAGCTGGAACCCGGCAACGAATCCCTTGCCGCTAGGTATACCCTGGCTCAGGCCTACGAGCTCCAACGCGCCACCGACAGCGCCTTGAGCGAATACCTGGCCATACTTAAGTTCGAGCCTCAGAATATCGCGCTTCTGACCCATATCGGGCAGATTTACGTCTTGAAGGCGCAATGGGAGGAGGTCCGGCGCTGTTTTGAGACGGTCAGGGAGCTGCAGCCATCCGACCCGAACGCCAGTCATTGGTTGGCGCTCTACTGGGAGCGGGACGGCGATTACTTGAAGGCCGCCGAGCATTTGAAGCAGAGCTCCGGCCTGAAGGAAGAGCCGGCCCTTAATCTAAGGCTCAGCTATTACCTTAGCCAGGCCGGTCGCCTGTCCCAGGCGGTTTCGGTTCTCGAGGCCGCGCACAAATCCTGGCCCGATAACGATCAGGTGGCTTATTTCCTCGCCCTAGGCTACGATGATCTCAAGAGGGAGGAGGATGCCATCAAGCTGCTGCGCGAAGTGGTCGGTCTGCGGCCCGACTTCCGTGACGCGCGTTTCCAGTTCGCGGTCCTGCTGGAAAGGACGGGGCGGATCGAGGAATCCCAGGCGCAGTTTCGCGAGTTGCTGGAGCACAAGCCGGATGATGGGCCGGCGCTCAATTATCTGGGCTATATGCTGGCGGAGCGGGGACAGGACTTGGCGCAGGCTGAGCAGCTCATCGCCAAGGCGGTGCGTCTGGAGCCCAAGAACGGCGCCTATCAGGATTCGCTGGGCTGGGTGCACTTCAAGCAGGGCCGTTCCACCCAGGCCGCAGCCGAGCTCCGCCAGGCCTTGGAGGCGCTTCCCGAGGATGAGACGATCTGGGATCACTTGGGGGATGTCTATCATTCGTTGGGGAAGGCCTCTAGCGCCTGGCGGTTCTGGAAGAGAGCCGAGGCGCTGTCGACGGAGGACTCCAAGGGGAAAAGCCGCAAGCTGGAGAAGGAATTTTCCGGCAAGGAAGTGGATGCCCTATACCGCGGGCATCTACGGTCCATCCATGGAGGGCTTGGCAAGTTGAACGCGATCTGCGAGATCGACGGAGAGGTCCTTGGCCAGGAGTTCAAGTACAAGGCCTTGTTCTCGTTCAAGGGTCCGGATCAGCTGAGCATCGAGGTCGTGGGGCCGCTGTTTACCCCGCTGATGAAGCTTCGCCTCACCAAGGATGGGTTGACGATGGATTCAGGCCAGTTGTCGGGGGTCCCCTCCCAATCGGCGCTGCGGATTACGGGCGAGGCGCTGACGGCGCTCCGCGATTATCTTTCGGGCCGTATCCTTGATCTGGAGCCGTTCCAGGTCAGGAGGGGATGGCGCCGGGTGCGCGTGGCGGCCGGCGGCTGGCGGCTTTCGCTGGGCCGCTTTGGTTCCAGGATGGAGGGCATCGAGGCTCCCGCGGGGCTGCGGCTCGAACTCGCCCGCTTTTCCCGTTACCAGGGGAGGCTCATACCCCACGAGATCACGGCGCGGCGCCGAGGAATCCGTCTTACCCTGCGCTTTTCCCAGATCAATGCGGAGCTGTCGGCTCAGGCCCTTATCGATGAAGATACAGTGTCCCGCTAAGATCAATCTGTTCCTGGAGGTCACCGGCAAGCGGCGAGACGGCTATCATACCCTCTCGACGCTGTTCGCCAAGATTAACCTCTACGACGTACTCGAGTTTTCCCGCAAGAGCGGTCGGGGCATCGATCTGGAAATCGAGACCGAGGATGGGATGCCTCCCCTTTCGGCCGGGGAAGACAATCTCGTGATGCGGGCGGCCAGGGCCTTTTGCTCGAATTTCGGCGTAGAGCCCGCGCTGAATCTTAAGTTGACCAAACGCATACCCATGGGCGCGGGCCTGGGGGGCGGATCTTCGGATGCGGCCGGCACCCTGCTGGGCATGGCCAAGTTCTTCCAAATTCCCCTGGATTCCAAGAAAAAGGCGTTATTGAAGCGGATCGGGGTCGGCTTGGGGGCTGATGTGCCTTTTTTTCTCCACCCCCAGCCTTTTTGCTTGGGCACGGGCATCGGCGATCGGCTTAAGCCCGTCCATGTCCGCCGGTCCCTACCCTATATGATCCTCATTTTCCCCGAGGTGCAGGTGCCTACGGCGGAGTCGTATAAGGCGCTCTCCAACCCCGCCAGATCCGATGTGTTGACAAGGCTTTCCGACCTTGATAAACTAATCGCCGGTCTTGAAAAAGGCAGACCTATTGCGGAGTGGCAAGGTCTGCTGTTCAATCGCCTGGAGCAGGCGAGGCTTCCAGTCCTAACGCATGTCGAACGGGCCCGAAGGGTGCTGGTCCAGTTAGGCGCCTTAGGCGTGCGAATGTCTGGGTCAGGCTCTTCCGTTTTTGGTTTTGTTTCCTCGCATGAGGAGGGAGAGCAGCTCCTAAAACGCCTTCGGGGCTATCCATGGAAAGTTTTCCTCACCTGTTGCAACGGCTGAGAGGGATGTAGGCGTTTATTGGCATGGAAATCACGGAGGTCAGGGTTCATATCAGAAATGAGGATAAATTAAAGGCTTTTGCGACCGTGACCTTCGATAATTGTTTCGTGGTTCGCAACATGAAGATCATATCGGGCAACAAGGGGCTGATATTGTGCATGCCGTCGCGAAAATTGCCGGACGGGACCTACAAGGATATCGCCCATCCGATCAATATGGATTTTAGGAAGGTGCTGGAAGACAAGGTGATGGCCTGTTACCAGGAAGAAGTGAAGAGAGGCGCCATCATCAGCACCGATGGGGAGGGAGACTGAGGGGGGATTTCTAGCGACTCCCAGGTGGTGAAATGGTATCACAGCGGACTTTGAATCCGTTATTCCTGGTTCGAGTCCAGGCCTGGGAAATGGGATCTGAGAGACTATCATGATCAGCAACAACCATAAAGGCGGCAGATCGCTGGGCGTTTTGATCCTGGCGGCAGGCGAGGGAACCCGGATGGAGTCGACCATCCCCAAGGTTCTTCATCCGGTAGGCGGACGTCCCATGATTTTTTACACCATGAGGCTGGCGAACGCGCTCAAGCCCTCGGCTATCGGGGTCGTCATCGGCTATGAAGCCGACAAGGTCAAGGCCTCCGTGACGCAGATCGTCAGGGATTGCGGCATCAGCAGGCCGATCCATTACATCCTGCAAAAGAAACCTTTGGGAAGCGGCAACGCGGTTCTCGAGGCCGTGCCTTTCCTCAAGAAATTCAAGACAGTGGTGGTGCTTTGCGGAGACACGCCGCTGTTGACCTTCGAAAGCGGATATGCCCTGGTCCAAAGCCACGAGGAACAGAAGGGTCAGGTGACCCTTCTTACCGCGAAGCTCTCCAATCCCAAGGGCTACGGCCGCATTGTCCGCAGCCCTTTGGGCGAGGTGCTCAAGATCGTGGAGGAGTCGGTGGCCAGCTCCAAGGAGCTTTCCATTAACGAGATCAATTCCGGCGCTTATTGCTTCGAGGTGGAGGCCCTTCAGGTCGGCCTCAAGGAGATCGGGGCCAAGGGGCCGAAGAAGGAGCATTTCCTGACCGACGCCATGGAGTTGATCCGGAACAAGGGCGGCAAGATCAACGCTTACATGAGCCAGAATCCCGAGGAAGTACTGGGGGTCAACTCAAGGATTCAACTCTCCCATGCCGAGCGCATACTCAACCGGCGGATGCTCGATCGCCTGATGCTTTCCGGAGTGACCATACTCGATCCGGCTTCCACCCACGTGGACGCCGACGTGGAAGTGGGCCAGGACACCACGATACATCCTTCGACCATCCTGCGAGGAAAGACCATCATCGGCAAGCATTGCCAAGTCGGTCCTTTCTGTTTTGTCGAGAACGCGCAGGTCGGCAATGATTGCGAGATACGCATGTCCCAGTTGACCGAATGCCGGATACTCGAGAAGTGCAATATCGGGCCCTTCGCCCACATCAGGCCGGAGTCCGTGATAGGTCCGCGGGTCCGGATCGGCAATTTCACGGAAGTCAAGGCTTCCCGCATCGGCTTCGGCACCAAGGTCAATCATCTCAGCTATATCGGCGACGCCGAGATACATGAGGACGTCAATATAGGGGCGGGCACCATCACCTGCAACTACGACGGCAAGGCCAAACACAAGACGACGATCGCGGCCAAGGCCTTCGTCGGTTCCAATGTCAATCTGATCGCGCCGGTCAAGATAGGCCGGGGCGCCAAGATCGCCGCGGGTTCGACAGTGACGGAGGACGTGCCGGACGACGCCTTGGCCATCGCCCGAGCGCGTCAAGTCATCAAGAAATAAATCAGGGGCCATGCATGCTAGAAGCGACAGCAATGACTAGCCAACCAGGGGCTGAGCCGATTCCAGTCGATGGCGTGCGCCTTTTTCCGCATCTGAAGGTATTCTCGGGAAACGCCAATAGGCCCCTAGCAGAGGACATCTGCCGCTATCTGGGCATCCCCTGCGGCAATTCGCATGTCGGCCGTTTCGCCGACGGCGAGGTCAACGTGCAGATAGATGAAAACGTCAGGGGCTGCGACTGCTATGTGGTTCAGCCGACTTGCCGACCGGTCAATGAGAACCTGGTCGAGCTTCTGGTTATGATCGACGCGCTTAGGCGCGCCTCCGCCGGCCGCATCACCGCGGTGATCCCGTATTTCGGCTATGCCCGCGCGGACCGAAAGACCTCTCCCCGGGTTCCCATCTCTTCGAAACTCGTGGCCAATCTGATCACGACCGCCGGCGCTAATAGGGTCATCACCATGGACCTCCACGCGGCCCAGATCCAAGGGTTCTTCGATATCCCGGTGGACCATCTCTTCGCGGCTCCGATATTCATGGAGTACTTCCGCAGGAAGAAATTCACCAATCTGGCCGTGATCTCCCCAGATGTGGGCGGCGTGGAGCGCGCTCGCGCCTTCGCCAAAAGGCTGTCGGCCCAGCTCGTCATCATCGACAAGCGGCGTCCCAGGCCCAACGAGGCCTCGGTCTACAACATCATCGGCGACGTCAAGGATAAGACCGCGTTGATCCTCGACGATATGGTCGATACTGGAGGAACCTTGACCAAGGTGGCCGCCAAGATATTGGAGTCGGGAGCCAGGCACGTTTATGCCGCGTGCGTGCACGGCGTGCTATCGGGAGCCGCGCGCGATCTCATCGAGAAGTCGGAGCTTGAGGAGATGATCATCACCGATTCGATACCGGTGCATTTGACGGAGAACAGCAAGATCAAGGTTTTGTCGGTCGCTTCGCTCATGGGCGAGGCGATCTTAAGGAATCATCAAGGTAAATCAATCAGCGCGTTGTTCGTGTAGACGCAAGAGAGAGTGCGATGGAGCAGATCAAGTTAGCCGTTGAAACCAGGAATGGCCGCAGCAGCAAGAAGGAGCTTTCCACGTTGAGGGGAGACTCCAAGGTTCCGGGAGTGATCTATGGGGGAGGCAAGCCTCCTGTCCAGGTCGCCCTGCCGGAAAAGGAGCTGATGGCCATTCGTAAGAAAGCCGGAGTCAACGCCATCATACAGCTTCAGTTGGGCAAGAGCCACGAGACCGTGATCTTGAAAGATCTTCAAAGGCATCCGGTCACCGATCGCCCGGTCCACGCGGATTTCCAACGCATATCCCTGACCCAGAAGATCGAGGCCAAGGTCCCGTTGCGCATCGTTGGGGAAGCGCCTGGGGTCAAGACCGGGGGCGGCATACTGCAGCATGAGTTGCGCGATCTGACCGTCCGCGCTTTGCCGACCCATATTCCCCAGTATATCGACGTGGACGTTTCCAAACTGGAACTGGGCGGGCATGTGCTGGTCAAGGATCTCAACGTCGGCACGGACATCGAGATCCACGAGGACGCCGAGCACATTGTCGTCCACGTGACCCAGGTCAAGGAAGAGATCGCCGCCGCGCCGGCGGCGGTGCCCGAGGAAGGCGCCGCCCCGGCCGAGCCCGAACTGGCCTCCACCAAGGGCAAGAAGGACGAGGAAGGCAAGCCTTTGCCGAAGGATGCCAAGGCCGCTCCCGCTGCCCCCGAGAAGGGCAAGGAACCGGCCAAGAAGGAAGGCAAGTAGTACCGCGATCTTGACTAGCGGCACCGGTCCGTCAGTTTGCCGATCCGATTGATCGTCGGTTTAGGCAATCCCGGCCTCCGTTACGAGAGGACCCGTCATAATATCGGGTTCAGGCTGATTGATAGCCTCGCCGGTCCGCAGGCGTGCTGGAAGGATTTCCAGGGCCTGGGGATCCTTGCGGCTCGCCAAGACTTGATCCTGGCCAAGCCTTCTACCTATATGAACGAGTCGGGCCGCTGCGTCGCGGCCATGGCGCGCTACTATAAGATGGGCCACGAGCATATCCTGATATGTTTCGATGACGTGGCCCTGCCGCTGGGCCGGCTTCGGCTAAGGCCTTCGGGATCATCCGGGGGACAAAAGGGGATGCAATCGGTGATCGATTCGCTCGGCACAGAGTCGGTGCCCCGGCTCCGCATCGGCGTCGGTCCCCAGCCTTTGGGGAGAGACTCGACCGATTTCGTGCTTTCACGTTTTTCCAAGGACGAAGAGGCCGATCTGCCGGCGGTCATCGAGCGCGGCGCGCTTGCGGTCCAGGCTTGGGCGGCGGAGGGCTTGGAGGCCGCTATGAATCGTTTCAACGTCCAAGCATGAGTCCGGTATTCAAGATCATAGTCGGTATAAGCTGCGTGCTGTTGGGTCTGGGCTATCTCTATCGCCCCGATCTGGTCTCTCGTCTCAATCGCGTCATCCGCGAATATTTCCTTAACGACGCCTATATCGCGCTGGAGCGCAGGAAATGGGGGGCGTTCTTCCTGCTGATCGGATTCCTGTTCTTATACATGGGCATGGCCGCTCTGGATCGCTGATGGAGGATCTCGAGAGGCTGGCTGAGGCCGCCTTGGACTGGATAGGCGCCCAGTCCAAGACCATCCAGGCGGAGCTCTATCTCGCTCGAGGGCAGGAGAGGGGCATCGAGCTGCGGGAGGGCGAGCTCGATGGGATCGCTCACGCCAGCTCGCAAGGCGCCGGCCTGCGGGTGTTCGCCGAGGGCCGGATGGGATTTGCCTGCGCGGGCGGGTTGTCCCTGGAGCTGATCCAAGGGCTTTACGGCAAGATCATGGAGCAGAAACGTTTTCTGGAGCCCGACCCCCATAAGAGGCTTCCCCAGCCGCAAGCCGCCTCCCCGGATCCGGTCTTATCCGATTCACTTTGGGACGAGGGGCTTTTTCAATCCGAGCTCGAGAGGTTGATCCCGGACCTTAAGGAAATGGAGTCGGAGGCTCGTCGTTTCGACAAGCGTATACGCTCCGTCCCTCGGGCGGGTTATGGGGAATCCAGGGGAGAGGTGGTCATTGCGGGAACCGGCGGCGCCTTTGCCCGCGAAAAGGCCGGCTCAACAAGCATCGGACTATCCGTTTTGAGCGAGGATGCCGGAGAGGTCCAGATAGGCTCCGCTTCGCAGTCGGATCGGGCTGGCGGACGCTTGGATTTTACCAAGACCGCCAGGGACGGAGCTTGGCGCGCGACGGCATTGCTGGGCGCTAAAAAGCTTCTCGGCGGCCGTCGTGGCGTGGTTTTCGACCCCTGGGTGGCGGGGGAATTCCTTGATCTGGTCGCGGGCCTCCTTTGCGCCGACCAGGTCCAGAGAGGCAAATCCCTTCTTGCCGGCAAGAAAGGCGCCAGGGTGGCATCTTCCTTGGTCACCTTCATCGATGATCCCCGCCGGCCCGGCGGTCTAGGCAGTTCCCTTTTCGATGACGAGGGCTATCCCACGAGCCGGAAGGTCATGATCGATAAGGGAGTGGTCATGGACTATTTCTACGATAGCTACACAGCCAATCGCGAGGGCCGCGCCAGCAACGCCAGCGCCGGCCGGGGGTCTTATCGTGGCCTTCCCGGGCCGGGCTGTTCTAATTTTTTCCTGCAAGCGGGCAGCTCCTCCCGCCAGGAACTGATCGCCGGGACACGCGACGGCATACTGGTGCTCGACGTGATGGGCATGCATATGGCCGATCCTATCTCGGGCGAGTTTTCCGTCGGAGTCTCCGGCTTGCGCATCGAGAATGGAGAGCTAACCCATCCTATCAAGGGAGCGATGATCTCGGGAAACCTGATCGAATTGATGGATCGGATCGACGCAGTAGCCTCCGATCTCACCTTCTACGGCGCCTTGGGAGCGCCGACCTTCCGGGTCGCCCATCTGACCGTCGCCTAGGGTCGGCTCAGCCGCTGATGCGGTCGATCACGATGTGGGCCGAACGGTCTCCCGGATAGACCAAGTCTGGGCATTCCCCCTCCAAGTCCCCCTTGGCCGGTTTCCCCAGATTGCCGTGATTATTCATCTGCACGTGCAATACCAGCGGCTCCCTCACTTTGTTATCGGGCACCAACAGATCGTGCGGGCCCAAGGAATAGGATACGGGGAACTGGGGATTGACGATGCGGCCCACCGCCACCGGGACCCCGCCGCGGTTCTTAGCCACGATGAAGAGGACGGCGTTGGTCTTAGGGACGCGGAACCTCAACGGGGAAGCTACCGTGATTATTCCGGAAATATGGAAATCCCGTCCGCAGGCTCCCAACGCCATCACCACCGCGATCGCGGGCAGCCAGCGCATAACGGCTAGGTTCGAGCGGGCTCGGTCTCTGCGTTCTTTCGGATCGCTAGCCAGATATAGGTTCCCGTGACGGCGACGGCGATGAAGGGAAACAAGGGTATGCCCCTAGGCATGAAGAGGAAAATGGTTTGGAGGGCGATCACGATGGTCTGGGCATAGACCGAAATGCTGAAGAGAGATCCATAGCCCAGGCTCGCTCCCATGACTCCGTTGATGAGAAGGGCGATCAGGGAATAGAACAGCGACGAGAGCGTTTTCCAAAGGAAGAACAACGGCAAAATCACCACGGGCACGATGAAGGTCAAGACTCGCGACATGATGCTCCGGGCGGAGCGATAAAACGCCGAGTCGATGATCACGGGCTTGGATTGCATGTTGGTAAGCGGATAGACCTCCACGCGTCCCGGCTCGCGCTGAAGATACAGGGCGTTGGCGGTCAGGTAAGCCAGGACCTTGCTGTCCTGCAGCGTCTGGGGCGTGACCGGCTCGGTCCTTTGGGTGTCGATGGTGAAAGCGATCTCGGCGATGTTGGGATGTCTGACCGTGGTGGGCCCGCTCAATGAGGAGCTGGCCCGGCCATTGGAGAAAGTGATGGCGGGAATCTGGGTCTCGAGCCATTGGAATGTATCAACGACTATGGGCTCCACCTTGAGTTTCCACGCGATGGTGCCCGCCAGGGAGAAGATAAGCGCCAGATAAACGAGATAAAGCATGGAGCGGGCCACGCTTTGGGCGGCGACCTTCCTGTAGAAATTGACGCTGGTGATGCTGTTGATCGGATCGAGTATCATGGTTTTCCCGCGCAAAGTATATCAGACATGCGGAAACTGGGCAATCTCGCCCCTAGTCCTGATCCCGCGCCAGCCAGACGCAGGCCCCCAGCGTCGCCACCGAAAATCCAGTCAAGACCAGAAGGCAAAGCGGCAGCGAGGCCAGGGCGACGGAGCCCATGCCGAAGGAGTGCTGAAGAGCCGACACCGCGTAGCTGACGGGATTGGCGCTCATGACGAACCGCAGCCATCCCGGCGCGGTCGAGTGGGGGAAGAGAGCGCCCGAAAGCATCCACATGGGAATGAGAAAGAGGTTCATCACCGCATGGAATCCCTGGGTCGAGTCCATCTTCCAGGCGATGCAGAAGCCGAGCCCCGTCAGTCCCAAGGACGCCAGCGCCATGGCCGTCGCGGCCCATAAGAATCCCTGGAGCGGAAGGTCGATTCCCGAGAGCGGGGTCAAGACCAGGAAAAAACTCCCCTGAATAAGCCCGACCGTGGCCGCGCCCAGCACCTTGCCGAGAACGATTGAAAGGCGAGTGATAGGCGCGACCAGAACGGCCTGAAGAAAACCCTCACGGCGGTCCTCGATGATGGAGATGGTCGCGAACACCGAGGTGAACAGGACGATCAAAACCAGGGTCCCTGAAAAGAAATACTGGAGAAAGTCGACCCCGGCCGCCGCCCCGGGCATCTTAAAGGCGTTTCCCAGGCCCGAGCCGATCAAGAACCAGAACACCACGGGAGGCGCCAGAGCCCCCACGACCCGCGCCCGGTCCCGAAAAAAGCGCAAAAGCTCGCGGCTCCATAGGGCTGCGATGGCCCGCATATTCACGTTCCCCGGCTCTCCTGCTGGGCGCCTTCGTTCCAGAAACCTCTGCCCGTATGATGGATGAAAACGTCCTCGAGCGTCGGTTTGGATAGGTGCACCGAACGTATCAACCCGGGGAAGGCCTCGACCAGCTGGGGGATGAAGGAATGCCCCTGCTTGCGTTCAATGCGCACATGCTCGCCCAGCCTCGCCGCCTCGGCCTGGAATCGCTCCCGTACTCCGGCAAGCAGCGTATCCGGTTGCTCGGTCTCTAGAGTGATCACATCGCCGCCGATCTCGCCTTTGAGCACCTCGGGCGTCCCTTCGGCCGTCAGGCGACCCTCGTGAAGGAGCATCAATCGGTCGCAGCGTTCCGCCTCATCCATGAGATGGGTCGTCAGCAGTATGGTGATCTTGCGCGAGCCTCGTATGCGGCCGAGATGATCCCAGAGCTCTTTTCTGGCTCCAGGGTCCAGGCCCACGGTCGGCTCATCAAGGAGCAGCAGGTCAGGGTCATGGATCAATCCCTTGGCCAATTCCAGTCTCCGCCGCAGGCCGCCGGAGAGGGAGCCGGCCCAATCCCTGCGCCTGTCCTCGAGCCTGTAAAGTCCTAGCGCATCGTCCACGCGGCGGGCTAGATCGCGGCCGGAAAGTCCGTATAGCCTCCCCTGATAGAGGAGGTTCTCTTCGCAGGTCAAGCGCAGGTCGAGGCTGGGGTTTTGGAACACCACGCCCATGCGCTTTCGGGTCCCTCGGGCGGCCTGTGTGTCCTGGCCGAAAAGCCGCACGCGGCCCGAGCCGGGACGCAAAAGCGTGGCCAATATCTTGAAGAGCGTGCTTTTGCCTCCTCCATTGGGACCCAATACCCCGAACATCTCCCCCGCGGAGACGTCGAAAGAGAGGTGGTTGAGAGCGAGTCTCGAGTTTCCGCCTCGCGCCGCGGGATAGGCGTAAGAAAGCCCGGAAACCGAAACCGGAGAGCTCAAGCCTTCTTGCTTCGTAAGCCCCGCCACGGTGTTTCCTGGAATCCCGTCTGGGCGTTGATCCAACGGGCTGAAGTGAAGAGATGATCCGAAAGCCGGTTGAGATAGACCAACACGTTATCAGGCAAGGTCTCCGAGGAGGAGAGCTCGACCACGCGACGTTCCGCCCGACGGCAGATGGTCCTGGCCAGATGAAGCCAACAACCGGCGGCGCCGCCCCCCGGGAGTATAAAACTATCCATGGGCGAAAGCTCGGCGGTCATGGCGTCTATTTCCCTTTCCAGCCGCGAGACCGAATCGGCCGGGAGGCCGCGGTCGAATGGCGGTGCCAACTTGCCCAGTCTCGAGCTCGGCGTAGCCAGCAGGGCGCCTATCATGAACAATTCTTCCTGGATCCGGGCAATCTTCTCGCGCAGGCCCCTTCCCTGCTCGACCTGGACAAGGGCCGAAATAGCCGCGCCCAAGCACGAGTTCAGCTCGTCGATTTCTCCATAGGCGCAAACACGGGCATGCGTCTTGGGCACGCGCTCCCCGCCCCATAAGCCTGTCTCGCCCTTGTCTCCAGTTCTGGTGTAGATCTTCACCGGATAGGAGATTTTGGCAAATTTGAGACGATGGTAAAAGGTCGGTGGATCATTAGACCCGTTAAGGGAGAATTTGC
>JACQPG010000060.1 GCA_016207665.1 Elusimicrobiota bacterium | reverse complement strand
TCGTGAGATAGCTCATGAGATCGCCGTAGGTGATGGCCCACAGCGACCCCCGATTGAGCTGGGCCTCGAAGTCCTCCTCGCGCTCCTCCCATCTCATGGCGTAAGTATAGGCCCGCCTCCCCCGTAAATCAATAGCGCCCGCCGGCCGCCCCGTTGGACCGCTTGGAGCCCTTTTCTCGCAGCTCCCGGCCGATGCGCTCCAAAGTGTTGCGTATATTCCCGTTCTCCGGGTCGAGCTCAAGCCCCCGCTCGAGCTTGTCGAGCGCGTCCTGGAGATCGTTGTCGGCATAGCTGCGCACGGCCTGATAATAGAGCGTCTCGGCCTGGGCCTTCTGCGCGGGCAATACCCGCCTTGGCTTGGGCTGGGCGGCGGCCCCAGGCGGAGGGGCCTTGCGCCTCGCCTCGATTTGAGAGCGGAGGCTGTCGGCCGGCTGATAGGGGCCCAGCCTCAGTATCTCGTCGATGATCCGGGAGGCCCAGGCCAGATCGCCGGATTCATAAGCCTGGTTGGCCAGTTCGAATAGCGTGCCCGTGCGGGCCAATTGCTGCATCTTGAGCTGTTTTTGCTCCTCGCGCAAATGACCCTTGGCCCGAGACAAATAATCCGTGGCCTCCTCGTCATCGGGCCGCAGGACCAGGTAGTCTTCCAAAGCGGCGACCGCCTCGCTCCATTCCTTGTTGTGATAGCGCATAAAGGCCAGCGCGTAAGCGCGCTCAGGCGCCGGCCCGCCGGGGGCCAAAAGGGCGTCGATCCGGGCCCGTATCGTATGCCTCAATAGGGTCGTCTCGCTGCCGGCTCCGAACACGGCCTCGATGCGGTCGCTCTCGGCCGCGGCCTGGAAAAAGCGCTTGGAGTGGAGCTTCGATTGCGCCCGGGCCATCATGGTCTCTATGGGCGTGGCCGGAGTGGTCGCGCCGTAGCGGATGCCCGGGATATTGAAGCCGTAGCTCAACGACAGCTGGTGGATGTTGCTGAAAGCCTCGATGAACCCCAGGGCGTAGTCCACGGAGACGTTCTTGAAACTCAGGCCCAAGCCCATCCTGGGACCGCGCGACTCTCCGGCTACGGAGTAACCCAAGCGAAGCGAGCACAAGCCGCGGTAGTTGTACTCCAGGCCCAAAGACTGGCTGAGCGTCTCGTCGGGGATCAATCGGTCCACGCCCAAGCTGCCCGTGATCCGGTCCGCGCCAAGCACGGAGCGGCCATAGCCCACCGCCGCCCGAGCCGTCAAGGGAAGAGGGTCGGACTCCGACCCGGTGGCGATGCCTCCCGAATAGCGCAAGGAGCCGCCCAGATTCGAGGCGGCGGCGCCTAGCGTGAGCTCTCCCCGCCCTACGCCAAGAGCGTAGATGGCTCCCAGATCCCCGGCAAAAGCCGTGGCCCGCGCCTGCTCCGCCACCCGGCTCCTGAGAACTTTCGCGGCGCCGCCCAGATGCAAACGGCCCGTGGCTAGGCTCAAGGATCGAGCATAGCCCAATTGGAGGACGAAATCCTTCTGCACGTCGAGGCTGTTCGAGCGCGCGCCATTGGCGTCGAAGATATCGGCCTTCCCGCCGTCGAGATAGGCCAGGCTCAAGCCCAGGGCCTGCGTGGGACTTAGCGGGCTGGCCGCCGCGAGATATCCCAGACGAACGTCCTCGAAGGATTGGATGAATTCCGTGGCGATCAGGGTGTCGTTCATTCGACTGAGCGAGGCCGGGTTATAGGACAAGGCGAAGGCATCCTCGCCGATGGAGGCATAGGCTCCTCCCAACGAAAAGGCCCGGGCGCCGAAGGGTTGCTGGAGCAACAGGCCTCCGCTGCGCCCGACCCCGGCGAGCGCGCCCGAGGCCGCCAGGCATAGAGCGGCGCAGGCGACCAGAGCCCTCATGAGCGTGTCCCTCCGCTGCCGGCCCATGCTATTTCACCACCAGCACCTTGAGATTCTTTTTTTGATTGGGCGCCTCGACGCGCAATAGATAGGCCCCTGTAGCCACCCATTGTCCGTCCGCGTTGCGCCCGCACCAGGAATAGCTGAAAGCCCCGGGCTGAGCCTGCT
>JACQPG010000004.1 GCA_016207665.1 Elusimicrobiota bacterium | reverse complement strand
GTGATCGGCATGCATTTCATGAACCCGGTGCCCGTGATGAAGCTCGTCGAGATCATACGGGGCCTGGGCAGCTCCGATGAGACCTACCGGACCATCCATGAGCTGGTCGTCAGCCTCGGCAAGACGCCGGCCGTCTCCAAGGATTTCCCGGGCTTCATCGCCAACCGGGTGCTCATGCCCATGATCAACGAGGCCTGCTACGCCCTCATGGAGGGGGTGGGCAGCAAGGAAGACATCGATACGGTGATGAAGCTGGGCATGAATCATCCCATGGGGCCGCTGACCTTGGCCGATTTCATCGGGCTCGACGTCTGCCTGGCCATCATGGAGGTGCTGCATACCGGCTTCGGCGACTCGAAGTACCGGCCGTGCCCTTTGCTGCGCCAAATGGTGGAGGCCGGCAGGCTGGGACGCAAGACGGGCAAGGGGTTCTATGATTACTGAGGTTTCCGAATCTCAAAAGATGGTGGCGGAATCCGCGCGCGAGTTCGCCGAGAAGAGGCTCAAGCCCGTCGCGCAGAGATGGGACGAGGAGGAAGCCATCCCCCGCGAGATGTACAGCGAGGCGGCGGAGCTCGGCTTTCTCGGGATCATGCTGCCGGAGGAATACGGCGGTCTCGGGCTGGACTACCCTGCCTATGTCGCCGCGATGGAGGAGCTGGCCCGCGGCAACGCCGCCTTCCAAGTAGGAGTCACCGTCCACAATTCCCTGGTCGCCTCGGCGATCCTGAAATTCGGCACCGAGGAGCAGAGGCGGAAATTCCTGCCCAAGATGGCCAAGGGAGAATGGATCGGGGCTTATTGCCTCTCCGAGCCCGGGGCGGGCAGCGATGCGGCGAGCATCAGGGCGTCGGCCTTGAAGGAAGGGGACCATTACATCCTCAACGGGACCAAGGCTTGGGTCAGCAACGGCGGATTCGCCCAGGTGTTTCTGGTGTTCGTGGTCACCAATAAGGACCTTGGCAAAAGGGGCGTCTCATGCCTTCTGGTCGAGCGCGGCCTTCCGGGCTTTACCGTCGGCAAGAAGGAGAAGAAGCTCGGCATCCGCGCCTCGGACACCCGAGAGATCGTCTTCCAGAACTGCCGGGTGCCCCGGAATGCGCTGCTTGGCGTCGAGAACGAGGGCTTCAAGATCGCGATGGCCCAGTTGGACAACGGCCGGATCTCGATCGCGGCCCAGGCGGTGGGCGTGGCGCAGGCGGCGTTCGAGGAGGCCGTGGCGTATTCCAAGGCCCGCCAGCAATTCGGCCGCCCGCTCTGCGAGTTCCAGGCGACCCAGTTCAAGCTGGCCGAGATGGCGATGAATATCGACGCGGCCCGGCTTTTGACCTATCGGGCGGCCGGCATGATGAAACAAGGGGTCCGCTGCACGAAGGAAGCCTCGATGGCCAAGCTTTTCGCCTCCACCATGTGCAACAAGGTCGCTTTCGACGCGCTCCAGCTTCACGGCGGCAACGGCTACACCCGGGAATTTCCCGTCGAGCGCTATTTCCGCGACGCGCGAATCACCGAGATCTACGAGGGGACTTCCGAGATCCAACACCTGATCATTGCCCGGGAAGTGTTGGGTCGATAGGAAGGGCCGGGCTTGCCGCGGCTTGCTAGCTGCGGCTGAGCTTTTTGTAATGAATGCGCCGGGGTTGGGCGGCGTCGCCTAGGCGCTTCTTTCGGTCCTCTTCGTAGGCCGAATAATTGCCCTCGAACCAGCGCACCTGGCTGTCTCCCTCGAAGGCCAGAATATGGGTGGCCACGCGGTCGAGGAACCAGCGATCGTGGCTGATCACCACGCAACAACCGGCGAAGTTGGTGATGGCTTCCTCCAGCGCGCGCAAGGTATGCACGTCCAGGTCGTTGGTCGGCTCATCGAGAAGCAATACGTTGCCGCCGGACTTGAGCATGCGGGCCATATGCACGCGATTGCGCTCGCCGCCGGAGAGCGAGCCCACCTTCTTCTGCTGGTCGGAGCCGGTGAAGTTGAACCGGGCGACATAATGGCGCGAGTTGACCTCGCGCTTGCCGAGAGTCACCACGTCGAGGCCGTCCGAGATCGCCTCCCATACGTTCTGGTCCTGGTTCAGGGAGTCCCGTTCCTGGTCCACGTAGGCCAGCTTCACGGTCTCGCCGACGCGGAAATTCCCGGAATCGGGCTTTTCCCGCCCCGTGATGAGCTTGAACAAGGTGGTCTTGCCCGCCCCGTTGGGGCCGATGACGCCGACGATGCCGTTGGGGGGCAAGCGGAATGAAAGGTCCTCGAAAAGCAGCTTGTCTCCGTAGGCCTTGGAGACCTTGTCCGCCTCGATCACCATGTCGCCGAGCCGAGGCCCGGACGGTATGTAGATCTCAAGCTCGGTGTCCTTGCGGGCGTCTTGGCCTTCCTTGAGCATTTCCTCGTAGGCCTTGAGCCTGGCCTTGCTCTTGGCTTGCCTTCCCTTGGCCCCCATCCGCACCCATTCGAGCTCTTTGGCGAGGGATTTCTGGTATTGGGACTCGGACTTCGCCTCGCGCGCCAGCCGCTCCTGCTTTTGCTCGAGCCATGAGGCGTAGTTCCCTTTCCAAGGGATGCCATAGCCCTGGTCGAGCTCCAGTATCCAGCCCGCCACGTTGTCGAGGAAATAGCGGTCATGGGTGACGGCGATCACCGTCCCCTTGTATTGGCGCAGATGCTGCTCCAACCACTCGACCGATTCGGCGTCCAGATGGTTGGTGGGCTCGTCCAGTAGCAGTATGTCGGGTTCTTGCAAGAGAAGCCGGCACAAAGCGACGCGCCTCTTCTCGCCTCCCGAGAGCGTGCCGATCTCTTGCTCGGCCGGCGGGCAGCGCAGCGCGTCCATCGCGACCTCGACCTTGTTGTCGAGCTCCCAGGCCCCGCAGGCCTCGATCTGCTCTTGAAGCTTGCCTTGCTTGTCGAGCAGCTTCTCCATCTCCTCCGGAGAAATGTCGCCGCCGAGCTTTTCGGAGATGGCGTTATAGTCGTCGAGCAGCTTCTTCGTGGCGGCGACGCCCTCCTCGACTATGTCCCGCACGGTCCGGCTCTTGTCGAGCTGCGGTTCCTGCTCCAGAATCCCGATGGTGTAGCCTTTGGACTGCGTGATGCTGCCTACGTAATCGTTATCCTTGCCGGCCATGATGCGCAGCAGGGTGCTCTTGCCGCTGCCGTTGTCGCCCAGGACCCCTATCTTGGCGCCGTAATAAAAAGAAAGAGAAATATCGCGAAGCACCTGTTTTTTGGGCGGGTAAATGCGCCCGACTTCATGCATGGAATAGATGATCTGCTTCGTGTCGACGGTGTTAGCCATGTTATTTGATGTGCGTGCGCTGAGGGTCTAGTTTTTCCCGCAAAAGCCGTATTTCCCGCTCCGTCGGCAGATCCACGGCAGCCAGAGGCCGCCGGGCCTTGAGCGGCCAGCCTATGCCGGCCTGGACCTGCTCGAGGATCACTCCGGGATAGAGAGCGGTGAGCTCGAGCTCGCCGTTCTCGGGCGAGGGCTCCAATATCCCCATGTTGGTGATCACCTTCACCGGGCCCGCGCCCGGCAACTCGGGTTTGCGCCGGGCCCGGCCCCCGGGTCGCGTGCCGGGGGATGTGATGAAGTCCACCTTCTCGGGAAAAGTCCTTTTGTCCAGTTTGGCGATGATCAGGGTGCGGCGCGCGTGCACCGCGATCTCGCAGGCTCCGCCGGAGCCCGGCAAACGGATCTTGGGAGCGTCGTAGGGACCGATCGTGGTGGTATTGATGTTGCCGAAGCGGTCTATCTGCGCCCCGCCGAGGAAGCCCACCTCGATGAGGCCGTTTTGGAGGAAATATTGGAAGATGTCGCTCATGGGGCAGACCATGAGAGAGCCTGTCACCAGGGCGGGATCGCCGATCGAGGGGGGGACGCGCTCCGGGACGGCTCCGACGGCGCCGGACTCGTAGATCAACACCATGTTGGGCGCGTGCGTGGCGCGCGCCAGATTGCAGGCGAGATTGGGCAGCCCTATGCCCACGAAGACCACGTCGCCATCGCGTATCTCGCGGGCGGCGAGCACGGTCATGAGCTCGTTGAGCGTATAGCGGTCGAGGGTCTGCGGGCCGGCCGCGAGGCGTTCAGTAGCCGTAGTTCACTCCTTGGCAAATAAGTTCCTTGGCCTTGAGCCGTCCCGGCAGATCCGGCTGTCTTTTCATGTACTCGGCCCGGTCCTTGACTCCGTAGACGAACTCGTCCAGGTAGCGTTTGAAACCCTCAGGTTGCCGGCTGATCGAGTCCCATTCTGTATAAAAACGGTTGTCCCGGTCATAATAGCCCTGGGCGTAGGAAGGATGCGCTCCCCAGGGCTCGCGCACCACCGCGTCGACCTTGAATCCCGGGATCACGGTGCGATTGGGGTCCGAGCGTATCACGGATTCTCCAACGATCTCCTCGGCCACCACGATCACCTTCTTGGAAGCGAAACAGGCCTCCTTTTGCACGCCCAGAAGGCCCCAGATCTGGGTGTTGCCCGCCTCATCGGCGCGTTGGGCATGTATGATGGCAATGTCCGGACGCAAGGCTGGCACGGCGGCCAACTCCTCGCCCGTGAACGGGCATCGGACGGTCCTGATCGATGGGTTGGCACCGGGCAGGTCGGTTCCCGCGTAATTGCGCAACGGCCAGAAAGGAAGGTTGGCGGCTCCGGCTGAAAGCCGGGCCACCATGCCGAAATGGGAATATTCCTCGGTTTGGAGCTGGGGTGGCCGGCTTTCAACGGCCCTTCTAAAGGAATGCAAGGACCCGACTCCGGGGTTGCCGGCCCAGGAAAAGACCATTTTCTTGGCGCAGCCGGCTCCTATGATTTGATCATAGATCAGGTCGGGAGTCAGGCGGGCCAGGGTCAAGTCTTTGCGGCCCTGGCGGATGATCTCATGCCCGGCCGCGAAGCAAATGAGATGGGTAAAGCCCTCGATGAGAAGGGTATCCCCGTCATGGACCAATGAGGAGATCGCCTCCTTCATGCTGGCCAGCTTATTCACCCGGTTATTTTAGCAATTTGAGAGGAGAGGACTATTCCTCGAAAAACTGGCTGTTCCAGCTACATTTGAAGCCCTGATGACGGTAATTATTCTCCCATTGGAAAAGGCAGTCCTCCTTGGGCAGGCAGCGGGGCTTGGTCGTGATCGCCCCATTGCTGCATTGGCATAGGCCGCGGCTTGAGGGGCAGGCGCCTTGGCTTCGGGGCGAAGCCTTGGTCTGGGGTTGAGAACGCTCCACTTTTTTGGGCCGGATCCTAGGCTTGAGCCGCGAAAGCTCGTCCGACGCCCGGCTTGCGGCCTTCTTGACGCCGGGATCGGGATCATGCTCCGCCGCGGTCCGCAGGCTCTCCAAAGCCCTGGGATCGCCCCTTTCGGATAGGCCTTTGATGGCGGAGAGCCTGACCAGCGCGCTGCCGTCATCGATGAGCAGCCGCGCGAGGGCGAGAGTGGCCAGGGGTTGCTCGAGATGGGCTGTCGCGGTCGACAAGGCCAGGCAAAGCGCGGCCCGGACCTGCTCCGAGGGCTCTTCCTGGAGGAATCGGTCGATGCGTTCGACGCTGCGAGCGCCCTCGATCTCGAGCAGGGCCAGGGCGGCTTTAAGCCGGCCTTCCGGCGAAAGCTCTCGTTCCATGGCGGTGGATAGCGCCCGGAAATCCGGTTGCGCCCGGAGGGGGAGGGCCAGGGGAAGAAAGAGGGCTAGGAGAGCTCGGAAAGGCACTCGTCCAGTATGGCTAGTCCAGTATCGGCGTCATAAGGAGTCAGAACCAGGGGCGGAGCGATGCGTATCACGGATTGGCCGCAAGACAGCAAAAGCAGGCCCTTTCTGAAAGCCAACTGCTCCAGCTTGCCCACGAGATCCGTGGCCGGCTCCTTTCGGCCCCGATCCTTGACGAATTCCACGCCGATCATGAGGCCGGTTCCGCGCACGTCGCCGATGCAAAGATGCTTCTCCTGCAAGGCCTTGAGCCCGCGCAGAAGCCGCTCGCCGACTTTGGCGGCGTTGGCGCAAAGGCCGTTCTCGACCTCATCGAGCGTGGCCAAGGCTGCGGCGCAGCAGACCGGATTGCCGCCGAAAGTCGTGCCGTGCGAGCCTCGAGGCCAGTTCATGACCCACTCGCGGGCGACGATGGCGCCTATGGGCATTCCCGAGCCGAGGCCCTTGGCCGCCAAGAGTATGTCGGGCTGCACCCCGTAATAGTCCGCCGCCCACATCTTGCCGGTGCGGCCGACGCCCGACTGTATCTCATCGAAGACGAGGAGAATCTTATGCTCATCGCAGAGCTCGCGCCAGCCGCGAAGGAACTCGGGGCGAGGCAGTATATAGCCGCCCTCGCCTTGTATCGGCTCCATGATCACGGCCGCGATCTCCGAGGGATCAACCCGCGACTCGAAGAGCCGCTTGGCGGCCGCCAAGCCGTCGACGCCGCGATACGGATTGTCGTAAGGCAGATGCGTGATCTCGGGCAGCAGCGGGCCGAAGCCCTTACGATACTTGACCTTGCTGGCCGTCAGGGAGATGGCGGCGTAGCTGCGGCCATGGAAGGCGCCGTCAAAGGCGATGAGATGGGGTCGGCCGGTCGAGTAGCGGGCGAGCTTGACCGCTCCCTCGACCGCCTCGGTGCCGGAGTTGGTCAGGAACACCCGCTTCTTGTCCTGGCCGGGCGCGAGCTTGGCCAGGCGTTCGCAGAGCCTGGCCATCCCCTCGTAATAGAAATCGGTCCCGCAGATATGCAGGAATCGTCCCGCGGCCTCCCGAACCGCGGCGACGATTTTCGGATGATTGTAGCCGGTGGAAGAGACGGCGATGCCCGCCATGAAATCGATGTAGCGGTTGCCGTCCACGTCCTCGACCATGGCGCCCCGGCCTGAGGCCATGACCAGGGGATATTCCTTGATGTAGGAGGGGGAGGAATATTGGTTGTCCAGGGCTATGATCTTCTGGGCTTTCGGGCCGGGAGGGGGGACTAGGATGCGCGGATAATCACGAGAGGAGCGCGGGGCTGGCGTCGCCGCGGCAGAGGCGTCGCCCTGGCGACCTTTGGGAGATGTTTTGGTCGCCATGCGTCACTCCATGATGGTACGGCTCTGCTCTCTCATGAACTGGGCCACATAGTAAGGGCCGCAGCCGCCCTTGCCGGTCGAGCCCGAGCCCTTCCAGCCGCAAAAGGACTGCACTCCTGGCCAGGCTCCGGTGGTCGCTCCGGTGCGCCGGTTGGCGTAGCAGACGCCGGCCTCGATCTCATCGAAGAATCTCTCGATCTCCTCGCGCTTGGAGGAGAAGATGCCCGCGGTCAGGCCGTAGTCGGCCTTGTTGCCTTCGGCGATGGCCTCATCGAGTCCCGAGACGATTCCGACCGACAGGAAGGGCACGAACAGCTCATCGCGGAAAAGGCGATGATCCAGGGGCAATTGGGCGATGGTGGGCTCGACATAATGGCCTTTGGAGAACGGGACCGAGTCCATCTTCCGGCCTCCGGCGAGTATCGTCCCGCCGTTCTTTGCGTCCGCCGCGGCCTGCTCGAAGGTGCGCACGGCCTTGGCGTTGATCACGGGCCCGAAATAGACGTCTCGCTGGGTGGGATCGCCTATCTTGATGGCCGCCGTCTTCTCGAGCAGCTTCTTCAGGAAGGGCTCGGCGACCTTGCGGTCCACGTAGACCCTGGAGCAGGCGGAGCATTTCTGGCCCTGAAGCCCGAAGGCCGAGCGCATGATGCCGTCGGAGGCCATATCCAGGTCCGCGGAGTCGGTGACGATGGCGGGGTTCTTGCCGCCCAGCTCCATGAGCGTCGGCTTGGGCCAGTCCCGGGAGAACTCCTTGACCATGCGCATGCCGATCTCCTTGGAGCCGGTGAACACGATGCCGTCGACGCCCGGATGCTTCCACAGCGCGTCGCCGATCGCCGAGCCCGTGCCGGTGACGAAGTTGAAGAGGCCGGCCGGAAGGCCGGCGTCGCGATAGCACTCATAGAGCATGAGCCCGGTCCAAGGCGTGTCCTGGGCCGGCTTGTACACGACTCCATTGCCCGCCATGAGCGCGGCCGACGACATGCCCGTGGACAAGGCCATAGGGAAATTGAAGGGCGCGATGCAGACGAATACCCCATAGGGACGCAGCACCGAGGCCGTCTTCTCGTTGGGCAGCAGCTTCCCCAAGGGCCTGACATAACCCTGGGCATCCTCCACCTGCTGGCAATAATAATCGATGAGATCCGCGGACTCCTCGGCGTCTCCCATGGCCTCCAGGCGGCTCTTTCCGACCTCCAGTCCCATCACCGAGCCGATCTCGTACTTGCGCTCGCGGATGATCGAGGCGGCCTTGCGCATGATGCCCAGGCGCTCGGCCCAGGGCCGGCGGGCCCAATCCTTTTGGGCCCGGCGCGCGGCCTTGACCGCCATATCCACGTGCTCGGGGGTGGCCGCCGCGAATCGTCCCAGCACCCAGCTCGTGTCTATGGGGGAGATATCGACGATCGGCTGGGCGCCGGTCTTGACCGGCTTGTAGTCGATATAAAGAGGATGCTCCTGGCCCATGCGCGATTTGACCCGGGTCAGGGTTTGGTCGAAAAGCCGGTGGAACTCCTCCATGTCGGCATTGGCCGAGGTATAGGTGATCTTGAAGGGCTTGGCTGCTGCGGTCGTCATGATATTTTTCCTCCGGCGGCTTGAGACGATATCTTATCGAGCGTCCGTTCCAAAGTCTTTTGGAGCAGCGTGACCAGCTGGTCCATTTCGTTTTCCGCGATGATGAAAGGGGGGGCGATCATGATCAAGTCGCCGTTTTCTCCGTCGGCCTGCCCGACATTGGGCCACAATACCAGGCCCAGCTCCTTGGCGTGGGAAACGAAGCTCTCGGCGAAACGCCGGCTCCTGGCGAAGGGCCTCTTGCTCGCCTTGTCTTCGACGAACTCCACGGCGGCCAACATGCCGATGCCGCGCACGTCGCCCACCGAGGGCAGCGCTCGCAGCGCGGAGAGCTTCTTTTGCAGGACGGCGCCCATGGAGGCCGCGCGTTCGACCAGCTTGTTCTTTTGCATATACCGAAGCGCGGCCAGCCCGGCGGAGCAAAGGCTGGGAGCGTGGGAAAAGGTCTGGGCGTGCTTGAGCGAGCCGCTTCCCTTGGCGATCACGTCGATGAGGCGGGTCGAGGCGATCATCGCCGAAAGGGGCACATAGCCCCCGCTGATCCCCTTGCCCATGGTGATGATGTCCGGAGCGACCCCGAAATGCTCCAGGGCCAGCCAGCGGCCGGTGCGGCCGGCGCCCGAAAGCACCTCGTCGGCGATGAAAAGCACCTCGTTGTTGTCGCAGATCTCGCGGATGCGCCTGAAATAGTCCCTGCCCGCCATCGAAGCGCCCGTGGACGAGCCTCCCACGGGCTCGGCGATGAAGGCCGCGACGTTTTCGGCACCTTCCCGCCGGAGGGCCTCCTCCAAGGCGCTCGCGCCGCAGCGGGCGCAAGCGCCGTCGCCGTGGCAGGCGCAGCGATAAGGATAAGGCGCGGGGATCGTCGAGGTCTTGACCAGCCAGGGGGCGAAGAGCTTCTGATAATGCCCGCGGGCGGAGACGGAAAGAGCGAGCAGGGTGTTGCCGTGATAGCCGGGCGAGAGGGAAATGATCTTGTGCTTCGAAGGGCGGCCCGACTCGACCCAATATTGGCGCGCGAGCTTGAGCGCGGCCTCGACCGCCTCGGAGCCGCTGGACAAGAAATAGCACTTATCCAAGCCCTTGGGAGCCAGCCGCGCCAGCTCCGCGGCCAGTCCTTCCGCCGCCGGGTGGGTGAAGGCCGTGCCGTTGACATAGGCCACTTGCGAGAGCTGCTCGGCGACCGCCTCGGCCAGCTCCGCGATGCCGTGGCCTAGGTTGACGGCGAAGGCCCCGCCGCAGGCATCCAGGTATTTGCGCCCTTGATCGTCATAGAGCCAGCAACCCTCGCCGCGCACGATGCAGGGCAGCTCCTCATTGAGCGAACGGTAGAACACCGATGTCTGGGGATAGCGGCCCACCCTGGGATTATAGCAAGGCCCGCGGGGCTTGCGGTATAATGCGGCCACATGTCCCGAGGGATATGCGTTTTGGCCAGCGGCGGCTTCGATAGCTGCGTTTTGCTGGGAGAGCTGCTGCGCCGCGGGCAGCGCGTCTTTCCGCTGTACGTGCGTTGCGGCTACTCCTGGGAGGACGCGGAGCTGCATTGGCTCAGGCGCTATCTGAAGGCTCTTCCCCGCAGGTGTCGGGAGCCTCTCGTGGTGGCTGAGGCGCCGATGAGGCCGTTGTTGCGCTCCCATTGGAGCCTGGACAGGCGCCGGGTGCCCGCGGCGGACGCCGCGTGGGAGACCATCTATCTTCCCGGGCGCAATCTCGTGCTTCTTTCCTTGGCCGGGATCTACTGCGCCCAGAAAGGCCTTCACCGCATCGCCATAGGCTCGCTCAAGGGCAACCCGTTCCCTGATGCCACTCCTGCCTTCATACGTTCCATGTCGCGTGTGATGGGGCGGGCATTGGGACGCGCGGTCGAGGTGCGAGCTCCTTACCGGCGGCTTTCCAAGAGGGCGGTTCTCCATCGCGGCCGGGACCTTCCCTTGAGGCTTTCATTCTCCTGCCTCAACCCCAAGGGTTTGGCCCATTGCGGGGTCTGCAGCAAATGCGGGGAGCGCGATGAGGCCCTGGAGATACTCGACCGGCTGTCCCGGAGCGCTTAGAGAGGCAGGGGCGAATCGAGCTGCGCGGTCTCCAGCGCCAGGGCGGTCGTATCGGCAAGAACGTTGCCGTCCTCGTCCTGGAGCTGGTCCGGGATCCACTTCACCGGCTGCGGCTTATGCGCCACCTCCAAAAAATGGCGGCAGCCATGATCATAGGCCGCCCACACCGCCTCGAAATGGCGCTCCAGAGCGTCCGCCTGGCGCACGAGCAGCTCGCGAATGCGAGCCGGCTCGGTTTCGGCCTTCCCTGAGCTTCCCATGAACACCGGCACCCGGGGCGCTTGGATGGCGACGCGCTCGAGCGCTTTGGCCAGGGCCGGCTTGCAGGGGGAAAACGCCGCCGTGTGATAGGGACCCTCTACGCGAAGTATCTTGAGCTTGATGGACCAGCCTTCTTGCTCGATCTTGCTCGCCAAAGCCTCCAGGTCGGCCATCCTTCCACCCGCTGTTCCCCGCCCAATGGTGTTATGCAGGGCCAGAGAGACGCCCGGCACGCTTTCGATCCTGGCCACGGCATCCTCGAGGAAATCGGTCGAGACCGCGGCCAGGCCCATGGGCTCGGAGAAGCCCTTGCAGATGTCGTAGAAGGCCTGGGCTCGAGCCCGGATGAAGGCTCCGGAATCCTCGACCGACATGGCTTCGGCCGCGACCAGCGCCGCGACCACGCCCATGGAATGGCCTATGGCGCCGTCGAGCTCAAGCTCCGGATGCAAGGCCTTGAAGGCGAACCAATGGCCGAGATGATGGGCGTGTATCGCTCTCTGGGCGTTGAAGGTCAAGGCGAGCTGGTCTGCCGGCATCCCGGTGGTGATATATTCGAGGTCCTCGCCCAGGGAAGGCTTGAGCCTCTCCAATATTTCGCGGGCAGGCTTGAGCTTCCAAAGCTCCCGGCACATCCCTTCTTCCTGGACGGATTGTCCGGCGAACATCACGCAATATTTTCTCATGAGATCATGAAGCTGAAGGCCGCGTAGCGGCCGGAGTGGGACAAGGAAACTCCCCAATCCTGCGGCCGCCCCGAGCGCAGCACCACGGGAGCCTCCTCCTCGACGCTGAAAGCCAGCGAAGCCTCGTCTATCTCATCGGAGGAGTCGGCGATGAAGCGCAGGCAGCGCTCGCGCGCGAACTCGGAGGGGGAGACACCGTCGGGGACTGGCTCCACTTTCCAGAGCACGTCGCCGGCAGTCTCCTCGTCGCCGATATAACCGCCCCTGAGAACCGCGAGGCAATGCACGACATCCTCGCCCTCGGGGGTGAAGGCGATGTCGACCTGGCAGCCGGTGGGAAGGTGCACGGCCTTGCGGCGGAACAGGTCGATCTCGATGTGCTTGAAGGCTCCTACGGGGGTCTTGATGCCTGAGCGAGCCAAAGCCTTGTGAGCGGCCTCCTTGCCGGTGAAGAATTTCCAGAAGGTTTTCATGAGGCTTTCCGGGGCCTGGGAACGGAGGTAGTCGGATTCCTTTCCGGTCAGATGCCTGTCGATCCATTCCCAATCCGGCTCCTCGCGCTCGGGGGGGAAGTGCTCCCGGGATCCGGGCGAGCCCAGGTCGATGAGGTCATTGCCGGCGCAGTTTTTAGGTCCGATCCATTGAGCGAACCAGCGCTCTTGCAGCTCTCCGAGTATGTTGAAGAGCCTCTGGGAGACCGCTCTGGGATGTGTCTCGCCGGGTTCCACCGCCGGAACGATCCGGGCATGCATCCGGTAGCTCTCCCTCTTGATGGGGGCGACCGTGGTATAGAGCTGATGATCGCCGCGCAGATAAACGCATAGGAACCTGGCAGAGGGCGCGGCAAGGGCAAGCCTGCCCAGGAAATCCTTGGGTTTGCGGGACTCGAACCAGCCGGAGCGGGAACGACCGGCTTCCGGATAGACGAACACGGTTCCACCGCGGTTCAATATCCAGAGGCATTTCTGGAAAGCCCTTTCGCGCCAGCTGACGGCGGCCTCGTCCTCGCCCTCGCGCAAGAAGGGTATGCAGCGGCAGAGATACATCAAAATCCGGATGGCTCGGCTTTGGATGGGACCGCCCAGCTGGTAATAGTTGCGGTACTCGGGCGTCGACCAGGGGATGCGGCGCCAATGCCAGACCCGGTTCCAGGGGAATATGGCGAGGAAGACCAGAAAAGAATCAATCAGCGTCAGATGATTGGCGGCCCAGATGACGGGACCGGGGCTGGCGTCCAACTCCGCCCAGACTTGGCGGCGGAAGGCCGCCAGATCCTTGAAACGGTAGCGGAAATAGAGGCGGCTGGCCAAGAACAGCAGGGCGCAGACCGGTAGGGAGAAAAGGGCGCTAATGAGGCTCTGACGTCTTAGCGCCGAAATCTCAGACGGCGTTAGCAAAGGGAGCCGAAGCCGCCTGTATCGAATCCGACAGCAGCCGGCGTATCTCCTGGACCTTGGCTTCTTCGACGGGAGTGCGCCGGCCCGCGGCCGAAGCCACCTCCTGCGAGACGCGCAGCTTGGCCGCGCTCATCTTGAGGCGGGTCCGGATCTCGGCCTCCTCCGAGCGCAATTGGGAAAGCTGAGCGGAATCATTGGAGGCGGACAAGCCCTTGAGCTTGTCCGTCACCACCGCCAACTCCTTGCTGAGGGCCTCATAGGCGGCCTTGTCGTTCTCGAAGGTCTTTTGCCTGGCCGCGGCCAGCTTCGCGGCGTCCGAGAGCACGGCCTCGTAATTCTTGGCCTGCTCGACCATGGACCGGAGGTTGGCGGCGGCTTCCTCGCGCTCCGTTCCGGGGAGCTTCTCGACCTTGGCGATCATCTTGCGCAAGGCGTCGTTCATGCGATAGCCGTCGCCGATGGCCGCGATATAGGCGAAGGAAACGACCTTGCCCAGATAGGCCTCGTTGCGCGGCATATGGCCATGGTCCATGAGCATCTTGATCGAGAGGCCGGGCGTGGCGGCCGTGGCGTCCTGGCCGTCCAATATCCGAAGCTTTCCGAGCTCTCCGTCCTCGAGCCGGAACTCCGAGCTGCCCTCGGAGACCGGCACGCGCCGGGTTTTCTTGGTCAGGAACTGCCGCTCGATAGACATGGTGATGTCGGCCAGATTGCTCGACTCTATGCCCATGCCGATGATATGGCCCAGGAAGGGGGTGTTGGCGTCGGCCTTGACCCAGTTGGGCTCGTTGGTCGCGTATTTCTTGACTCCGGCGATGATGCGCTTCTCGGCGTCTTCCGGGGTGATGGTGTTCAAATCGACGGCTTCAACGACCGTTTCCCTTCTTTTGAATGCCATATCGCCTCCACTCCGCTGATGCGGAAACGAGATATTATAGCAGTTAGGCGCCGGACCCTTCCATTGCTTGACAGGGGCGCCGGCCGGCCCCATACTATGGGAATGTCGATCAAATCTTGGCTGGCGGGTTATGCGCTTCTGGCCGCCATGGCGGGCTTCGGCGCCCTGTTCCTCCTGGGCTGGAGCGACTTGTCCCTGCGCTGCGAGAGAGCCTCCGGAACGGTCGACTGCCTCATCAAGGAGCGGCTGGGCCTGGGCCTATGGACGCGTGAGCTGGAGGTCAGGGATGTGCGCGCGGCCAAGCTGGCGACATCGGGAGGGAGAGGCTCGGGCTTGTCCAGGGCGGTGGTGAGCCGGCCGGTGCTTGTGAGCGCGGACGGCAAGCGGCATGCGATTCTCATGGGCGCCTCGAACGTGGACCGCAAGGCCAAGAAAGAGATGTTGCGCTCGGTCAAGTCCTTCTTGGGAGACCAATCCCGCGCCAGCTTCGAGCTCTCGGTGCGCCTGAGGAACGTGTTCGGCTATTTCGGCCTATTGATGCTCGCTTTCACGGGATTCTGCCTTTGGAAGATGGCGGCTTCGGCCATACAGCCTCCTCCTCCCGCTAACTCTCCCAGCGCTTGAAGAGCAGGCAGCCGTTGACGTCGCCAAAGCCGAATGAGGCCTTGATCACGTAGTCGAGCTCGAGCTGCCTCATCTGACGGGGGATGCTCGCGGCGATGCTCTGGATCTGGGGATGCACGTTCTCGCTGTTGATCGAGGGATGCACGTAGCCGTTGGCGATCTGATCGACCACGGCCACCGATTCCAAGGCTCCCGCGGCTCCAAGCGAATGTCCGATCATCGATTTGGTGGATTGGATCGCGGGAAAACAGTCCAAGGGCAGGCCGAGGGCCTTGATCCAGCTGTCCACCTCGCGCGGGTCGGCCGTGGTGGAGGTCAGGTGCCCGTTGATGAGCGTGATCCTGCCTGGATCCACCCCCGAATCCTGGAGCACCTTGCGTATGCAGCGGATCACCCCCTCCTGATTGGGGAAGGTCATGCTGCCTCCGTCCCTCTGGCCGCCGGAATTGCAATAGGCCGAGACCAGCTCGCATAATATGCGGGCCCCTCGCTTTCGAGCCGAGTCCAGGCTTTCCAGGCGTAGCACCCCGGCTCCTCCGCTCGGCACGAAGCCGCAGGCGCCGGCCCCCAACGGTTGCGAGCCCTTCTCGGGCGCCTCGTTATAGCGCGAGCAGAGCACGTCTCTCATCGCGTCGAAGCCGGCCCAGATCCCATAATGGGTCCCTTCGGCGCCTCCCACGTACATCGACTCGGCATAGCCCAACTGTATCTGCTTGAACCCCTCGAAGATGGCCTCGGTGCCGGTGTTGCAGGCTGAACTGTTGGCGCTTACCTGGGCTCCCAAGCCGAGGAATTTGCCGACCGCCACGCTGACCGAGCTGCCCATCACCTTGGGCACTATATTCGTGCCCATGGGGAGCGTGCCTCGTCCCGGCTCGGCCTGCTCCGCCTCGGAGAGCGTAGGCCCCAGCTCATTGAAGATCGTATCCATGCCGCCGATTCCGCAGCCGATAAAGGCTCCCGCGTCCCATTGCACGGGGCTCTGGTTATAACCCTTGAGCAGATCCACGCGGACCCCGGAGTCGCGAGCGCACTCGACGGCGGCCAGGACCGCGTAGACCATGGCCTCGGAAAGCTTGTGATAATCGCTTTCCGGGATAACCTTAAGGACCTCCTCCTCCTCCAGAGGCGGAACCCCGCCGATCTGCGCGGCGAAATTGAGTTTCTTGAGCTCCTCATGCCAGCTGATGCCGGAGCGGCCCGCCTTGAGGGACTCTCGAAAGGCCTTGAGCCCCACTCCATTGGGGGAGACCACGCCCAACCCCGTGATGACGACCCGGCGCCGCGTCATCGCAGGGCCTCCGAGTCCTTGGGAACCCAGAGGCCCGAGGTCTTTCCCACGAAGATGGTCTCGCCATCCTTGGGGCCTCCGTCGAATTGGATCTCCACCTCGGCCACCAGCTTGTTGCCGCGGAAATAGCCTTCCTCGCCAAAGGTCGCCTGCGCCGCGACCTTGTCTCCCGGGCGGACCATTTTCTTGAACGAGCCATGCTCGATCTCGGTGAAGAAACCCACCAGGCGCTCGATCTCCGGGGCGGAGGCTCCCCGGGCCATATGATAGATGCCCCAAGCTACGTTGCCCACTTGCGCGGCCATCTCGATGAGCTTGACTCCGGGCACCACGGGGTTGCCGGGGAAATGCCCGGCGCAGTCCTCCGCCTTCCAGGTGTAAACGGCCAGAACGTGCTCGTCGTCGATCTCGAGTATCCGGTCGATAAAACGCATGGGCGTCTGCTGGGGAACGAGGGCGAGGACCTGCTCCGCGCTCAGGGTGTTCACAGGGACATTCCTCCGTCCACGGGGATCACGGCCCCGTTGATGTATTCGTTTTCTATCAAGTGGCAGACCGCCTGCGCCACGGCTCCGGGATTTCCGAACCCGCCCAAGGCTATCTCGGAACGGATCTTGCCGCGTATCTCCTCGGGAATGGAGGCCGTCATGGCGGTCTCGATGAAGCCGGGCGCCACCGCGTTGACGCGCACGCCCCGGGGCCCTAGCTCGGCCGCGAACTGTTTCGTCAGCTCCTCCAGGGCGGCCTTGGAGGCTCGGTAAAGGGCCGAGCCGATCAGGGCCTTGCGGGCCAGTATGGAGCTCACGTTGATGATGACGCCCGAGCCGGAGGAGGCCATCTCCTTGCCGAAATCGCGCATCAGGAAGGCCGGCGTCCTCAGATTGACGTCGATGATGGAGTCGAAGGAGGATTCCTGTATCATCAACGCGGGCTCGTGCGGCTTATCGATCCCGGCGTTGTTGATGAGAATATAGGGCGATCCTTCCTTTAATACGGCGCTCAACAACGCCTTGCGGCCTTCATCGCTTCCCAGATCGGCATGGATCAGGAAGGAGCCGGGCAGCTCGGCGCTCAACGCCTCGGCCGCGCCTCGATTGCCGCGATAATGCAAAGCCAGGCGCATTTGTCCCTCCGCTTTCTCGGCGATGGCCTTGGCGATCGCCGCTCCAATGCCGCCGGATGCTCCCGTCACTACCGCGATATCGGCCATGGCATCATCCTCCCGCGAAGACCTTGAGCGATTGCATCACTTCCTCATGCGCGCGTTCCGGAGTCCAGCGAGACATCTCGTCGAGGCGATAGTATTGCTTGGCCCGCCGGGCGATCTCGAGGCCCAGCTTGTAGCCGCATAGGGCCGGAAGATCGGGGCGCAATCTGGGCGCCCAGGGGTCGAACCAGGACTGATAGAGCGAGTGGTTTTGGGCGACCTTTTGTCCGGCAACCGGGGCGAATTCCCTGGCCAGCCAGGCCAGGTCCTTGGAGGCCATGTCGGCCAGCCGGGGTTCTCCCAGCAACTCGAGGTCGGAGCTGCCCGGATTGACCAAGGCCGCGACCAGATGGGCCATGCCCTCATGCCAGAGCATCAGGCTCATGGCGGCGGCCGAGGGGCTCGGTCCCATCACCGTGTGATGATAGACGTGGAAGAGCTCGTGGGCATAGAGCAGGGCGGGGGAGCGCTCCGCGTCGGCCGCGATCGAATCGATGGCGAAGACGAGCACGGGCGAACCGCCGCCCGGCTCCAAGGAAGTCACCATGCCCAGGAAAGTGGGGGAAAGACCGGCGTAGATATCCAGGTCGAAACGCGCGTCCGGGAAGATCTGCCGGAAGCGATCGACCTGAAGGCCCAGGACATGCTCGAACTGCCGGAAGGCCAGGTCGATTTTTGGAGCCAGTTCCGGGTAGCGCCGGAATGCCGATTGGAGCAATCGCCGCTTGCGCTCCCGCCAATCCGCGTTCTTGTGCTTGCGCCAGACCGCGTGGTCGAAATACTTCTGATGGGGGCCCTCGACCAAGTCGTCCCACAGCTTGAGCTGCTCATCGAAGGATCGCGCCTGCGCCGCGTTCCAGAATTCCCGGAACTGCGGGCCCATGTTGATCACTTTCGGGGCCGGTGGCTGCGCATACGCGCTCAGCGCCAAGGAAAGCGCAAGCGCCAGGGCGTTCATGAGGCCTCCATATAGCCGCCGCCCCAGGCCAGGCCCGAGCCCAACACCGCGTAGACGAGCTTGTCTCCGCCGTGGAGCTTATCGAGGTGTTGGGCGATGGCCGATGGGCAGCCCGCGGCGGCGATATTGCCCTGCTCATGCACGTTTCGCAAGTGCTTGCTCTCGGGAAGATGGAGATGATGAAGGATAGAGTCCTGCATCACGTAATTGGCCTGATGGGCCACGGTGTAGGCCTCGTCCGCGTAGAGTCCCTTCTGTAGAGCGATCTGCTCGAACATCTCGCAGGTCTTGCGGATGGAAAACTCCCGCACGGCGCCGCCGTCCTGGGTGAAATGCCCGATGCTGTCGATGATTATGTCGTCGGCGCCTGCCGGATTGGTCTCGAAGATCAGGGGCTCGACCTTGAGCCGGCCCCCGTGGCGGGCCGAGACGAGCTCGGCCGCCGCTCCGTCGCCCCAGATATAGCCGTCGATGCTTTTGGCCGAGTAGTCGGTCCTCACCGTATAAGCGCCGGTTTGGACGCAGAGCACGAACTCGGGAAGCCGCTCGGGCCGGATATCAGCGAGGGCCTGCATATGCCGCGCGAAACTCGAGCAGGCGCTGTTGATGTCGCAATGAGGGCCGGATCCCACGCCCAGCTCCTTGGCTAGGAAGTTGGCGGTGCTAGGGATGGTCTCGAAAGGGGTGTCGTTGTTGGCGATCACCCATCCCACCTGATCGGGCCTGACGCCGGCCTGATCCAACGCGTTGCGCGCGGCCTTAGCCCCCATGGTGACTGGCGTCTCCGCGTTGGCTCGGGCGTGGATCAAGGCCTGCGCCGGGTTCTGATTCTTGGTCTTGAGAATATACTCCCGGCTCAATACCGAGAAGCGCTTATAGATGCCTAAACGCGAGTCGACCCAATCTTGACCGCGCTCGAGGCCAACTTCTTTATGGAGGAAATCATTGGTGATTTCGGTTTTGGGCAAATACCAGCCCATTCCCAGGATGTTTAGCATTTCAACTTGTAAATGATACAAAAATGAGAGCTAGATCCCGGCGACCATTGTGCCGGACAGGGAGTTATCCACGAACTTGGCGCGCGCCAAGTTCGTGGATAACTTTAGGAGGCCTTCCAGTGGAACGATAGCTCGCTTATAGCCCGGAGATGGCCTCTCCGCCGTCCACGCGGATCACGGTGCCGTTGGCCCAATTAAAGGAAGGCAGGCAGAGCGAATAGATGGCCTCGGCGACGTCCTCGGGCGTGGTGAGCCGGTGGAAAGGGTTGCGCAGCCGGGCCTGGGCCTTCATTAGGTCGAAATTGGGGATGGCGTTGCCGGCCGGGGTGTCGGTGATGCCGGCCTGCACCACATAGGAGCGGGCTCCGTAGGGCGCCAGCTCGACCGCCATGGCCCGGCACGAGGCTTCCAACGCGCATTTGGCGGCGGAGACCGCGGCATAACCCTTCCAGGCCACCTCGTTGCCTTCGGAGGTCATGGCCACCAATCTGGCCGAGGGGGAGAGCAGGCCTTCCTTGCACAGCTCCCGGCCCCAAAGCATGTAATCGTAGCCCATCATCCAGACGGTGCGCTGCAGATCCTCCTCGCTGAGCAGCTCCTCGCGATAGGGGATCTTGCTGTCGGCCAGGGTATAGAGCGCGTCGCAGCGCAGCTCATGGAAGGCGTGATTGGCGGCCTTTCCCAGGGCCTCCGCGCTGACGTTGGCGCCCTGGGCTTTGAGCGCCTCGGAGAGGCCCTTGAGCGCCTGGGCTTTGAAGTCTGGCGTCTTATCCTCGGTGATCAGCTTGCAAGCCCCGGCCGCGATCGAGTGCATGAAAAGATGCACCTTGCCCGGTCCCGCGTTTTCCGAGATGCTCTCGAACACCATGCCCCGCTCGTCCTCGTCGAAGAGGTTGGCGTTATGGGTGACGAGCTTGACCCCGCGGGCCCTTATCTCATCGAAATGGGGCTTGATCACGGTATCGACCAGGCCCTCCTTGTCCTTGTGGCCGATGAGTATGTTCATGCCGGCCCTGGCCAGGCGCTTGGCCGTGGCCAGCCCGAAACCCGAGGAGCCGCCCAGTATGACGGCCCAATAGCCCTCGGCCGCGAAGGGACGATGTTCTTTATCCATTTGAGACACGAATTATACAAAAACGAGGCTTTATGGGCCGGTCATTGACAAGTTTTTGAACGCTCCTTATACTCCAGCCCGTGATCCGCCCGAGCTCCTTCCTCATTATGGGCTGGGCGCTGTTGATGGTCATGGCCGCGGCGGCGGAGCCGGCCCTGCAGGAAATCCAGGGAGTGGTCGAGATCGCGGACAAGCCTTCGGGTCCTTGGCAGCGCGTGCCGCGCGCTCCCTGGGTGATCGCTCCCGGGCAAAGTATCCGCACGGGCGCGGCCTCCGCCGCAGCCTTGAGCCTGCCGGACGACTCCAAGATCAATCTCGGGCCCAATGCCGTGTTTACCATGGAAGAGGCGCGCAAGAGCGCGGTGCAGCTTTTCCTAAGCGCGGGAGCCATGCGCGCTTGGGTGGCAAAAAGCTTCGGTCGATCATTCGCGGTTAAGACTCCTACTGCCGTATGCTCGGTGCGAGGCACCGAGTTCCTGGTCGACGTCGACTCCAACCGGCAGGTGCGCATCGAGGTGCTTTCGGGTCTGGTGGGAGTTCGCACCGCCCTGGGCGAGGAAGTGGAGCTGGGCGACGGACGCGGCCTGAGAAATCTGATCGTGATCCCGGACCGCCCGCTGGAGCTTCCCGCGGGCCGGCAGGGCTCGCGTCCCGCCGCGGCCCCGGCGCGGGGAACTCTCACGCTTCAGGAGTTCAAGAAGGAGGCCAGCCAGGAGGTCGCCCTGGGCCTGGGCAAGGACGCGGTGCAGGCAGCGGCCGCCGTGGAGGCCAGGCGCGCCGAATATCAGGAGGGCAAGACCCTCGTCGATGCCTTCGGCAAGCGGGTCCGTATAGAGGAATATATCGTGCGTCCCGCGGCGGACCAGTTCAAGTTCGTGGTGCTCAACCAGCGCTCCGACCGTTTCGACTATTTTTATTATCAGGCGACATTCAACCAGGCCTTGCCCGTGGTCCTGGCGCCGGCTTTGCGCTATCTCAACGGCAAGACGGGATCCGCCCCCGATTATTATGTCACCTCCTTCGAGACTGGAAGATCGAACACCATCGACTCGATCCAGGAGACGGGAACGGGCGGCCATTTGGTCAACACTCCCTTGGCCGAGGATACGGTGCTTTACGATCCGGGCAGCAATTCCTTCCAGACCGTTGCCGCGGGAGCGGGCTTCTGGCAGACTCTTTTCAATAATTACTCCTATCGCGTCAACGGCGCGGAAAAATACGGCTGGCAGCCGGCCGCGGGAGTGACCGATATCACGGCCTACGACTATACCGCCACGGGATTTAACACGCGCATTCTCGGCGGCGCGGGGCTGGGCGGCGTGACTTGCGCGACCCTTGCTTGCGAGCAGACCAACCGGCCCAGCGCGGTCACGCAGCCGGGCGGGGCCGACAAGCTCCATGACCGTGCCACCATTTCCTACAGCAACGGCTCCTATGAGATCTACGATTCCTATATCATCTCGGACGAAGGAGAGATCGCCTCGCCCCGCGATTTCGGCGGAGTCACCAATGGAGCGACCTATAAGAGCACCCTGCTCAAGTTCAATTTTCAGCAGGTGATCTACGCCTCCGAGTTCCAGGGCCGCAAGATCGACCTCGTGATCGAGCCGAAGATACTCATCAACTCCGGAGTGATACAGTGACGGCCGCCCTGCTTTCCCTTCTGTCGCAGCTGGCCTGGGCCGCGGCCGGCCCCGCCAATAGTCCCTGGCCGCAACTCCGGAACAACCCCCAACACACCAGCTCGAACACGTTCACGGGCCCGGCGCGTCCGCGCCTGCGCTATTACAACCTAGTCGAGGGCGGCTTCGGCTCAAGCAACGGCTTGGCCATAGATGGCAACGGCGCCATCTATGTCGTGAGCGGCTCCTCCGTGGTCTCATTGAGCGCGACCGGCGTCAAGCGCTGGGAGGTGCCGCATGGGGGGCAAAGCGACGTGCAGCCCGCGGTCACCAGCAACGGGCAGGTGCTGGTCACCACCCGCACGGCGCTAGGCACGCGCTATGCCGTGTCCTTGAGCACGGCTGACGGAAGTCTTCTTTGGGGCGGCTCGACCACCCGCATCTGCAACGATCTGGGAGAGATGCCTGGAGCGGGCAGCGCCTTGCTGGCCAACGACGGCAATCATTATTACATGCACAGCGATTATCCCGGCGCCAGCGGGAGCAATTCCTGCATCACTTCATTCACCTCGGATGGGGCTTCCAATTGGGAGGTGGTGGGCGTGGGCGGCAGCCAGGGGACCGGGACCGGCTCACTCAGTCCAGATGGCACAAAACTCTATCAAGCGGATACGGGCGGCAATGTCGAGGCCCTCAATCCCGCGACGCAGATAGACGCTTGGAGCGCTGCCGCCGTCAACGCCGAGCTCTTGGGCGTGACCTTGGACGGCACCGTGGTGGTGGTCCGCGCCACGGGCAACGGGGCCTTGCGCGGCTATAACCAGGACGGGACCGTGCGCTGGAACCAGAATCTAGACTACCTCAACACCAGCTTGCCGCCCACCATCTCCGGAAACCAGATATTCGTCACGACGTCCAATAGCGCCGCAAATACGATCAATGGATCCATCGTGTCCTTGGACGGGACCACTGGCAACGTGCTTTGGAGCGTGGACCTGAGCACCATTCTTCCGGGAGGGCGCAACATCCATAGCTGCGGAATCATGTGCGCGAGCAGCTTCGCGCCGTTGACCGTGGCGGGCAATCTCGTGATTGCCTCTTTCCAGGGCTTGCGCGTCGGCACGGGGACTTTCCAGGGGATCGCGGCCTTCGAGACCAGCAACGGCTCCCACCGTTGGTCCCTGTTGCTGCCTGTCGATGAGGGCCGCGGGCAGATCGTGCCCACGGCCGCGAATCTCTTCCAATTCGACGGCCAAAGGCTGCGAATCTACGACGATTCGGCCGCCTCGACCTTTACCGTGACGGTCTCGAGCCAGGTCCTGGTGCCGGGCGGAAACGTCACCGTGACCGCCTCGGTCAGGGATTCGTTCAACAATCCCGTGAGCTCGGTGAGCGTGGCATTCCACGTCCTCAGCGGCCTGGCCTCGCCCACGGGCTCGGTGGCGCTCACCGACGCCAACGGCCTGGCTACGGTCCGGTATTCCTCGGCTTCCGCCGATTCTACGGTCGCCAAGTCGACCTTCACCGTGGCCGTGCGCTGCCTGGACTTCCAGGAATTCCGCTCCGATATCTTCATCCAGGGCGAGGCCCTGGATCATTTCACGGTGGAGGTGCCGACCTCGACGCCGATCGGGGTGCCCTTCGAGATGAAGGTCTACGCCCGCAACGAGTATGGCTCGGGCCTGCCCAGTTTCCCGGGCAGCGCGGGGCCGGTCACGGTCAATCTCTCGCCCTTCTTGAGCGGGACGCAGGTGGCCGGCAGCGGCTCGTTGGGCGTGACCTCGGTAGGCATTTCCAACGGCACCGGCACCGTCGCCAATCAGACCTATAACAAGATCGAGTCCATACAGATCAAGGCCGCCCAGACTTCGCCCGGCACCAAGGTCGGCACCTCGACCACGGTGGTGGTGACGGGGCCCGATAACTTCTTGATCACCATGCCCACGGGTTCGGTGGCGGGCCAGAATTTCTCAGTGACGATCACGGCGGTGCAGGGCAGCACCCAGGTGTTCGGCTATAGCGCGACCCTGTCCCTGACTCCGGTGGTCTGGAACAGCACGGGGCAGGCCGCCACCGGACAGCTCTCGGTCACCAACGTGAACATGCCCGCCTCCGGGCAGGTCACGATCAGCAATCAGAGCCATAATTTCGGCGAGGGCATACGCATCAAGGCCACCGATTCCAATCTCGGCGTCTCGGGGGTCTCGAGCTCCATGACCGTGACCGCCCCGGCCCTGACCATCAATCATTACGCGGTGAGCGTCCCGAGCCAGGTCACGGTGGGGCGGCCCTTCTCCATGGATATCGTGGCGCGCGACGCCTCGAGCGCTCCCGTCACCTACTCGCTGGCCCGCTCGCTCAGCATCCAGTCGGTGTTGAGCGGGACGAATATCTCCGGCAGCGGCTCCTTGGGCGATGACAATGTCGAGCTTCCTATAGGCAGCACCCAGGTGACTGTCTCGGCCCAGAGCTACAACAAGATCGAGACCATACAGCTCCGGGTCAGCGACGAGAGCGGCCGAGTCGGCATATCGAGTCCCATCGCCTTTATCGGCCCTTCCTCCTTCGAGATCACGGTCCCGACGGCGACCACCGCGGGGAGCAGCTTCCAGATCATCGTGGTCGCCCGCGACGGCTCCAACGAACAGGTGCTGGGTTATAACGGGACGGTGAATCTCGCGGCCGTCAATGCCTCGGCGATCACCGTGGCGGGAGGGGGAGTGCTGGGCGTGACCAGCTTGAATCTGGCCTCCGGCCTGGGGGTCAGCGCTTTCCAGACCTATACCAAGGCCGAAGGCATCAAGCTTCGGGCCTCAGACTCGGCCATCAACGTCACCAGTTACTCCTCGTCCATGACCATACAGCCGGGCCCGCCCGCGAGCCTGACGCTGGCCGCCAATCCCCAGTCGACCATCGCGGGCGTTCCCTCGGTTCTCACGGCCACCGCCTTGGACGCGTTCTCGAACGTCTTGCAGGGTTCGACCGTGACCTTCACGGTGCTGTCTGGCTCCGGCACCGTGGCCGCCTCGGCCTCCGCCCTGTCCGCCGCCTCCTCCAGCACGGCCGCGGTCAGCAACGCCTCGGGCCAGGCGCAGGCTTTCTTCTCGAGCACCAATACCGCGAGTTCGCAGGCTAACGTGATACGGGCCTCTCTTTCCGCGTTGACGGCCGACACCACCGTCTACAACTCCATCTTGATCGGCTCCTCAGGAGGCACCATCGCCCATTTCGGCGACTCCAAGATCAGGGCCGTGATCCCGGGCAACGCCTATGGCTTCAACATACGCCTGTCCATACAGAAGTCCGGGGAGATCCCGGCCGCCGAGGTGGCGCAGGCGACCGCCGCCATGGCGAGGAATCCCGAGACCTTCGTTTCCACCTTCACGGCCAAGTTCACGGCGGTCAGGGATTCGGATCCGAATAGCTCTGTCGGGAGCGCTTCGCGGCTCGTCACCCTGGAATTGCCCTTCGATATCGACGCTTCGAGCCGGGTCACGGTGGGCTCCATCGGCCCGAGCAGCCTCTTGGTTCCTTATTCGGTGCTCAGGGTCTTCAAGCTCAACAGCGCCCGATCGGTGTTCGAGATGGTGCTCGACGGCACGAACCTTCCCGATCTGTCCAACCGCAGCATGCAGGTGCAGGTCTCCGATCCCAACGGCATCTACGCCCTGGGCGTTCCGTCCTACGCGACGGTGGGGGCCGGCTCGAGCACCACGGTGAGGGCGACCTTGGCCTCGGGAGCCACGGTCTCGGTCTCGGTGCCGGCCGGGGCCTTCGCCGCCTCGGTGACCCTCGAGGTGAGCGTCGCCAATTCAGCGAGCCTTCCGGCCGTCACCGGCTCCATGAAGGGAACCGGCCTGGGCGTATCGATCTCCGCCGGCGGATTTCAGCCGGCTCTGCCCGTCACCATCTCCATGGGCTATGCCGCCTCGGATATTCCCGGGCTTAATCCCGATCACCTCAGGCTGGCGCGCTACGACAGCGGCGCGGGCTGGGTGATCCTGGATTCCCGAGTGGATACCGCGGCGCGGACCGTGACCGGCGCCACGAATCACTTTTCGCTTTTCCAAATCATGGCGGTCAGCCCCCAGGCGGGCGTGGATATCGGATTCGCCTATCCCAACCCCTTCCGGCCCTCCCAGGGGCATTCGAACATCAATTTCGGCGATCTGGCCGCCGGCGCGCGGGTCAGGATCTATTCGGTCTCCGGCCGACTGCTGCGCGAGCTGGAAGCCGACGCCACCGGACGCGTGCTCAATTGGAACGCCACCGACAGCGAGGGCCGCAGGTTGCCCAGCGGAGTCTATCTCGCCGTGTTCAGATCAGGAAAGGATAAGCGAACGGTGAAGTTCGCGGTGCAGAGATGAGGGCGCTCGCTTTCGCGGTCTTGATGCTCGCGAGTTCGGGGCAGGCATGGGCCCGCAAGCTGCCTACCGGCGAGTTCCTCAGCTTCCCATTGGACGTGCGCTCGGCCGCCTTCGCGGAAGCGGGCCAAGCCCTCGCCTCCGGAGCGGGAGCGGTGACGTTCAATCCGGTCGCCTTGCACGGGGTGGCGGACCAGCAGGTCTATTTCACGCATGCCTTCTTGTTCGAATCCATACGATCGGATTTCCTCAGCTATGGGCTCAGCCGCGGTCCGCATCATTTCGGCCTGATCTATCACCATGTGGGCTACGGCAGCCTGGACGGGCGCGATATCGCGGGCAACTCCACGGGAGGCTTCGGGCCCGACGATACGGTCTATGGGCTGAGTTACGCGACATTCTTCAAGGCCGTGGAGATCGCCGGGACCTATCGCTTCATAGACTCCGAGATCGTCGAAAGCGCCCGTACCTCGACCTTCGATCTGGGCGCGCGCTACAGGATCAACGATGAGTGGGTCGCGGCCGCTTCCGGCCGGCAGATCGGGGGCAGCCTCAAGTACGAGCAGGAGAGCGATCCGTTGCCGACCCAGATCGCGGCGGGCTTCGGATGGACGCCCTCGCCCGGCTGGCGGCTGGCCGCGGACTTGATCTATCCGCTCTATCAGCCGTCCTTCATGGCCTTCGGCAGCGAATATACCTGGAGCGTGGCCCCGGAGCTGTCGCTTTCATTGCGGGCCGGGGCCAATACCAAGACCCCGGATCTGGGCATCTTATCCAACCTGAAGGCCGGCTTCGGTCTGCGCTATCGGGCCATCGAGGTGGACTATGCGCTACATGCCGGAGGGGAGCTGGGACAAGCCCACCTGATCGGCTTGGGCTATCGCTTCGGGCGCCGGAGCCGTCCATGAGGAGCTCTCCCTTTTGGGCATCGGCGGTGTTGCTGGGCGCGATCCCGGTCCGGGCCCTCGACTGGGTGCCCCTGCTCGACAGCGCTTTCCTCCTTGGACAGACGTATCAACAGGGGCGAGCCACTTCCTGGCAAGGCAACGCCTCCCTGCAGTTCACGCCCGCGGTCAAACTGTCGGATCGCCTGGCCCTGATCCCCACCTATTCCGGCAAGTATCAGGGCAGCAAGAACGCGGCCGAGCTGCTAGGGGGAAGCCAACTCTTCCAGGACAGCCAGAGCCATTCCGTCAGCGTCAAGGGCGTCTGGCGCGTGGGCGAGTTCAAGATCAAGCCTTCGGCCGGCTATCGTTGGGAAATGCTGCGCGAAACCAAGGACGAGACTTGGGGCAAGGGACTCTTCGATTATCGAAAGCCTTCGGCCGGCGTGGAGCTGGAAAGGGCCTTCGGCCAATATAAGGTCGGGGCGGGCTTCGACTATTACGAGATACGCTTCCCTAATTACTCCTCGCTGGATTCCAGTCAGTTCGGCGGCAGCCTAGGCAGGGAACAATCCCAAGGTCATACCTTGGACAGCCGCAATCTTTCAGGGACCTTGTCGGGCACGGTTCCTCTTCCCTTCGAGGGCGGCGCCGCCCGGCTGGCCCTCAATCTGACCGAACGTTCCTATCCAGAGCAGTTCGTGGTGGTCGAAAGCGGGGGGCTCTCGGCCGAGAAGCGCCAGGATGATTCCAAATCCGCCTCGGGGACCTTTTATTACGGCCGAAGCCTGGGCTCCTCCGTGGCCGGCCTCTTTTCGGTCCAGGTGATGCTGTCGCGCTACCGTTCCAACCAGAACCACTATGACGCGGAGCTCAATCTTTTCAATAAGGATTATTACTCTTACGAGGAGCGCAGCGTTCAGCCCCGGATCGCGCTGGCGATCGGCGAGAGGCGGGTCGAGGCCTCGCTCTCCTACCTTTGGATAGAGCGCGATTATCTGACCCGCCTGGCCCAGGTCGGCTCGGGCTCCTATACAGAACAGACGGTGCGCCTGACTCAAAGCTCCTTCCTCGCCGACCTGGGCGTCCCGATAGGAGCGGGATTCAAGGCCGTCAGCCAACTGACCGTGAGCCATTCCCAGTCAAACATGCGCTACGAGAAGACCTTCCGCTACAACTACGAGATCTCCAGCGCCCTGGTCGGCCTTTCGTACTCGTTCTAGCATGGACGGGCCTGCTCCCGTTTTGATCATCGAAGACAGCGTGGATGTGGCGGCCTTGTTGCGCGAGTTCTTGGAGAGCCAGGGCCATGAGGTCTTTGTCGCCCATCGGGGCAGGGAGGGACTGTCCGAGGCGCGCAAGCTCAAGCCCGGTCTCGTGATCCTCGACCTCGGCCTGCCCGATCTCGACGGCCTGAAAGTCTGCGCGGAGCTCAAGGGCGACCCTCGCACCCGCGCCATCCCCGTGATGATCTTGACGGCCAGGACCTCCACTCAATCCCAGATCGAAGCGGTGGAGAACAAAGCTGACTGCTTCTTGGCCAAGCCGATCCGCGATTTCGACGAATTTTATCGCTGGACCAGGGCCGTGCTCAAACGGGGCAGGAGCGAAACGGCCTCGGGCATTCTGCGTGTGGGGGAAGCGCTGGAGCTGGACCTGGCCGAGCATAGGGTCCGCGTCCATGGCCGCATGATCGAGGACCTGCCGGATACGCTGTTCCGGCTGCTGGCCGAGCTGGCCTGCAAGCCGGGACAATTGCTGGCTCGGGCCTATCTCGTGGATCGAGTCTGGAACAACGCGGTCAAGGACAACGAGGTGGATGTGGCGATCAGCCGGCTTAAGAGCCGCCTGGGGCCCCGAGCCGAAGGTCTGATCGAAGCCGTGCGCGGACACGGCTATCGCATCCGCGGCGGTAGCGGCCTCCATTGATCCTTGCAGAATGCTTGCAAACCGGTAAAAGAACGATTAAAAAGCAATGATTTTTTGAGATGGTTCTTGAAGCCGCTTCCGGGACGCGCCATTATATTAGGGAATATGAGAAGTCTTCGCCTTGTCCTGGCGGCGTCATTGTTTTTGAGCGGTGCGACCGCGGCCTGGGCCGAGATCGGCCTCAGGGTGCAGAGTTATTATTTGGACATGGGGGAGGTTCTGCGCGAGCTGGTGGTTTTTCGGGGACGCAGCATCGAGACGCCCGAAAACTGGGAGCTGCGCGTCGAGGACTCCTCCCGGAGACTGGTGCAGAGGTTCGTCGCTCGAGGGCCGATCCCGGAAAGCGTTCCCTGGATCGGGATCGGACATGACGGGCGCGTGATCAAGGACGGGTTCTATCACGCCAGGCTGTCCGCGTCATTCTCATCGGGCCTCAAGCTCGAGACGGCCGCCGAGAAATTCTCCTTCATGGCTTCTCCGGATCTGGAATCCCTTCGCAGGCACGCCTTCCTGCTCTCGGAGGACGACAGCAAGGTGGTGATCCGGCTGCCGCGCCTGATCTTCCCGAGCGGCAGCGCCGAGCTTTCCGAGCAGGCTCCCGATATATTGGACGCCTTGGCCAGTTTCCTGGCCAACCATCCCAACCGCCCCGTCTATGTGCTGGGCTATGCCGACGATCAGGGCGCCACGCCCTTCAATGTCCGGGTCTCCGAAGAAAGGGCCTTGCGGGTGTATCAATTCCTCATCGATCACCGGATAGAGCCCGCCCGACTCCGCCATAAGGGGATGGCGGACAAGAACCCGATCGCCAGCAACGAGACCTCGGAAGGCCGCACGCGCAACCGCCGCGTCGAGGTCTGGATGAGCAAGCTGCGCTGGATCGGCGCCTAGCTCGAGCTCCTGCCCACGCCCAAACACGCCGAACGGCGGCTTGACCGGTAAGCGCAAAAGTGGCCTAATGAGCCGATGACGGCTTATACCAGCGCGCTATTGGCCGCCTTGGCGTGGGGGATCGCGCCTATCTTCGAAAAGCAGGGCCTGGCCCAAGTCTCCCTGCCGGCCGGCCTGTTCCTGCGCACCCTAGGAGCCTTTTTCGGCTCGCTCGCTCTTCTGGCATTCGTGCCGGCCGGGGACTGGGCGGCTCTAAGCTGGCCCCTGGCGTTGCGATTTCTGATCGCAGGGGTATTGGCCAGCGTGATAGGCCAGATCTTCGCCTACACGGCGATACGGATTTCCGAGGTTTCCCAGGTGACTCCGATCATGGGCTCCTGGCCCTTGATCGTGGTCTTGTTCGGCTGGTTGATACTCAAGGAGCCGATGACCGCGCGCAAGCTCATAGGATCGGGCTTGATCGTGACCGGCGTCTGGCTGCTGAGACCATGAAACGGTAGCGACCGGAGGGATTGTGGCGAAGGCGAAGAAGAAAATGAAAACGAAAGTGAAGGCGAAGGCGCGCGGCAAGGCCAAGAAGTCCCGCAAGACGGCGGCTCGTTCCAAGGCCAAGGCGAGGCCCAAGCCCAAGGGCCGCGCGAAGGCTCGCAAGGCGCCAGCGCCGGCCGCTGAGGCTGAGGCTCATGCCGCGGCGCTTCCCTGGCGCGAGCCCATCGCCGGCGAGATCAAATTGGGGATCGTCGAGGATTATTACGGACATATCAACGTCATCGCCCTGGTGTTGGAACAGCCGCTGGCCGTAGGCGAGCACATACACGTCCGGGGACATACCACGGATCTGTCCCAGGCCGTCGAGTCCATGCAAATAGGCCATCAGAGCGTCAGCCAGGCCAACCCCGGCGACGCGGTGGGAATCAAAGTCAACGATAAGTGCCGCAAGGGCGATTACGTCTATAAGGCCCCGTCGGCCTGATTCGGTGTCTTATCGCGCGCTTTTCTTCCTGGTTTCTGCGAACGTTCTGGGCGGAGCCTCCTATTTGGCGACGGCCTACGCTCTCAAGGGCTTCTCGGATACCGGCCTGGTCTTTTGGAGAACGGCCCTGGGCGTCCCGTTTTTCCTCCCGATCCTGGCTCGGAGAGTCAAGGGACTGGATCTAAGTCCCGAGGATTGGCTTAGGGTGGCGGCCGTGGGAATCCTGGGCTATGCGGCGCCGCTGCTCGTGGGTACCGCGGGACAGCGCCTTTCCACGGCCACCAACGCCTCGCTTCTCATCGGCGTCGAGCCCGTGGCCATCGTGCTCTTGTCCGCGGTTTTCCTCGGAGAGATGATGACCGTGCTCAAGACCACGGCCATAGCGCTCGGTCTTGCGGGGTCTTCCCTGATCGTGCTTCAAGCTTGGCCATGGGACGCGCAGCTGACCCCACGGCTCAAGGGAGACGCGTTGCTGTTCCTGCACGGGGTGCTCTGGGCTCTCTTTTCCGTGATAGGGAAACCAGTGCTGCGCAAGGTGGACTCGCTGACCTTCACCGCGCTGGCTATCGTGTTCGCCCTCGCGGCTTTGGCCCTATCGGCGCTCGCGGGGCTCGACGTGGGCCATCTGAGGGTCTCCGGGCAGGCGCTTCTTGCCGTGTCCTTCCTGGCCATCGGCGTGACCTTCCTGGGCACGCTGGCCTGGAGCAAGGGGCTCGAGATGGTCCCGGCCTCCAAGCTCGCCTGCTTCGTCTTCCTCCAGCCCCTGGTGGGAGTGCTTCTCGGTTCGCTCTGGCAGGGAGAGGCATTCACCGCCTGGAGCGCTTCTGGGGGAGTCCTGATACTTTTGGGCGCTTTGGCCGCCAGCCGCGACGAAGCATGATCAAGGGCATCGCGTGGCTGGCGCTTCTGCTCTGGGCGCAGAACAGAGAGGGAGAGATTCGCTTGTTGAGGGTGGGGGGGCGGAACTTCCGATTCGAGCGCGTCGGCAGCATCACGAGCTTCCATTGCGCGCCTCCCATCGACCAGGAGGACTGCGAGCTGCTCGAACGCCTGGACCTCCAGCCCCAAGTGGACTGGGAAAGGCTGCTCGATCGCGCCAGGAAGGCCGGCGCAGGCAAGGCCGGGCAGGTGGCGGCGTACGAGACCGTGGTCGATCGTTATGGAGGACCCTGGATCGTCGCGCTGATCTTCTCCAAGACCGGGGAGCCTGTGGACTTTCTCAGGCGCTTTCGAGCCAGGATCGGCCCCGATTTTCCGGGCTATAAGATCGAGTTCGGATTGGGCGGCTCGGTCTCAAGGGTCGAGGTGCTCAGGAAGAAAGAGCATTGGGAACAGGAGCGACGGGAAATAGGCGCCGACGAGTCGGGGCGCCGGCGAAAGCGCGGCTGGCTCGAATAGGGCTCAGTCGGGGCGAGTGACGGTCTGGAACTCGGCGAAGCCTTGGGCGTGCCTGACCTTCCCGGACTTGTCTTGAAAGCGCAGAGTGACCCGCGCCTGCTGCAAATCGATGATGAAATCCTTGAAGAGCCCCTTCCAAATCACCGGGATGTCGGGTCCGGTCGCGGCGTTGACCAGCGTCGTCGCCGTCAGCTCCAGGCTATGGTCCTTGGTCTTGAGGGAGAACGCCGTCGGGAAGTTGTGATCCCCCGTCGTGAACGAAGAATCCACTTTGCGTATCTCGACGTTCTCGCCCTCGTCGTAAAGGCTGAACCGCAGGGTCGGCGCCCGACCCCAGGAGTCGACCTTGAAATCGTATTGCCCGCGCTTGAAAGTGCGAGAGCTGCCTTGGCGCAGCAAGATGAGAGCGGAAGAATGGTCCGAGCTGTTCTCGAAAAAGTCGGCGAGCAGCAGATCCACCTCCTCGCCCTCCGAGTCGACTCCGGAGAATCGCAGCCAGCGATAGGGATGTTTGGCCGGATTCCACCGGCCCCAATTCTGGTCGTGATAAGCGGGAGCGCCCGAAAGCATGACCTTTTCCCTGCCGCTCTGGATGGTCCCGCTCACCGAGCCCCTGATGAACACGGGCTGCCAGAACATCTCCCAGACCAGCCGGCCGTCCAAGGGGGTCCTGTGCAGCCGCCCAGGGCCTCCGGTCGAGGCGAATTCCAGAAGCCATTGCACGCCGCCGACCTTGAGCGTGAGGCGGTAGCGGTCCGGCGCCAAGGCTTCGATGCCATCGCCGCCGCAAAGCGTCAAGGACGCGGAGCGGGGCGAGCCCTTGACGCAGTTGAGGTCGACGATCTTGCGGTAGGACTGCATCTCTCCGTTCGAATAGATATGCGCCAGGGCGATCATCTTGCCGCTCCAGAACGGCGCCACCGTGAAGAAGGCGATGTTCCCCGAGACAGTTTCCCCGCGGAAGCTGAAGTACTTGAATTCCCAGAAGAAGAGATTGTTGCGGCCGCCCTCGGAGGGGAACTTCCAGCGATCCGGATCCCGCGACTCGTCCCGGCGGATCGCTTGAACCTCGGCTTGAGCTCTCTGGAAAGCGCGGGATATTTCCAGCTCCGGCGAGGGGAGTACGGTCGCGGCGGCGGCTAGGGCCAAAGGCAAGCTCAGCATGAAGGAGTCGCCGATTATAGCAAACCAATCCCTTTTAATGGCAGGGCAAAAAAAGTAGAATGAGTTCGCTCCGCCGAAATGAGGCTCCTTCGCTCAATCCGCTTCAATATCTTCCTTGGGCTGCTGATCGCGTTGGCGGCGGCCGTGGGCACTCTTCTTCCCCAGGTTCCCGAGGTCCCTGAGAAGGTAAGTCAGTTCCATCAGGCTCATCCGCAGTGGAGCAAGCTCTTCGACTTTTTCGGCCTATTCAACATCTATCAAAGCTGGTGGTTCATGGGGATGTTGGGGTTGATGGCTTTTGACATCATCGTCTGCAAGCTTTGGAACAAGCCTCCGGACGTGGGAATGGTGGCGTTGCCGCCGGAGATCAATCGCGAGGAGGAGATCGAACGGCAGCTGTCGCGCAAGGAGGCGGCTCTCAAGCTCAAGCCGTATCAGGCGCTGCTACGCTCGGACCTTCCTTTCGACGACGCCTTTGGGAAGGCGGAAGGCGCGCTCAAGGAGGCGGGGTATAGGCTCAGTCCGGAGTTCCGCGGGGCTTCCGGAGGGGCCTTCGTGGCGACCAAACATGGCCTGCAGCGCTGGGGGTCGTATATCGCGCATATCGCCTTGGTCGTGATATTGGCAGGCTCGCTGGTCAAGGGGCTTTTCGGCTTCGTGGAGATGGTCCCGGTGCTCGAAGGCGGCTCCCGCGCCATGCAGAACAAGCCCGATTGGGAGGTGTACGTCGACAAGTTCACGGTGAGGTATTACGAGGGCACCAGGACTCCCAAGATATTCTCCTCGGTCATGCGCGTGCAGCAGGGAGATCGGGAGCTCGGCGCCAAGACCATTTATGTCAACGACCCGTTGGATATCGGCGGGGTCCGATTTTACCAGGCCTCATGGGGAGCCGGCGGGATGTTCCGCAGCGTGACGCTGAAGATAGGCGCGCAGAAGCTTTCCCTGCCCCAGAAGAAGCGGGTTAAGATCAAGGGCACTCCTTTCACCGTGGAAGCCGACATGATGCTTCCCAATTTCACCATCAAGGACGGCCAGGCCGATACCGCGTCGCTGGACCTCCAGAATCCGGCGGTCCGTCTCTCCTTCACCGCGGGGCCGCATAAGACATCGCCTCTTTGGCTGTTCGAGAACAACCCCGAGCTGTGCTTCGTCGAGGATGAGAACGGAATGTTGGATCATGCCCCCAAACCTCCCTTTCAGATCGTCGCCATAGATCCCGTCCTCTTTTCCGGTATCCAGGTCGCCTATGATCCCGGCTACCGGATAGTCTTGACCGGGGCCATTCTATGGCTGACCGGCATCGTTTCGCTCTTTTATCTTCACCGGCGGCGGCTCTGGGTGCTTGTCGAGCCGGATGATGGCCAGGCGCGGATCACGCTGGGCGGCTGGAGTTCCCGGGGACCGAAGGAATACGAGAGGGAATTCCAAGGCCTGGTCAAGCGCCTCGGATCTTCCTTGGCCTGCTCCGACTTTCAAATTTCGCGCAATCCGCTGCTGGAGGTCTCATAAGGCATGAATCCCGAAATCGTCCTCATCAAAGGAACCTTCGCGTTCTATTCCGTGGCCGCGTTGTTGGCCCTGTGCTATCTGTTCTCTAAACAGGAGCGGCTGAGCCTCTGGATGCTGCGCTTGATGGGAATCGGCCTGGCGCTTCATTTGGCGAGCTTCGGCTTCCGGCTCCACGCCTTCTGGCAGATACCGGAGAACCGCTTTTTCTTGCCGATCAATTCCTTTTTCGGCGCGCTGTCCTATCTGGCCCTGGCGGTGGCCGCGGTGTTTTTCGTCATAGAGCGGGAATACCGGCTCGGGATACTGGGGGCTTTCGTCTTGCCTTGGACCGCTATCGGAGTGGGAGCGGCCGTGATCTTCGCCGACCCGGCTATCGCCGGTCTGGTGCCCGCCCTCCAGAGTTATTGGATCAACATACACCCCATGGTGCTGATGACGGCCTACGCCGCCTTCGGCAACGCGTTCGGGGTGGGCTTGGCCCTGCTGATACAGGAGCATCAGATCAAGTCCCGCAAGCCTTCCGAGCTCTGTTATCGCCTTCCCTCGATCGAGGACCTGGATAATCTCAATTACAAGATCATCGTGGCCGCTTTCCCGACCCTGACGGTCGGGATATTGATGGGAGGGGTCTGGGCTTATAACGCTTGGGGCCGATTCTGGGGCTGGGACGCCAAGGAGACTTGGTCCCTGATCACCGCCCTCATCTACGCGGGTTATCTTCACATGAGATTCGTCAAGGGATTGCGGGGCCGCAAGGCCGTCTACGTCTCGATGGTGGGATTCGCTTCGGTGCTCTTCACCTTCGTGGGAGTCAACTTCCTGAGCGAACTGCACGGCTATTTGTCGAATGAATGAGATGATCCCCGTCGAGCTGGTCGGCTTCAGCCATAGGAGCGCCTCGTCGCGGGCGCGCGAGCGTTTGGCCGCCTTGGGAGTCGAATCCGTCTACGCCCGTCTGAGATCCGTCGGTTTCGAGGAGGCCGTGGTGTTGGCCACCTGCAATCGTTTCGAGGTCTATCTCGGGCGCCCGGAATCCTCGCCGGGCGCGCGTCGCGCTCTGTCGGAGCTCGAAGACATGGCGGGAAGCGAGCTCGCGGAGCAGGCCTATCTTTTCAGCGGCCCGCGCGCGGTCCGTCATCTTTTCGAGGTGGCCGCGGGCTTGGACTCATTGGTGGTAGGCGAAACCGAGATCATGGGCCAGGTCAAAGGGGCTTATGAAGCGGCTCGGGCCCTCGGCATGACCGGGAGGACTTCCAATGTCCTGTTTCAGAGGGCCTTGTTCGTCGGCAAGAAAGTCCGAAACGACACCAAGATATCCGCGGGACAGACCTCGGTCGCGTCGGTGGCAGTGCAGTTGGCGCACAGGATTTTCGGGGATCTCAGTCAAAGCTCCGTCCTCATATTGGGCGCGGGAGCCATGGCCGAGCTGACCGCCACGCATTTGTCGAGCTCCAAGGTGATGCGCCTGTCGATCGCCAACAGGACTTGGGAACGCGCCGTGGAGTTGGCTGGAAGATTCAGCGCCCGGCCCTTGCGCTGGGAGGACTTCCCTTCGGCGCTCGTCGAGGCGGATATCGTGGTGGCCTCGACCGGCTCGCCCGAGCCCATCGTGACCCGGGCCATGGTCGTGGAGCTCATGAGGCGGCGCTCGGGACGATCCCTTTTCCTCATCGATATCGCGATGCCCAGGGATGTGGAGGAGTCGGTGCACGGGCTGGAGCATGTCTACCTATATCGACTCGAGGATTTGGAGGGAATAGTCGCGGACAATCTGAGGAACCGGGGCGGCGAGGTGGAAAGGGCCCGAGCCCTGGTCCACGAGAAGGCGGCTGAGTTCTGCGCTGGCGATCGCCGGGAGTTCGCGGGCCAGGCCGCCGAATTGCGGCATTCGGAGGCGTTATGAACGGTGCGTTTTTGACCTGCGCGATGTCGGTCCTGGCTTCTGCCGCTTGGGCGCAGAACGCCGGCGTGCTCTTGCTGGCGCATGGAGGCCAGGCCCGTTGGAACAAGGACGTGGCTGCCGTGCGCGACGGCCTCGATCGGAATTGGCCCGCCGAAGTGGCCTTCGGCATGGCGGACGTGGCCCAAATACAGGCGGCGATCGATCGGCTTGAAAAGCGAGGGGTCGACCGCGTCATCGCGGTGCCCTTATTCGTCAATTCGAGCTCGGAAGTGATGGAACACACCCGCTACGTCCTGGGCCTGAAGCGCGAGCCTTCGCAGATATTGCGAGACGCGATGGCGTTTCACAGCGCACACATGCACGGACATCGCTTCAGCCTCGGGCAGGTTTCCACCGATTTGCCGATCCTCTTGACAGCGGCCCTGGACGATCATCCCTTGATCGGCGACATCCTTGCCGAGCGGGCCAAGACCCTGAGCCGCGATCCGTCTCGGGAGACCGTGATCCTGGTCGGACATGGCCCAGTGGACGATAAGGCCGATCCGGTCTGGCTCTCGACCATGGAGAGCCTGGCCAAGAGAGTCGGATCCAAGGCCGGGTTCAAGGCGGCCTTCGCGGCCACCATCAGGGACGACTCTCCCGCCGAGGTCAAGGAAAGGGCGAGCGTCGCCCTGCGCAAGATGGTGGCGGAGGCCTCCAAGGACGGCGAGGCGATAGTGGTGCCCTTGCTCATCGCCCGCGGAGGAATAGAGAGCCGTATCAGCCGTATTTTGAAGGGCCAGCGCTATCGCTGGGACGGCAGCACCTTGCTGCCGCACCCCAACGTGGAGCGCTGGGCTATCGAGAGCGTCAAGGCGGCGATAGGGGGGAACTGATAATGATACTCGCGGCGTTGTTTTCTTGGGCTATAGTCGCAGGAGCCGAAACCGGCATGGCGCGTATCGAGGGTACGAGCGAAGGATCTGCCATTTCGGGAGTGGTTTGGTTCGAGGATACGAACGAAGGGCTCAAGATCAGCGCCGAACTCAAGGGCGTGCCAGAGGGCGCGCATGGCTTTCACATCCATGAGTTCGGCAGCTGCGAGGACTCCGGAAGGGCGGCGGGCAATCACTATAATCCGAGGACCTCGCATCACGGCCATGTTCTCAAGGATGGCGTCAAGAAGGCGCATGCCGGCGATCTGGGAAACATCAAGGCCGGCCCGGACGGCCGCGCCGCCGTATCCATCGTCATCCCGAAACTCGCGCTTTCCAACGGCAAATTCGCCGTGGCGGGCCGGGCGGTGATATTGCACGAGAAGGAGGATGATTTTTCCCAGCCCTCGGGCAACGCGGGCGGACGCATCGGTTGCGGAGTGATCGCGATCTCTCCGAGCCGATGAGCCGGAGGACTCCGCATCCTCGACGTGAAATTTGACAGTCAAAAAAACAATTGATAATTTCTACACGGTAACGACATCTTATGTCAGACTCGACGACCTCGGCCAGTCCCGCGATGCCGGCTCCCGCCAAGGCCGCGTCCGTCAGCCGCGGGGACTTTCTCTGGCTCGGCTGGACCATGCTGGCCGGCTTCATAGGCGCCTCCGCCGCCGCCTCGGCGCGGTTCTTCTTCCCGAACGTGATCTACGAGCCGTCCCAGCGATTCAACGCGGGGCCCGCCAAGGGCTTCGACCTGGGAGTGTCCACCAAATGGGCCAATGAGCAGAGAGTCTGGATCGTGCGCACCGAGCAGGGTTTTTACGCCTTATGGGCGCGCTGCACCCATCTCGGCTGCACGCCCAACTGGTTCTCGGATCAAAGCCGCTTCAAGTGCCCGTGCCATGGATCCAATTTCAACTTAGGCGGGGATGTGATCGCGGGTCCCGCCCCCAAGCCGTTGCTCCGGGCCAAGATCGAACTGGCCGCCACGGGGGACTTGATCATCGACAAGGCCGTGCTTGAGAATACGCCCGGCAAGCGCGACACAGCCCCGTTCTTCGTGGAGTACGCCTGATGCTCCCATCACTCGACGTCGAGAAGGTCAAGAAGGAGATACTCGATTCCCAGATTTGGCGCAGCATGTTCCGCGGGGGCGTTTGGAAGGACACCCCACGCGACCGGGCTTCCCATATCATCGGCAATGTGTGGCTTCACTTGCATCCCGTGCGCGCGCGGCCGCGGGCCCTGGAATGGACCTATACCTGGGGACTGGGCGGCATTTCCTTTGTACTGTTTCTGATACTCACGGTCACCGGGGTCCTTCTGATGTTCTATTACCGGCCTACCATCGACCTCGCCTACCGGGACATGAAGGACCTTGAATTCGCCATCACGCTCGGCAAATTGTTCCGCAACATGCATCGTTGGGCCGCCCAGGCCATGGTGGTGGCCGTGATAGCGCACATGGTGCGAGTCTTCTTGACGGGCAGCTACAAGAAGCCTCGGGAGTTCAACTGGGGCGTCGGAGTGCTCTTGCTGACGTTGACCTTGTTCCTCTCATTCACGGGCTATCTGCTGCCTTGGGACCAGCTCGCCATATGGGCGGTGACGGTTGGAACCAACATGGCGGCGGCCAGTCCGGGCCTGGGCAACGAGGGCCCCTTCGGCTCTCTGATGGGCATGCGGATCAACAATGATATCCGCTTCGTTCTGCTCGGCGGGACCATGGTGGGGGAGAACACCTTGTTGCGCTTCTACGTCATGCATTGCGTGGCGGTGCCTCTGCTCGTCGGCATACTGCTCATCGTCCACTTCTGGCGGGTGCGCAAGGACAGCTTTTCGGCCGCGCCTTATAACTCGGCAGAGGAGAAATTGGAGGTGTGGCCCCATCTGGTCAAGCGCGAGTACATCGCGGCCGCCGGCTGCCTGCTCTTCATCATGCTGTGGAGCATCCTAATGGACGCTCCCCTGGAGGTTCAGGCCAACCCGAACGTTACCCCCAATCCCTCCAAGGCCCCTTGGTATTTCGTCGGTCTTCAGGAGCTCCTGGTATACTTCGATCCCTGGATCGCCGGAGTGATCCTTCCCAATCTGATCATAGTGGGCTTGATGGCGTTGCCCTACATCGACACCAACCCCAAGGGCGTAGGTTATTACACTTGGAAGGAGCGGCCTTTCGCCAACGCGCAATTCATGCTGGGAGTGGTGCTGTGGTTCGTACTCATCTACATCGGGTATTATTGCCGCGGGCCGAACTTCTTCTGGTACTGGCCCTGGGAGTCCTGGCTCGACCCCAAACCCGCTCCCCCGCCGACGTGGAGCGTATTCGGCCCCGTGATACCCAACTGCGCCTGGCCAGGCCAACCGGCCGCGGCCGGACAGCCTCCATGCGACTCGCTGTTCCCGATCTGGATGGGCTTGCCGCTGGTCGGGCTCGCTTTCGCGGCCTCCATGGCGCTGCCCAAGATGATCAAGGCCGAGATCGAGAGCAAGAAGGCCCACATCGCCTTCTTCGCCGTCATGATCCTGGCCGTGGCGGCGGGCAAGCTGCTCGGCAAGATGACGCTGCTGCAGGGAGGCTGGCTGCTCTTTTTCGGCTATCTGCACTTCTATTTCGGCTTCCTTCTGCCGCAGCGGCATATACGCAATCTGGATTGGGCTCGCTATTTGGTCACGATGTTCTTGGTCATCTGCACCACGGGAGTCTTGCTCAAGATGTGCGCCCGCTTGGCCTTTGATATCAAGTATCTGATCACGATCCCGCAGATCAGCATGAACATCTAAATGGGATACCGAAAGCTTTTCATCCTCTCCAACGTCGCGGTCGTGGGCGTGCTCCTGGTTTCCTTCGCCATGGATTACGACCGCGAGTGGAAAAAATATCAGAGGCGATATCTCGGCATGGCGGCCGACGCCATGGACAAGAAGGCGGCGGCGGCCTCCGGCGAGGAGGCCAAGCTGCTCGCGGCCGAGGCCAAGAAGCTGCGGGGCTCGGGCCTCGAGATCAAGCAGATCATAGCCAAGGATCTTGGGCGCGTGGACCGCTGCATCACCTGCCACGTGGGCATGGACGAGTACGTCACCCCCACGCTCAAGAACGATTTCACGGAGCATCCTTACAAATCCCATCCCCAGATCGATGCCCTGGGCAGGAACCATCCTTTCTCCAAGTACGGTTGCACGGTCTGCCATCAGGGCCAGGGCCTGGCCACCGAGTCCGAGGACGCGCACGGCTTCGTCCACAACTGGGAGAAGCCCCTGCTCAAGGGGCCGCTGATCCAGGGTTCCTGCGTGAAGTGCCACGACAACTACCGGACCCTCAAG
>JACQPG010000048.1 GCA_016207665.1 Elusimicrobiota bacterium | reverse complement strand
TCGGCGGCATCAGGAAGGGTGTCTCTCGGTCCGCCGTCTTGAAGTTGTAGGCCATTGCTGGTTTCTCCGTACGCGCTCGTACGAGAATTCTTCCAAATCAGGCTGGTTTATGCAACAGGCTCATTTACGGATGAGAAGATACTCCAAGGCCTCCAAGGTCCTTGCCGTGGCGCCCCGCATTCGTTCCGCAGTGGCTCGCGCCCGCCGTCCGTGCTCGGCCGCGGCGGCGGGATCCGAAAGCAACCGCTCCAGTCGGCCGGCCAGCTCCGCCGCGTCGGCGGCCACGAAAGCGCCGCCGGCTTTGAGAAGCTGATCCGCGGCATGGACTTGATGCGAGACATGAGGGCCGAAAATCACCGGGGAACCCGCGACCGCGGGCTCGAGAAGATTATGCCCTCCCACAGGCACCAAGGTCCCTCCGACAAAGGAGATAGAGGCCAGGGCATAAAACCCCGAAAGCAAGCCCATCGCGTCGATGAGCAGGACCTCCGCGCCCGATTCCCCCGGCCGTTCTTGGCTCCAGCGAGCCACCCGCAGGCCGCGGGAGCGCAGCATCACCTCGGCCTGCCCCGCCCGTTCCACGTGCCTGGGAGCCATGGCCAGCCGCAAATGCTTGAATCGGGCTCGAGCCCGCTGAAAGGCCTCCACGAGCATCTCCTCCTCGCGGGGATGCGTGCTTCCCGCGACGAATAGAGGATCTCCGGTCCAAGCCAATCGGCCCAGGCGTTCGGATACAGCGGGATTGGGGATGGCCATCTCTTGATCATGCTTCATGTTACCCGCCACCGTCAGGGCCGAAGCCGGGGCTCCCAAACGCCGAAAGCGCGCGGCATCCTCCTCGGTCTGCGCCACGATACGGGTCAGGCAGCCCAACGAGGGTCCCAACACCCAGCGCAGGAGGCTCAAGGTCCAGGGTCCCCGCGGCGACAGGCGGGCGTTGACAAGATAGACCGGCAAGCCGCCCGAAACGGCCGCTTGGATCATCTGCGGCCACAATTCGGCCTCGACCAGTATCAAGGCGCATGGCCGCAGCCGCCTGATAAAAGCCATGACCGCGGGATAGAAGTCGACGGGGGCCAGGACCACCCGATCGGCCACGCCGGCCCGCCTTCCCGCCTCGCGTCCCGCCGCCGTGTTGACGCTGAGCACCAGCGCTTGTCCCGGGAAACGCGACTTGAGGCCTTTCAATAACGGCGAAACGGCCAGGACCTCGCCCGCCGAGGCGGCGTGGATCCATAGAGGCGGGGAGGGCCCCAGGTCGCTAAAGGTCCCGGGAGCCGTTCGGCCCAGACGCTCCGCCAGCTCCGAACCCAAATTCCGCAGAAGGCTGGCTCGCGGCGAAAGAGCGAAGCGCAGCAGCCACAGCAGCCCTACGGGTATGAAAAGGATGTTCTCTAGGAGGAGAATCGCTCTCAGCACGCGACGCTAACAAACCTCCCGATCCGCGCCGGCAACGCGCGGTTATTGACGGGCCTTGCCTTTGCTCTTCGACTTAGAAAGCCAACTCAAGGAAAAGGCGCAGGTCGCGGAGGGTTCGATGGCTCCGTTCATGAGGCTGACCCCGATCTTGGCGCTATCGAGCTTGCGCAAGACCGCCTCCATGGCGGGAGCCTCCGAGAGCTTGACTAAGGGGCTCAACTCGCAGGACTCGCCCGCCGCGTCGCCCTCAAGCAACGAAGTAGCGAAGCGGACGGTCTCCTCGAGAGCGACCTCCTCGATCGCGGGCCAAAAGGCCGAGCCAGGGATTCCCGTAATCTCGTTTTGGCCGCGAAACGCGGCGAGCTTGGGTCCCAATGTCGCGAGCACCAGACTGTAGGCCAGTCCAGGCATCGGCGAAAGCAGGGGTTGCTCGGGGTCCGGGTGGGGGAATGTATCGAATAGAACCGCCGGTCGAAGGGCCTTGAGCGCCTGGTTCAGGAATTCCTGCAAAGCCCGCTCATCCGCCTCTCCTTCCTCGAGCTTCAAGCCGAGCTTCTTGCCCCGGCGTTGGACCTCCCGGATGCGAAGAGGAATCTTGAAGCCGATGATCTTGGGCATCTATCGCCCCTTGCCCGCCGCCTTCGGTTGAGGCTTGCTCAGGGCTTCACGCTTGGCTCCTCCCATGCGCACGGCCCACTCGTAGACCAACGGAGCGGCCAAGGCGATGGTGGAATAGGTCCCGACCACGGCCCCGAACACCATGGCCATGGCGAAGTTGTGTATGACCTTGCCGCCGAAGAAGAACAGTATCAAGACCACGCTCAAAACCGTGGCGTTGGTGATGATGGTGCGAGAGAGGGTCTCGTTGATGCTGGTGTTGATGATCTCGTCCATCGAGGCGCCCCGCATAAGCCGCAGATTCTCGCGCATGCGATCGAAGATCACGATGGTGTCGTTGATTGAATATCCGGCGATGGTCAGCAGCGCCGCCACGATCACGAGATCTACCTCGGCCTGGGTCCACGAGAAAAGGCCGTAGGTCGCCAACACGTCATGGCCCAGAGCGAGCACTCCAGCCAGGCCCCAAACCGGATTGGAGAAGCGGAAGGCCACGTAGACGATGATGCCCCCCAGGGATAGGACTATGGCCCAGAGGGCCTTCGAAAAAAGATCCCGGCCCACGGCCGGTCCCACGAATTCCTTTCGGTCCACCTTGAATTGCGCCGGAGCCACGGCCGCGGACAAGGCCTTGATCTCGTCCTCCAAGGCCTGGGCGCTCATCTCGGCCTCGGCCTTGACGCGTATGGCGTAACCGTTCTCTCCTCCGAAGCTTTGGATCGAGGCCCCTTTCAGGCCCGTCTTGTCGAGGGCCGAGCGCAGCTGCCCGGCCGGCATGGCCTCAAGGAAAGTGACCTGGATCACCGTGCCGCCCGTGAAATCGATGCCGTAGTTGACGCCCCGGGTCATGAGGGACGCGACGCTCGCGGCCAAGAGCGCGGCGGAAACCGCGAAGAGCTTATATCTGGCGCCGATGAAGTCGAAATGGGTCTTGGATATGATCTGCATGTCAAATGCTCAGCGTCTCGACCTGCCCTCCCGAGAGATAGCTTTCAAAGATCAGCCGGGTCAAAACGATGGCCGTGAACAGCGATACCAGGAGGCCCACCACCAAGGTCACGGCGAAGCCTTTGATCGGACCCGTGCCGAATTGGAAAAGGAAGACGGCCGAGATGAATGTGGTGAGATTGGAGTCCAAAATGGCGCTCATGGCCTTCTCATAGCCGGCGGATAGGGCTATGCGCGTGGGCTTGCCCGCGCCAAGCTCCTCCTTGATCCTCTCGAAAATGAGGACATTGGCGTCGACGGCCATCGCCAGGGTCAAGATAATGCCGGCGATGCCCGGCAACGTGAGAGTCGCCCCGAAATAGGCCATGGCCGCGAGCAGGAAGACGATGTTGAGCGAGAGCGCCAGATCAGCGACCAGGCCCGCGATCCGGTAATAAAAAAGCATGAAGACGAAGATGAAAGCCGTGGCGATGCCGATGGCCCAAAGGCCCGAGCGGATCGAGTCTTCTCCCAGGCTGGGGCCTATGGTGCGCTCCTCGATGATGCGCACGGGCGCCGGCAGCGCGCCCGCTCTGAGCACTATGGCCAATCCGCGGGCCTCGTCGATGGAGAAATTGCCCTCGATGATGCCTTGTCCACCGCTGATCCTCGACTTGATGACGGGGGCCGAATAAACCACTCCGTCGAGCACGATCGCGAGATTCTTGTTGACGTTGTTGCCGGTCAGGTTGGCGAAAATCGTCGCGGCCTCGGGCTTAAATCTGAAGCCGACATGGGGCATCCCATATTGACCGCCGGTCTCCACCCGCGCGCTTTCGAGCTGGGCTCCGGTCAAGGCCGCGCTCGAGCTCAGCAGATAGATGGCGCCGTCCTTGCCCGGAAAAAGCTGGGTGCCGGCCGGGACGAGCTTGGCCGCGGCCGTGGAGATACTGTTCTCCGGCCCGAAGGGATTGCCGAGCTCCAGTATCTTGTTGAGCGCGTTTTGCGCCTGTTCGGAATCGTTGACCATGCGGAACTCGAGCAGGGCCGTCTTGCCGATCAGGTCCTTGGCCTGAGCCGAGTTGGTGATGCCGGGCATCTGCACCACGATCCATTTCTTGCCTTGGCGCGCGATCAAGGGCTCGGCCACGCCGAACTGGTCCACCCGGTTGCGTATCACCTCGATAGCCCGGTTCATCGCATCGGCATGATCGGCGCCGGGCTCGAGCTTGGAAACGTCCAGCTCCATCAGCAAATGGCTGCCGCCCTTGAGATCCAAGCCGAGGTTCAGAAGAATGCGCGGCCGGTCCCTTTGGGCCTCGCGCTCGGCGCGGTCGGCCGGGTCCAGGGTGTACCAGTTGACGCTGGGATAGAGCAGGAACAGAGCCAGCACGCAGAGGCCCAGGACTCCAGCCCACTTGAGCTGGAGCTTGCTCATGCGGCTCCGCCGTTGCCCGAGGAGATCAGGCGCGTGACCGCCGAGCGCGCGACGTTGAGCTTCACGGTTTGAGAGAACTGGACCTCGAGCTCGTCGCCCTTGATGCCCACGATTGTCCCGGAGAGGCCGCCGGCCGTGAGTATCTTATCGCCCTTCTTGAGATCCTCGAGCATCTTCTGATGTTCTTTCTGCTGTTTTTGCTGGGGGCGTATCAACAGAAAGTAAAAAATGACGAATATGGCGACGATCGGGACCAGGCTCATGAACGGATTGGCTTGCGCTTGCATGACGGAGGCTCCTATCTTATAAAAAGAGCGGAGCTAAAACCAGAGTAATAGTCGCCAACAGCTTGATAAGCACGTGGAGCGACGGGCCCGCGGTATCCTTGAACGGATCGCCCACGGTGTCTCCCACCACGGCGGCCTTATGAGCGTCGGAACGCTTGCCCCCGTGAGCGCCGGTCTCGATATACTTCTTAGCGTTATCCCAGGCCCCGCCGCTATTGTTGAGGAAGAGCGCCACCAGTATGCCCCCGATGGTTCCCACCATGAGGAGGCCGGCCACGGCCTCGGCCGCGATGGTGGGAGAGGCCTCGGTGATGAAGCAGCGGAATATCAGGCCTACTAGAATCGGTCCGGCAACCGCCAAGATGCCGGGGAGCACCATGGCCTTGAGAGCGCCGAGGGTCACGATATCCACGCATTGTCCGTAATCGGGGTCCTCGGTGCCCTTCATAATGCCCGGGCGGCTCTTGAATTGCCGTCTCACCTCGTTGATGACCGCATAGGCCACGGTGCCCACCGCTCGGATGGCCAGGGCCGAGAACAGGAATACCATCATCGCTCCGATCATGGAGCCGATGAACACCTCGGGCTTGGAGAGATCGACCGCGATCCTCTTGCCGGTATAATTGAATATCTCGTCGAGGTAGGCCGAGAAGAGCAGGAAGGCGGCCAGCGCGGCGGAGCCGATCGCATAGCCCTTGGTCAGGGCCTTGGTGGTGTTGCCCACCGCGTCGAGGCGGTCGGTCTTGGCGCGTATCTCCTCGGACTGGCGGGACATCTCCACGATGCCCCCCGCGTTGTCGGTGATCGGACCGAAGGTGTCCATGGCCAGGATATAGGCGGCGGTGCCCAGCATTCCCATGGTCGCCACGGCCGTTCCGAAGAGGCCTCCGTCCGGACCGAGGGCCATCTGTCCGAGCTTATAAGAGGCCAGGATGGCCGCAGAGATCACCACGATCGGGATGGCCGTGCACTCCATGCCCACGGCGACGCCCGCGATGATGTTGGTGGCCGGGCCGGTCTTCGAGGCCTCCGCGATGCTCAGGACAGGCCGATACTTGTACTCGGTATAGTATTGGGTGATATAGACGAAGGCCTGGGCGGTCAAGATGCCGATAATGCCGCAGCCCGTGTAGTAGAGCCAGGCGTTGGGGGCCTGCTCCGAGGCCAGCAGCCACCAGGCCGCGAAAGCGAATCCGGCCGCGGCCAGGATGGATGTGAGATAATAGCCGCGATTGAGGGCATCCATGGGATCGGCGTCCTCCCTGGTATGGACGACCACGATGCCGCAGATGGAGGCTACGATGCCGAGAGCCCGGGCGACCAGGGGGAAAAGCACTCCCTTCCAGCCGAAGAACGGGATCAGGGTCACGCCGAGTATCATGGCGCCGATATTCTCGGCCGCCGTGGACTCGAAGAGATCGGCCCCGCGGCCCGCGCAATCGCCGACATTGTCTCCCACCAGGTCCGCGATCACCGCTGGATTGCGAGGGTCGTCCTCAGGGATGCCGGCCTCGACCTTGCCTACCAGGTCCGCGCCCACGTCCGCGGCCTTGGTATAGATGCCGCCGCCCAATTGGGCGAAAAGGGCGACGAAAGAGGCTCCGAAACCGTAGCCCACGATCATGAACGGGATCTTGGCGAAGTCATAGCCCAGCACCTTGAGCAGGGCGAAGAG
>JACQPG010000047.1 GCA_016207665.1 Elusimicrobiota bacterium | reverse complement strand
GGCTTTTACCTTCTTCTTTCTTTCCGGAGGGGTCCGCAGGCGCGGATTCACCGCTAAAAACATGGATGGGGAAGTTCTGTGATGTCGGGGATAATCCCTTCTTGGGCATAGGAAGCCGCACCTATGATAGGATCAGGCGCCGCTGATGGGAGGGTGATGGATGAACTGTATGCCGTTGCCTTCCGGATCCTTGATGTAAAAGGATCGCGCGCCGTCGCGATGGGTCTTGGGCGGTTTGTCCAGGGCCACGCCCTGGCGTGAGAGATAAGAGGCCCAGGCGTCGACGTCCGCGGCGCTCTTGAGCAGTATCCCGAAGTGATCCAACGAGCCTTCTCCACTCCAGTCGCAGCGATGCAGGGCTAGATTATCCCCGTCCCGGTTGAGATAGAGATTGTCGGGGTCGGGTCTCCACTCCACCCGATAGCCCAGGATTCGGCAATAAAAGTCCTCGGCCGCCTTGAGGTTCCGGACCTTCAGGGCTATGTGGCGGATGCCCAGCGTCGCGGGAGGCGCCGCTATCGCTTCCATGGGAGTATAATTGTATCAGGTATGAGCTCCAAGTACGAGAAGAACATCGCATTGCAGCCCGGGTTGATCCGGGCTATACTCGCGGCGGAGCCTCCCTCCTGGATGGAGGCTCTGAGAAGCCGGCCGATCCATTGGGTGGGCGTGGGCAGCAATTATCACGCCGCGCGCATCGCGGATTGCCTGTGGCGCCGCCATGTCTCGCCCCGATCTTGGGCCGTTCATAGCTTCGATTTCGCGCGCCTGCCCCAGCCGATCGGCCCCGGCGACGTGGCGGCGCTCCTGTCCCATCGCGGCACCAAGTCGTTTACGGTCGAAGCCGCCGCTCTGGCGGCCAAGGCGGGAGCCGTGACGGTGGCCTTGACGGGGCAGGCCAGCCCGTGGCGGGATCACCTGGCGCATCGGCTCGAGACCTGCGAGAGCGAGGATTCGGGGGTGTTCACCAAATCACTCACCACGACGCTGGCTTGGATCGCGCGTTGGATCGGAGGAGAGCGGCTTTTGGCCGGCATGGACAAGGCTTGCGCGGGGCTCGAGGCCGGGCCGCCGTTTCCCGAAGGGCAGGACTGGGTGATATTGGGCGATCTGGAGAGAGAGTGGGTCGCCCGGGAGCTGGCGCTCAAGATACAGGAGTCCTCCTATCATCCCGCTCGGGCCTTCGGCCTGGAGGAGTTCTTGCATGGGCCGCGGGTGTCGGTGGACGGCCGAAGCGTGGTGATCGCCTTAAGCGGCGAGGGCGAGCCGCGCTGGCAGGCGGTCCGGGATTATCTCAAGACCGTGGGCGCGGTCCTCTGCGAGGTCGAGGACGGCCCCTGGCGCGGAGAAGCGGCGTGGCTCGGCCAGCTCTTTTGGGGACAGAGGCTGGCCCTCGAGCTATGCCGCAGGGCCGGCGTCGACCCGGACGCCATGAGGACTCAGGACCCCAGGTACAAGAAGGCCCGGGAGGCTCTCAGGCTCTAGGGTCCCTCGACCGAGTCCAAGACCGAGGCGCTCGGATAGTCGAGGAACAGATAGAAGTGCTCGATGAGATCGGACAGCTCCAGGCCGCTGAGCTTGAGCTGGGTTACGATGCGGTTCATCGCTCCCCGCAGCTCGCCCGAGCTTCGGTCAAGGCGCAGCTGGATGCGCGATCCATTGCCCGCGCCTTCCAATGTGCCCTTCTTTGGGTCGAAATCGAACCAGAGTCTCGCGTTGTTGGAAAAACCGCGGGCCGTGCCATTGGCCCAGTCGATATGGAGCTGATAGGGGGCGCGGTTGGCGCTGCCCGTCAAGTACAGCAAGCCCGGTTGTCCCGAGTAGTCGAGGGCCACTCCGCTGCGATTGGCGCTGCCCCTGATGGCCCGGTTCTCGGGGTCGATCTCGATGCGGGCCTCGCTGCGGTTGATATGTCCCCAAATCCGGCCGGCCTCCTTGTCGAAATAGAGAGTCACGCAAGAATGGTTCATGGAGCCGGAAAGATAAGGAAGATTCTTGAACTCGGGCTCAGGGCAGGAGGCGTAAAGTCTAGGAGCCAAAGCCAGCGCGAGCGCCAGGAATAGGCCTAAACGGGGGTTCATGGGGCCGATTCTAATGCTTTGAGGCGGGCCTGTCAACGAGAAATGGCTCGAAATTTTCTATAATTTCAATAATGGCAGGCCTCTCAGCCGTTTCCGCCCTCAAGCATTGCGAAAGCCTGTTCCAATACCGCCGGCGCAGGACTCGAGTGGTCCCTGTCGGTTCAGTGGGCGTGGGCGGCGATAACCCGATACGGGTACAATCCATGACGACCACGGACACCCTGGACGTGGGGGCGACCGCCCGCCAGGCGCTCAAGATGGTCGAGGCGGGATGCGAGATCGTCAGGATCACCGCTCCCACCGTCGACGACGCTCGCGCCCTGGGGCGCATCAAGGAGCGTCTTCTCAAGCAGGGCGTCAAGGCCCCCTTGGTGGCCGATATCCATTTTTCCCCCGCGGCGGCCATGGAGGCGGCCGATTACGTGGAGAAGGTGCGCATCAATCCGGGCAATTTCGTCGATACCAAGCGCTTCGCGGTCAAGGAGTACAGCGACGCCGAATACGAAGCGGAGCTCGAGCGCATCGAGGCCAGGTTCACCCCCTTGGTCGAGAAGCTCAAGCGGCTCAGGCGCGCCCTGCGCATCGGCACCAATCATGGCTCGCTTTCGGACCGGATCATGAACCGCTACGGGGATTCCCCCCTGGGGATGGTGGAGAGCGCTCTCGAGTTCGTGCGCATTTGCGAGAAGAACGGCTTTTACGACGTCATCTTGTCCATGAAGGCCTCCAATCCCAAGGTGATGATCGCGGCCTACCGGCTCTTGGCCGCGCGCATGGCCGAGTTGGGCATGGATTATCCGTTTCACCTGGGGGTGACCGAGGCCGGCGACGGCGAGGATGGGCGCATCAAGTCCGCCATCGGCATAGGAAGCCTGCTGGCCGACGGCATCGGGGACACCATCCGCGTCTCTCTCACCGAGGACCCCGAGCTCGAGGTGTCCGTCTGCTACGTTTTGGCCGCTCCCTTCCAGGGACGGCCGGCCTCCGAAGGCGCGCCTGCGGACGGGACGCCGCATTGCTCGGACCTGTTCTGCTATAGCCGGCGCAAGGCGGCGGCGCTCAAGGTCGGACCGTTCGCCCTGGGCGGCAGCCAGCCGGTGCGGGTTGTGACAGCGGTCGATCCGGCGGCCCGGCCGGAGGAGTTGCTGGCGTTGTTGGAGGCCCAGCTTAAAAAGGCCAAGGGGGCCGACCCGGAAATACTCTCCTTTTCGGTGCGCTCGCCTGGGGAGCTCTCCAGGCTCAAGAGCCTGCGCCAGGCCTTGGCGGGCGAGACCTCCCGTCTGGCTTTCTTGGCCCGCTGCGATGGGCCGCTCGGGCTGGCGCTCGAAGCCCTTTCCTGCTGCGATCTCGCGTCTTGGGACGGCCGCGATGAGGAGCTCGGGCGCTGGCTTGAGGCGGCCAGGGCCGAGGAGACGCGCGTTCTCTTCGAGGCGGAGCGCGCCGAGCGGCTGATCGAGCTGGAGGCCTTGGCGCGCAGGGCTCAAGTGGTGCCCATGCTGGGCCTTAAAGGCAGCGATTTCATGGAGCTTTGGCGGGAATACCGCATTTTGGCGGGTCGCTGCTCCGGCTCTCCGATCCATCTTCGCGCCCCCCGCGCGGCCGGCGATGACGAACAGGTGCTTCAATCGGCCCTGCTCATAGGCGGGCTCCTGTGCGACGGGGTGGGCGACAGCGTCGAGATCGACTCTCCGCTGCCCCTTCCGCGCGCCATCGAGCTGGCCTATAACGTGCTGCAAGGGGCCGGCGTGCGTATCACCAAGACCGAATATGTCTCCTGTCCTTCCTGCGGACGAACGCTTTTCGATCTTCAGAGCACCACCGAGCGCATCAAGAGCAAGACCGGGCATCTCAAGGGCGTCAAGATCGCGATCATGGGTTGCATCGTCAACGGTCCGGGCGAGATGGCCGACGCGGATTTCGGCTATGTGGGCGGGGCTCCGGGGAAGATCAATCTCTATGTCGGCAAGGAATGCGTCCAGAAGGGGATTCCCACCGAGCTCGCGGATCAGGCTCTCATCGACTTGATCAAGGCCCATGGAAAATGGGTCGAGCCCTCTGTTGCGTAAGCCCGCGCTGCTGCTGGCCGCGACGCTTTTCTCGGGTTGTTCGCCCGCCTATGTTCTCCACGTCGCCTCCGGCCACGCGCGCCTGCTTTGGAGCCGGCAAAGCCTGGAACGGGGACTTTCCGATCCCGCGCTGAGCGAGGCTCAAAAACGGGGTCTGGCTCGCGTGGCTGAGATCCGGCGTTTCGCCTTCGAAAGAATCGGCCTGGAGAACAGCCGAGACTATAGCAGCTATGCCCATGTCGATGGCGCGGGTTTGACCTTTCTGGTCTCCGGCGCCGAACGATTGCGCCTGGAACCCTATCTCTGGAGTTTCCCCGTCGCCGGTTCCTTTCCCTACAAGGGTTTTTTCAAGAAAGACAAGGCCCTGCGCGAGAAAAGAAGGCTCGAGATCAAGGGCTATGACGCCCACGTCGGCGCGGCCGCGGCCTATAACACGCCTCTGTGGTTTTCCGATCCCGTGCCCTCGACCCTTCTCGACGAGCCGGTCGGGCCGCTGGCCGCCTTGATCCTCCACGAGCTTTCGCATGGGAGCTTTTTTTTCAAGGATCACGCGAGCTTCAATGAGTCCGCGGCCACCTTCATAGGCGAGACCGCGGCCGAGGACTTCCTGCGCGAGTCGTACGGTCTCGGCTCGCCGGAGCTGGATCAGTACAGGGCGTGGAGGAGCTCGGAGGCGGCGGTGGCTCAAGCTTTCGACCGCCTCTACGAGTCCCTCGAGCGGCTCTACGGCCTGCGCCTGGCGCCGGAGGAGGTCTTAAGGCGCAGGGAGGAGATATTCCGGGCGGGCGAAAGGGACTTGGCTGGGCTGGGAGTCGAGATCAGGCTCAACAACGCCGTGTTGCTCGCCGAGAGGACCTATCGCCGCGATCTTTCCTTATTCCAGCGGGCGCACGATCGCAGGGGACGGCGCTGGCCCGAGACGATACGCCTCCTGCGTTCGCTCAATCCTCGCGACCCTTTTGGGAACCTTCGCGCCTCAGTCGGTGGAGGGTGAAGGGCTTGGCAAGGCCCTTGAGCTCCGGAGGCGCGCTCTGGCAATGTTCATCGCGCCTTGTTAGACTTATGGTGTGAAACGTTTCGTCTGCATCCATGGGCATTTCTACCAGCCCCCCCGCGAGAACCCTTGGACCGGGGCCATAGAACGCCAGCCGTCGGCCGGGGAGGATCACGATTGGAATTGCCGTATCGCCCGGGAATGCTATCAACCCAACGGCCGGGCGCGGGTGGTCAACGACAAGAACGAGACCATCGCCACGGTGAACAATTACGCCTGGATCAATTTCAATTTCGGTCCCACCTTGTTGACGTGGTACGAGAGGCATTTTCCGGACGATTATCGGCGCCTGATCGAGGCCGATCTCGAGAGCGCGCGGCGCCTGGAGGGCCATGGCAACGCGATCGCCCAGGCCTTCAACCATATCATCCTGCCTCTGGCCAACGGTCGCGACCAAGTCACGCAGGTGCGCTGGGGAATCGCGGACTTCAGATACCGCTTCGGCCGCCATCCGGAGGCGATGTGGATCCCGGAGACGGCCTGCAACGACCGGGTGCTGCGCATATTGGCCGAGCACGAGCTCAAATACGCGATACTGGCGCCAAGCCAAGCCCTGCGCGTCCGGCCCCTGGTCGCCGGCGGCGCGGCCCATCTCGGAGGATGGCTCGACCTTAAGGACGGACAACTGGATACGCGGCACTCATACCGCTGGTTCGATCGCCGGCCGGGAAAGACGGCTCATATCGACCTCTTCTTCTATCACGGAGAGCTGTCCCAAGGCCTCGCCTTCGAACGCTTGATGGCGCATTCCCCCGCCTGCGCGGATCGCATCGCCGCGGCCTTCGACCCCAAGAGCCGGTCGGCGCAGCTCGTGTCTCTGGCCACCGATGGAGAGACCTACGGCCATCACGAGCCCTTCGCCGACATGGGCTTAGCTCATCTGGTCAAGTTCGAGTTGGCGGCTCGCGACATAGCCGTGGTCAATTACGGCTATTACCTTTCCAAGCATCGCCCCAGCTGGGAAGCGGAACTGCAGCAAGGGCCTCAAGGCATGGGCACGGCCTGGAGCTGCGTTCATGGCCTAGGGCGGTGGATGGATGATTGCGGTTGCGGCTCGGAGGGCCAGTCGCAAAAATGGCGGCGGCCCCTGCGCGCGGCATTGGACTGGTTGCGCGACCGACTCGCCGAGGTCTTCGAGCGCGAGGGCGGAACCTTGTTGTGGGACGTTTGGGCCGCGCGCGACGATTATATACAGGTGCTGCTCGACTCCTCGGAGCACTCGATCACGCTGTTCCTGGCCCAGCATCTCCGGCCGGATTATTCCGATGATATCCGAAAAAAGATTCTAGCCCTCATGGAGATGCAGAGACTGGCGATGTTCATGTACACCAGCTGCGGTTGGTTCTTTTCCGAGATCTCGGGGCTTGAGGCCGTCCAGAACCTGCGATACGCCGCCCGCGCCATCGAACTGGCCAAGAGCTGCTCCGGCGAGGATTTCGAGGCCGAGTTCGTCCGGAGGCTGGCCGAGGCTCCGAGCAACGTCGAGGAATACGGCGATGGAGCCGGGGTCTATCGCAAGCTGGTCCGGGGCGGCTCCGCCGAGGCGGCCGAGGCTCAGGCCGCCTGACGCCCGGCCCGGGCGGATATGCGCTGAAGCTCCTCGCGGATATAATGGATCATGGCCGGGGCCAGCATGATCCCGGCGACCCCGAGCACCGCCTCGCCGACCAGCAAGCCCAGCAAGACCTGCCACATGGGGATGTCGGTCCGCGATCCGACGATGTGGCTGTTGAGGAAATACTCGAGTTTGTGGATGAATATGAGAAAGGCGAGGGAGAGCACCGCGAGCCTGGGCGAGATGGTCAAGGCCGTGCCCACGATGATGGTGTTGCTGGCCACGTTGCCGATGAGCGGCAGCATGCCGAGGATGAATGTGGTGAGCGTCAGGAACTGCACGTAGGGTATCCCGGCCGCGATCAAGTAGATCGCGGTCAGCCCCGAGTTGATCAGAGAGATCAGGGCTTGGGCGCCGAACACCCGCTCGAAGCTTCCCATGAAAAGAGCCACTCGCTCGTTGAACTCCCGCCTTATGTAATCAAACAGGTTGGGCTTGTAATTGGCGGGCCGGGTATCTAGGAAGCAAAGTATCGCGGCGAATATGCCGATGACGATTTGAAAAAACCCCTTGGTCAGGATCTGGCTCGTGGTCGTCAGCGAGGCGGCGTTCTGGCGGATGGCCTGAAGCAGGGTTTGGCGCAGCTCCTGGATATTCTCGAAGGGAAGATCGACGTTGTATCTCGAGGTCAGCAGATCCAATTGCGGTATGATCGAGGAAAGGATGACGTCCATGCGCGAGAGGGCCAAGCGCGCGAAATAGACCAGAAGCCAGGAAAGCGAAGTGGCGATGATCGCGAAAATCACCACCGCGCCGCCCCGCGCCAGCAAGCCGGGAGCGGCGCGGGCCAGCGCGCGATGCGTCAGATCGAGGATCATGAAAGAAAAGAGCGCCGCCAGCATCACATTGCCCATGTGCAACAGTATCGCGGCTAAAATCAGCGCCGCGAAAAGGCCATAAGAGATCTTGCGGGCCACGGACAACGGTTCGAAGTTCATGAATCCATCGTAAGGATAGCAAACTTCCCGTCGCGTTTTATGGTATCATGGCTGCGCTCAATTCATGATACGATCCGAGACAGGGCGTCTTCCTCTTGATTACGGCAATATCGCTTTCCTGGTCGGGACTCCCTTGGCGGCGCTGCTGGGGGCCTCCTGGTCGGTCTATCACTATGGTTTCGTCTGGTTCGATCTGTTCCATGCCATCGTCTGGTATTTGATCACCGGCCTGGCCGTCACCGGAGGCTACCATCGCTATTACGCCCATCGCAGCTACGAGTGCGGCCGGCCTCTTCAGCTGTATCATCTCGTCCTGGGCGCGGCCGCCGCGGAGAATTCCGTATTGAACTGGGCCGCTGACCATCGCTTCCATCACCGCTTCGTCGACACCGACAAGGATCCCTACAACATCCTCAGGGGTTTTTTCTACGCCCACATCGGCTGGGTGTTCTACCAGGAAACCCGTTCCCCTTACGAACGCTATCGCAATGTGCCGGACTTGCTCAAGGATCCCCTGGTCCGCTGGCAAGACCGTTGGTATCCGTTTCTCGTCGTCCTGATGGCCTTCGTGGCCCCCACCTTGGTCGGAGCCGCGTTCGGCAGGCCTTTAGCGGGACTGATCTGGGGCGGGTTTGTGCGCATCGTGATCGTCCAGCACATGACCTTTCTGATCAACTCAGCGGCGCATTTCTTCGGCCCCAGGCCCTACGCCCTCGATAATACGGCCCGCGACAATTGGTGGCTCGGCCCGATCACCTTCGGCGAGGGTTATCACAACTTCCATCATAAATTCCAGGCCGATTATCGCAACGGCGTGCGCTGGTATCAATTCGACCTGACCAAGTGGTTCGTGCTGGCTATGCGCGGCATGGGCTTGGCTTGGAGGCTTAAGCGAACTCCGGAGCCGCTCATACTGAAAGCCCGGCTTGAGGTGGAGATGCAGCGGGTGGAGAATCGTCTGGCGGCGATCGGTGCCTCGGAGAGGCTCTGGACCAAGATCCAATCCCGGCTGCTCGCCGGCCGCTCCAGGTTCGAGCAGGCCATGCGGGCCTACCAACATGCGCGCGTCGAGTACCGATCGCAAAAGCGCCGTCCCGGAGCTTCCGGCGAGATACATAGGCAATGGGCGGCGCAGCTTCGTCATTATCGTCGCGAGCTATCGGAGGCTCGCAAGCGCTGGACCGGCCTCATCGAGTCCCTCAATCGCCTCCCCAATTCCAGTCCCCAAGGCCTCAGCAGCGGGGCCTAGCTCGGGATAGGCCTAAAGCCACCAGTCCCCTAGGCCTTTTGCCTTTCACCGGCCCCGGTGAGTCCTTCCTATAATGGCCTCCGCTCCCGATTATGAACCGCGCCAAGGCGCAAAGGGCCGTTGCTGCGATGGTGGCGGCGCTTCTTTTCCTTCTTTCTCCCGGAGCTTCTGCCTACGGCGCCGCGGGCCGCGTTTTTCGATCTTCGAAAAGGGCCGCGCCAGGATTCTTGAGCCCGCGCTCCGCCGGGCGGCCCGGCCATCGGAGCTCCGAGATGCGTCTTTCCGTGTCCTCGTTGAGCGAGCCGGAGCGGCGGCCGGAAGTTTCCGGGCAGCTCCACGAGCTGGGCCAAAGGGCCGTTGAGCTCTCCGAGCCTTCCGCGGAACTGCCCTCGGAGACGCTGAAGGAGCGTTCCGGGCTTATCGACGCCGAGTCCGGTCCTGCGGTGGCGATTCCGGCTTCGACGTCCGAGCCACGAAGCTCGGGTTCAGGGCTTCCCGGACTATGGGGCCAGCTGCGCCTGATGGTAGCCGGGGACAAGGAGATGTCCTCCCTGATCTCTCCGCATCGCAGGGCCATGCGCATGGCGGCGGGCTTGAAAATGGGCGTGGGCTGGGGCGCCTTGGGAACCGCCTTGCTCATCGATCCCTTGCTCGAGACCGCCGTCCAGGCCCAGGGCCAAGGTCTGGAGAGGGCCTGGCCTGCCCTGGCCGTCTATTCTGGCGCCCTTGTCGCGGTTTTCCTGGCCACGGCCGCGCTCGACCTGTATCAGGCCTTCCTGTCCCGCGTGATCTCCTTCAGGGTCGTGCGGGACGCGCGCGTCAGATTGTACGGCACTCTCCTGGGCCAGTCCCCCTCCTTCCACCAAAGGGAGGAAAACAGCTCGGCGGCGCTGGCCGGCCGGATCGTGCGAGACGTCAATTACCTGGCGGAAAAGAACGTGGACGTGCGGCTTCCCCTGCTTTATTTCGCCTCGGCCTTCGGTTTGGGTCTGGGCTTCATGCTATCGAGCCATCTGCTCATGGCGTTGGCCCTGTTTCCCGCGCTGGCGGGCATAGGGTATTGGAGCGCGAGGTTGGGACAAAAGCTCCAAGACGTCGCCGAGAAAGTCTCGGACCGCGAGTCCGAGAATATGCGCCGCGTTCAGGAGCTGTTCCAGCAGGTGGCGACGGTCAAGGCCTTCCATACCGCAGACAAGGAGGCCGCCCGCTACGGACGCGAGGCCGACGGCTTGCGCGCGCTCCAGGAAACGGAGGCGAGAATTTCATCGATCGGCGAGCTTCTCGAGAACATCGCCGCCTTTTTAACGAGAGACCTCATCTTCCTGGCTGGAGGGCTGTTGGCCGCGGTCGGTCGAGGCCTCTCTTTCGGCAAACTGGCTCAATTCTCATTTTTCGCCGAAATGGTGATCGAGACGTTCACCGGGTTTGCCGAAAGATTCCTGATGTTCAAGAAGGCCAGCGGCGCCAGCCGCGTGGCCCTGGATCTGATCGGTCTCGGATCCGGCGGCGGCCAAGAAAAGCCGGGTCTGCCCAGGGCGGCGATACGGGGCGGCGTGCGATTCGAGGACGTGTCCTTTTCCTATCGCCGGGCGGGACGCGAGACCGCGGTCCTGAAAGGGCTGAGCTTCGAAGCGGCCGCGGGTGAGACGATCGGCATCGTGGGCAAGAGCGGCTCGGGAAAGAGCACGATCGCTCATCTTTTGGGAGGGCTCTGGGAGCCAGATTCGGGCGTGATATCGATCGACGGCATGGACGCGCGGGCCATGGATCGCCGCTTCCTGCTCGGCCAAATGGCCTTCGTCAGCCAGGAGACCCGGCTGTTCAACCGCACTCTCGGCGAGAATCTGACCTATGGAAGCGCCGGCGTCACCGAGGAGCGTCTCCTGGATGCGATCAGGATGGCATCCGCCGATTTCGTGCTCGATCCCAAACGCTTCCCCAAGGGCTTGCAGACCGTGATCGCCGAGGGAGGCTCCACCCTTTCGGGAGGCGAGCGGCAGAGGATAGCCTTGGTTCGCGCGATGCTGCGTGACCCGCGCATCCTGGTCTTGGACGAGCCCACCTCGGCCCTGGACCCCGTGACCGACCAGGCGATACGCGCCGCCTTGAAGACCCTGGTTTGGCGCGGAGCCAGGCCCACTCTCTTGCTGATCACGCACAGGCTCGCCTCGGCCAAGGAGGCTGACAAGATCGTGTTGCTCTCCGAGGGCCGGGCGGCCGAGATCGGCACCCACGAGCAACTGCTGGCCAAATCCGACGGCCTTTACGCGCAGCTTTGGAACGCCGAGGAGGAAAAGGGAGCTCAAGCCGTGGCCGAGCTCGCCGCAGCCGAGCCCGTAGAGCCACAGCCGCGGCTGAAGGAAGCCGAGAAGCGGCAATCACTTCCTGTCGTCCGGCGGCCTGCCGGGCCGGCGCGCGGGCGATGGGCCAAGGCTTGGGCGAGGGGCGCGCTCTGGGTCAGGAAGACGGGACGAGAGCTGCGCAATTTCGTATCGGGAGATCCGACGGTCAAGACCTTTCTACGCGAGCACCGGAGTCGCATGCTGGTCATCGCCATCTTGTTGGTATTGGGCGCGGCTGCCGGACCGGCCGCCTGCCTATTGTTGGGGGAGTTTACCGACCTGGCGTGGGGCGGAATCACGGGCTTGCCCCTTCTCAAGCTCGCCGCGGCGGTGATCGTCTTCTCCGCCGTCGAGGCCTTGGCCGAGCGCTGGGCGTCGTTTTGGACGGGCACGATCAGGGCTCGCCTGGTCAAGGACCTTCGTGTCGATCTTCTTTCCAAGTTGTTGAAGCGGGAGATGTCCTTCCACCTCAAGAAAGGTTCCGGAGCCAGGGCGGCGCGCCTGGGCGGGGATCTGGACAATGTGGCGGCTAAGAACGTGTCCCTGCGGCTTCCCTTGCTCAGCCATGGCCTCTCCTTGGCGTTTTGCGCCTCCCTGATGCTCTCCCTGAGCTGGCCCATGACCCTTTTGATATTGGTGCTTGTGCCCGCCTTGGGCGTCACCGCCGGTTACTTGGGGGAGGAGTCGGAGCGCATCTATGCCCGCTATTACGACAAGCGCAGCGAGCTCGGGCAGGCGGCCCAGGAGGGGCTCGAGCATTCCAAGACCATCAGATTGGCGGGGCAGGAGGAATTCGAGACTCGGCGTTTCATGCGCAGGGCCTCGGCTCTGGCTCGCATCGGCGCGCTCGAATCCTGGATCAACGCGCTCGCCTATGTGCTGGACCATTTGGCGACCTCGTTCGTGACCAAGGTGCTGCTCTTCATCGTAGGCGCCTGGGCCATGGCCTTCGGCCTTTCCATCGGCGATATCACGGCCCTGGCGGCGCTCGCCGGCTACATCAAGGCTGATTTCGACGCGGCTTCCTCCTCCTGGATCGAATACAAGAAAGACCAAGGAAGCACGCGGGTGGTGAGACGCTGGCAAACCCAGCCCTCTAGGATAGGGGACGCCCCCGGAGCGCGCGACATCGCGCAGCCGGTCTCCGGAGAGGTTCGCTTCGAGGGCGTGACCTTCGGTTATAGCGATCAGGCCGGGCCTCCGGTGCTCGAAGGGGTTACCTTCACCGCCAAGGCGGGCGAGCTGGTGGCGCTGGTCGGGCGTTCGGGTTCCGGCAAGAGCACCGTGCTCAATCTCGTAAGAAGGCTTTGGGAGCCGCAGGCGGGCCGCATCTTGATCGACGGCCAGGACGTGCGCGAGCTGACGTTGGAGAGCCACAGCCGCGTCGTCTCCGTAGTTCCGCAGGAGAATCTCCTGTTCAACGACAGCTTGGAGCGGAACCTCAGATACGGCAGCGAGAATCTTCCCGAGGAAGAGTTCCGGGCCGCGATCAAGGCGGGGGAGGCCGGTTTCGCGTTCTCGAAAGGACTGCATTCCCCCGTAGGAGAGGCAGGCGAGCTCCTGTCCGGCGGACAGAAGCAGAGGGTGGCAATCGTGCGGGCGATACAGAGGGATCCTAAGGTCCTGTTGCTCGATGAGCCCACCGCCTCTCAAGACCGGGGCACGGAGCAGGCCTTAATGAGGACTCTCTATCAGATCAGCAAGGGCAGGACCGTCCTGCTGGTCACCCATAATCTCGCCATGGCGAGGCGCGCCGACAGGATCGTGGTCTTCGATCGGGGCCATGTCGCCGAGTCGGGAACGCACAGGGACCTGCTCAAGCGCGGCGGGGTCTACCGGGAGCTTTGGGAGGCTAGAAAAAAAGAGCCAGGAACGAATTGAAGCGGCGGGCGGCCCACACCAGCAGGCCGGAGTACTCGACGGGCTCGGGGTAGGCTTTCATCTTGCGGCCCATGTCCTCGGCGGCGATCGGAATCGTGAAATAGAAGGCCGCCCCGGCTCCCGGCCAGCTTTCGGCCCAAATCCGGCCGCCATGCAGCTCCACCAGCAGCTTGGAGATGGCCAGGCCCAGCCCCGTGCCGCCGGCGTCGAGCTGGGCCTGCGAGCCCTGCGCGAATGCATGGAAGATCCTTCCCATGTCCTTGGCCGCGATCCCCGGGCCGTTGTCCTTGACCTTGAAAAGCAAGGTGCCCTCGTGGTCGAAACGCCCGCGGGATACGGACACGCTCACGGTTCCGCGGACATGCGCGAACTTGATACCGTTGGAGAGGAGATTGACCAGCACCTGAAGGATCCGCCCGGCCTCGGCCGAGATCCGGGGCAGGGGTTCTCCCCCCTCCTTGACCAGACGCACTCCCTTGGACACGGCTAGCGCGCGCATGCTGTCTACCGCCTCGCCCAATAGCCTTCTAGCGTCGACGGGTTCGCGCCGCAGGCCCATCTTCTGGGCGATCAGCTTGGAATAATCCATGATGTCGTTGACCAGGCGCTCGAGCCTATTGGTGTTGGAAAGGGCGACGGTCAGCATGCGCCTCTCCTCGACGGTCAGCCGGTCCTGGGCCTGCTCCTGAAGCACCTCGAGGCCGAGCCGAATGGCGGTCACCGGCGCTCGAAGCTCATGAGTCAAATGGGATGGCGAGAGATCCGACGGTCTCTTAGGGGTCATTTCCCGCGTATCCATGGCTTTCCTTAATTATGAACCGGGTTCCGTTACAGGCGCGTTACGCCCTCATGAACTATTTGTTACAATCGGCTTCTCCCCGGAGCCGATTCGATGGAACTTTTTTTGACCTGGCTCGTATCACTTCAGAGGTCCTTGGGACGCCTGGAGCCTTTCATGATCGAGCGCTTCATCAAAGAGTACGCGGAACGCGGCTTCCAGTTCGCCTATCATCTCTGCGGAAACCCGGAGGAGGCCAAGGAATTGGTCCAGGAGGCTCTGGTCAAGGTGATGCTGAAGTGGAGGCTTTATGATCAATCCCAGCCGCTGGAGAACTGGTTCCTGACCATCTTGCGCAACGTCTATTACGATGGGTTGAAGAGATATGAGCGGCGTCATTCGCTGTCGCTTGACGCTTCCGTGGGGGGCGATCCGGATCGCCCCGGTCTTCATGAGGTCTTGGCCGATCGGACCCAAGAGGATCTGACAGCCCAGCTGGAGCGCCAGGAGTTGAGATCGGCGTTGGGCGCGGCGCTCTCGCGGCTTAAGCCGGAGCATCGAGCGATCATCACTCTCTGCGACATGGAGGGCCTCGGCTACGAGGAGATCGCGGCGGTTCTCGATTGCCCGCTGGGCACGGTGCGCTCGCGGTTGTGGCGCGCTCGGGCCGAGCTTAAGAAGCGTCTATTGGAGGAACCTGCGAAATATGGCCTGTAAGAGCTGGCGGCAATCCATCGGCGCCTACGTGGATGGGCAAGCCGGAGCCTTGGAGAATCTGAGTGTCCTGGCGCATTTGCGCTTCTGCCGGCCCTGCCAGGGAGAGCTGCGGCTAGCCAAGGCGCTCAAGGGCGCCTTGCGCGCCCTTCCGGCGCCCCCCGTTCCCGAGGACCTATGGGTCGGGCTTGAGCGGGTGAGCCGGCCGCGTCGCGCATCAGGCGGCCTTCCCCTGCCCCTGACGCGCTTGGGCTTGGGGTTGACGGGCGTCTTTGCCGCGGCGGGTTTTCTGATCTTATGCTGGTCTTGGATCGATCGCGAGGAATTGTCCGTGGAACTGATGGTCCGGGCGCATCACGAATACGAGATCGGCCGCGGTCCCCTCGGCAGAAAAGAGATATGATGCTCGCCGCGAGCATGGCTGCCGCGCTTGCATGGATGGCGGCCTGGAGTCCGGCACATGCCGGCCCGGATATCCCGCGGGAACGGATACGGCGGGCCTTCCAGCTGCCTCCCGTCCCGTTTGAAGGAGAGCTCTCTTTCCAGGCGGCCGGCGAGAAGGTGAGTCTTTTCATGATCAGTTCCGGTCCTCGCGGGGTTTATCGGCGAGATCTGATGGGGCCTGAAGGGGCGGCAAGGTCGGTGGTCGGCGATGGTGAAAGGGAGTGGATTTTCGATGGGACGCGACGTAGAGTCTGGATCGGGACCCATCAACCTGCGATCGTCCCCGCGGCCGCGCTGTTTCAGCCGCAAACGTCGGATCAATTGTCCCTCTCGACTGGCTCGCCGGTGGCCGGACGGCCATCCAGCCTTATCGAAGTCCGCTCGCGCGAGGGTCAGCTCAGGCAAAGGATTTGGATCGATGAGGAGCATGGCGTGGCCTTGCGGGGCGAAGCCTTCGCTCCGGATGGCGGTTTGGGTTGGAGTTGGCGGTTTAAGCGGGTGTCTTTCGGGCGCCGGCGGGCCGCGGAATCCTTCGAGTTCAGGCCCTCATCGGCCGCGATCGTTTCCGACCGTCTCCAGGCGGATGACTCTCAGCAACGGCAAGCGGTCGAGCGGACGGGATTGCAGCCCAGGAAACCCAAGTGGCTTCCGTCCGGCTACTACCTCGAGAGCGTCGGAGTGATGGCGCATGGCCGCAAGAGCATCATCCATTACCGATTCAGCGACGGCGCCACGATGCTCTCCCTTTTTCAGTGCCCTCCTCGAGTCAGGCTCAAATTCGGCCCTAAAGGAGGCCGGCGCCTGCGCCTGTCCAACGGTTCGGCCACCCTGTCTTGGAGCGAGTCCGGTCCCGTGCTGGGCTGGTCCGACCTGGGATTCAAGTTCGTGCTGGTCGGCCGGCTGGACGCGGAGGGATTGCGCCGCGTGGCGGAGTCTGTGCAATGAGGCTTCACGACCTCCACCGGGTGCAGAGGCCCAGGGAAAAGCTGGCGAGCCGCACCGCGGAGGCTTTAAGCGACGAGGAGCTGTTGGCGCTGCTGTTGCGCACCGGCTACAGAGGGCGCGGGGTGTTGGAATTGTCCTCGGCATTGCTCAAGGCCTTCCCCGGAGGATTGGATCGGGCGGCATTCGACGAGTTGGCCTCCATCAAGGGCATGGGACCCAGCCGCGCCGCGGCCGTGGTGGCCTGCTTTGAGCTCGGCAGGCGCTGGCTCGGCCGTCTCGATCATCGTCCTGTCCTGGATCGCCCGGAGAACGTGATGGCGCAGATTCCTCCGGTCGTGCTCGGCGGCCGCAAGGAGCATTTCCTGGCGTTTTATTTGAACGCGCGCGGCCAGTTGATACAGAAGGAGACGGTTTCGATAGGGACTCTATCGGCGAGCCTGGTCCATCCCCGCGAGGTGTTCGCCCCGGCCATCGGCTGCGGGGCGGCCTCGGTGATCGCGGCTCATAATCATCCATCGGGAGACTGTTCTCCCTCCAACGAGGACCGTGACGCGACTCGGCGCCTGGTTCGAGGCGGAGAGCTCCTCGGCATACCGTTGCTGGACCATCTGGTGGTTTCCGGTTCCGGCTTCTTCAGCTTCAAGGAAAATGGACTTATCTAGAATCCGGTTTTCTATCCTGATCCTGGGCGCCGCCATGCTCTGCGGTTGCCAGATGTTATCGTGGCAGAAGGCTTTGTTTTGGGACAAAATGGGGAAGCCGCTCAAAGCGGTGGAGAATTACGAGTCATTCCTGGAAGCCTATCCCCGGCAAAGGCGAGCGGCCGAGGCCCACGTGAGGGCGGCCGATATCTACGCGGGCTTGGGCCGTTGCATCGAAGCCCGCCGGCATTACGAGTCCGCCGCCCGGGATTTCCCAGAGCAGCAGTCTTGGAGCGCCAGGGCGAAATCCGGGATCATGAGCTGCCCGGATTATTTCCCGCTCGAGCCCGGATACTCCTGGGTTTACGGCGACAGCGCCAGCCTGGGCCGCAACATGAGGCTCGAGGCCCGGGTCGAGCTGCGTTCGTCAAGGGATCGTTCCCGGGTGGATGAATCCCTTTACGCGGGAAAGAAGATCGTGCGGCAGCGGCAGATCCATTATGAGAAGCGGGATTGGGCGGTGTGGGAAAGCGACGGCGGCAAGGCGGTGATGATATTGCGTTACCCTTTCCGGGAGGGTCAGAGCTGGACATCCGCGCGCGAGGGTCGGGAGCTCCAGTTCCGCATAGAGTCCGAGCAGGCCGAAGCGCGCACGGCCGCGGGGGTCTTTCCCGGCTGCCTCAAGGTCCGGGAATCCAATCCCCAGTTCAAGGGCTCGTGGAAGTACGATTATTACGCTCCGGGCGTGGGCCGGGTCAAGACCACCGTGGCCGGTCCCGGATTCGAAAATCCCAACGCCGAACTCCTCGAATTTCAATCGCCTCTGACCCGATAAGGCTCGCCGGGTAGGCCTTTTGCCGTGACCGACTTGGGTCCAAAGGCCCTCAGCGGCCGCTAGCGCCGATGTTACAATCGCCACAGCGGTCATTTTCTATGAGGGGGCGTTGATGAAACTCTGTTTGGCAGTCGCGATCGTGACGGGATTGGTCCCCATGGGGACGGCATTGGCCGCTGACGGGCGGTGGCCTGGCCTGGAAAGCGCGTGGGAGGCGGCCTCCACGCTTCGTTTGGTCCAGAGCGCTCCTCAACCCGATCTTTCCTCGCCCCAGGTCTCGGGCCTGGCGGCCATGTTGGTGGCCGAGGCCCAGGCAGCGGGATATCCCTTTCATCCGGCCCAGATCCGGCGCATCATCATCGAAACGAGCAAGCAGGGAGTCGTCGACGGGCCTGCCGCTCACGCGGAGCTCAAGCGGCGCATCGCCGATTTCTCCACCGACCTCGCGATCAGCGTCATGATCGCGTCTCCGGATGTCGATGCGGATCTCAACGCTTTCCTTTCGGCGGTTCCCGCCGGCTTTAAGAACGTCGTCTTTGTTGGTTTCCCGGCCAGCCCGGCCATCGAGGAAAGATCGGCTAAGCTCCGAGCCTCAGGCAGGAACATCAAGATGTTCTCCCATCCCCTTGAGATGCCGAGCTATTTCTCTTATTTCATTCCTGGCGGGGTTTTCGTCTCGGCGGAAGATGTGTTGAAAAATCGCGGCGAGATCGAGCAGTTGATGCGAGCGATTTCTCCTATGGTGATCCCGGGCGAGATGCTCAAAGAAATGGAGAAGCGCCAGGTCAACACCATCATCCTCATCTATAGGGACCCTAGCCAGTTGCCGCCGGCCGAAGGCGAGGATAACGATGAT
>JACQPG010000057.1 GCA_016207665.1 Elusimicrobiota bacterium | reverse complement strand
GTCTATGATCCGGGGATGAGGAAAGAAGCGAGACGCTAGGATAGCGACCGAGAAGGCGGCCGCGGCGGCGACGGCTCTAGCCCACAAGCGAGGCGAGGCGCTCCTCGAACTTCGTCTTGGGAGCGCTGCCCTCGTCCTTCAAGAGGAAATACTTGCTGGCTTTCTGGGACAAGACGGTCAGAAAGCGCGCGGGGACCCCGGCCCGCCGGTAGGCCGCAAGCTTGTGATGGCCGTCGAGCACGAAGCCTCCCATGAAGGAGTGCAGATTCTTGGTATTGCCGCGCTTGACCGACTCGGGGATGGCGCGTTGATAGAGGCCCAGCATCAATATGCGCGGCCGGTCGCCGTTGACGATCATGGAATGATAGAGCTTGATGTACTCTTCCTTCAGGGCCGAGCGGGGCACGAGAGGGATGATGAAATCGAATTGCTTCTCCATGATCCCGCTATCTGAATGTCTATAGATGCGCGGCCTCTGGCCTTCGTAATGTTCCCACCCGGATAGCAGCCCCTCCTCTTTAGGATCGCTGACATCCCAAATTTCCATGAAATCGCTGTTGAAAAAATAGGAGGCCTCATCCTCGCTGTCGTAAGGACCCGCCAGATGAACATGAGTCTCAAATATATCGTACTCGCCCTTCTCCATCATCTCGAGCAATGGAGCGAGCTCCTGGACCATGGATTCATCCACGGGACGGGGGAGCTGGATGGTCTTGGGAAGGTTCACCACCTTGCGTTGCGCGGAAAGCCGCGGCTCATGAAGGCACTTGAACCAGAAATGGCAGGTATCGCAATCGTTGCCTATCTCAAACTTCCGGGAACCATTGATCTCGAGGAAGATTGAATTGGCTTCCCCGTGCCTCTTCTCCACTCCTATCTTGAAAAAGCCCCGGCCTTGACTCAGCTTGACCCTCATCAGGCCGTCGGCGATCCGCGTCACGTCCATCTTCGGAGTCGTGGTTTCGGATTTCATATCTAAATAGAGCATACTCCCAAACCGTCCGGCTGTCAAGGAGTGCGGACATAAATTAGTAATAAAAATCGTCTAAATGTTCGACATGCCCGAGTGGGACGACGAGGCTCTCAGGGACGTCGGCAACCTCGAGGCCGCCCGTTTGGCCATCCGCGGGGCGCTGGAAACGATCAGGAAACTTCAGGACCAAAACAGCCAGCTCAAAGCCCAGGTCCAGGACGAAAGCTCCCGGACGAAAATCGCGGAGAACAGGTTACAGGAGCTTTCCAACCAGCTCGACGCTTGGCGAGAACAAAGCCGGCGCTGGGAAGAAGAGGAAAAGAAGCGCCAGGCCCAAGACGGCCAATGGCGTAGCGCGGTACGCCTCCAAGTCCGGGCCGAAGAACGGGCGAGGATGGAGGAAAGCCGCCGCCTAATGGAGGAGGAGCTGGCCCGCCTCCACGCGGAACTCGAGCGCATGGCCGGGGCGCAAAGGCAGCGTGAGGAAAAGTGGGCCGAACTCAAGAAATCCCTTGAGGCGCGCGAGGCCGCGCTCCTCGCATCCGAGAGAGAGAAGGCGGAGCTAGCCAACAAATACCGCCAAGACTCCGAATTGCTCGGCCGTCTTCGGGAGCAAAGGGACCGCGAGATCTCGGCGGCTCTGCGACAAAAAGAGATAGATCTCGAGGATCGCGAAAGGGAGATCGGCTCGCTCAAGCGACAGAATGACGAGCTCTCCAAACAAGTCTCCGAGGCCGCCAGGCAGATCGAAAAGGAGCGCCAGGAGACCGAGGAGCGCCTCATCAAGGAGTACCGGCTGAAGGAGCAAGCCCTCCAGGAGCGCTATTCCAAAAGGGAGATGGAGCTCCAGGCTTCCTGGTCCGAGCTGGAGAACGGCCTCTGGCAAAAGGCGAAGGAGGCGCGGGAACGGCTCGACAAGGCCTCGGCCGAGCAGTTCGAGGAAAGGGCTCGGGCCTTGGCCGACCGACAGCGCGAGATGGAGGAATCCTTCGCCCGGCGGCAACAAGAGCTAGAGGCCGACTTCGCCAAGCGCTGCGGGGAGTCGGAGGCCCACTACGCGGAGGCCGAGCGGCGCCTGGGCGAGGGCTGGGTCGAGAAGGAAAGGCGTTTCCTCAAGAAATTCGAGGAAGAGCTGACCCAGGAGAAGGCCCGCCTCCAGGCCCAGTGGCAGGAAAAACTCGATCAGGTCGAGGCCGAGCGCGCCCAGAAGCTCAAGGAGCTCGAGCTCAAGGAAAGAAAATTAGAGGGCGAATACCAGCATCGCATCGCCGAACTCATCGAGGAGCAGTCCCGCAAGGACTCCGAACGCTTGAGGTTCCAGGACGATTTCGTCGCCAAGAAAACCGCGGAGTTCGAGAAGCTCCAGCAGGAGCGGCTCTCCGCGCTCCGCGAGCAGGAGCTCAAACTCGAGGGCGACGCCGCGGCTAAGGAAGCCGGGAGGCAAGAGTCCTTCGCGCTCAAAGAGAACGCGCTCCGCGAGGAGATCAACCGGCTCAAACTGGATTTGATCGAGCAGCATCGCCTCCAGATCGAATCCGAGAAGACCTCGCTCGAGCGCCAGCTCGAACAGAAAGCGAGAGCGCTGGAGGAGGCTTATCGCGCCAGGGTCGCGGAAACCGAGCGCGCCCAGCAGGCCTTGGAGGAGCAATTCCGCAATTGGAAGGGGGCCCTGACCGCCGAGCACGTCCAACGCCAGAAGAATTTCGACAGCCAGTGGTTCGCGCGCGAGCAGGAGCTGATCAGGCATTATGAGACCGCTCTGGAGGATCAACGCTCTCGCTTCGCTCTCGAGACCGAAAAGACGCGGCAAGAATTGGTCGAACAACGGAGCAAGGCCGAGAAAGAGACCCTGGCCCGCGAACGGTCCCTTCAGCTGGAGATGAAGCGACAGCATGAGGAGGAGTTGGCGCAGGTCCGCGACGAGACCCGCAGGACGCTCGAGCGCCAAGCCTCGGAGAACGCCCAGAGGCTCAACGAGGAAGCCGACCGTTGGGAGGCCCACTGGGTCAAGAAGGAGGTCCAATGGCAGAAGAGGGAGCAGGAGCTTTCGCGGCAGCTCAGGCAGCTCAAGGAAGAGCTGGCCCATCAGGGCCAACGCGCCCAGGCCCTTGAGGAGGAGCTCCGCGCCCGCCAGAGCAGCTGGGAAGCCGAGCGCGTCGAACTCGAGCAGCAATTCGGACGCAAGGACGCCCAAAGGGAGGAGAAATATCGGCAGATGGAGCAGTCACTGCAGGACCTTTGGGCGAAAAAGGAGGCCGACGCCGTGGCCGCCCGCCTGCACGCCTTGGAGAAGCAGCACGCCCATTATCTCGAGCAGATCGCTCGCAACGAAGAACGGCATCAGGCGCAGTTCGAGGAGTGGAAATCGGGGCTGCGCGACGACCTTGAAAGACAGAAGGCCGACTGGATGGAAAGGCAGAAGCAGGCCCTCGAGGACGAGAAGATGAGGCTTCAAGCGGATCTGCGCTCGAGCCTTGAGACGGTGGCACAGGAGACGAAGGCCCGGGAAAACGAGCTCGAGACCCGGCGCAGGGATTTGGAGGCCTTCCATCAAAAGCGCATCGAGACCCTTCATCAAGAATGGCGAGATCGGGAGAAGGCCTTGCAGGACCGCCGTCTGGAGGAGATACGCCAGCTTCAGGCGAAGTCCGATCAGATGCTGCGAGAGAGAGAGGAGGCTCTCCATCAGAGATTCGTCACGCTCGAGCGCCAGCTTTCCGCCGAGTGGCAGCAGAAACACGATCTATTGGAACAGCAGGCCAAGGCTCGATTGGCCGAGCAAGAACGCGAGCTCAAGGAGCAGTATCGCCGAAAGGAAGAGGAGGTCGAGCGCCGTCTTGAGGCTGGCAACTCCAAGGGCGGGGAATCCCTCCCACCATCCTAAGCCTCGCTGTTGACAGGGCCTCCAGCGCCTGTTATATAAGTCCCAGCACTTCTCAAACGCCGAGTCCATGGGGGGAATCATGTCAAGAGATGAAGGTTCAAGCCTTGCCTATTTTCTGTTGGGAGCGGCAGTCGGAGCGGGTCTTGGGTTGCTGCTGGCGCCTCGCGCCGGCAAGGAGACCCGTCAGCGATTGGCCGATTGGCTGGAGGAAAATCAGGAAAAGGGCGCGGAATTCCTAGCCAAGATGAAGGACGCTATCCCGGAAAAGAAGGAGCAGTTCGCCGCGGCCTTTCGGGCGGGGAAAGAGGCTTATCAAGAGGCCTCGCGCCACGATCACGAAAGGGCTTAGAGAGGAATGCTCCAGCCGTCATGGCCTGACGCCTCTATTCCCAGCGCGGCCGGCGCTTCTCGATCATAGCGGCCAACCCCTCCCGAGCCTCCTCGCCGGCCAGGAGCGTCTCGAGCTCGCTGCCGGATATGGAGAGGCCAAGAGACTCTCCTGAGGCCCTTCTGAGCCCTTGCTTGATGGCGCCGAAGGCGGCGGGCGCGAGCTTGGACAGGGACTTCGCTTCCTTGATGGCCTCGGCCTCGACCTGCGCCGCGTCAACCACCTGATCCACGAGGCCGGCGCCCAAGGCCTCCTCGGCTCTCAAGGCCCGGCCCCGCAAGACCAGGTCGCGGACCAGGGAAGGAGGAGAGCACAGCGAATGCAGCCGGGCCAGAAGAGACTCAGGGATCGGCAGTCCGAAGCGAATCTCGGCCAAGGATAGCTTGGCGTCGGCCGCCGCGATACGCCAGTCGCAACCCAGCGCCAGGATGCAACCTCCATAGAGGGCGCTGCCCGTGAGGGCTCCTACGATGGGTTTGGAGCATTCCCTGAGACGGGCGAAAAGCCCCAGTATCGCAGCCAAAGGCTCAGCTCGCCGGCCTTCAGGCCGTCTCTCGAACTCGGCCGGATCGAGGCCCGCGGAGAAATAGCGGGGGCAGGAGGAGCTGATCACCAAAGCGCGGGCGCTCCCCTCGGCGGCGAAAGAGCCCAGAGCTGAATCCAGAGCCTTCAACAGCTCCATGTCGAGATTGTTGGAGGGAGGCCGCGACAGCCTCAGTATCAACACCTTGTCGACGGATTCGGAAAGGAGTGGTGTCGACACGTTAACGATCGATCGAGCCAGGATTTCTCATATGCTGAAGAGCCCCCTCGCGGTTGCTCCGTTTCTATTATAAAGATTCTTGATCGATGCGTCCTTGGAAATCATTCCGTTTCCCCGAGAAATTATATCTTGCAGGAGTATCTTCAAGGAAAAACATGGTAAAAACCCTATTAAACTGGGTAAACTGAATCCATGTCTCGCATAGTGGTGGCCGGGGGAAGCGGCTTAATCGGGCAGGCCTTATGCCAAGCCCTCAGCAAGGCGGGCCTCGAGGTGGTCGTGCTTTCCCGCCGTCCCAACGATGTCCCGGGCCTCAAAGCCGTTGGCTGGGATGGGGTCAGTTCGGGCCCATGGCAGTCGGCGCTCGATGGCGCCGATGCGGTGGTCAATCTAGCCGGCCATTCCATGGCCAATGGCCGCTGGACCAAGACCGTCAAGAAGGCCCTTTTCGATAGCCGAATACTGTCCACGCGAGCCCTGGTCGCCGGCCTGTCGGCTGCCAAGAGGGCGCCGCGAAGCTTCATCAATGCCTCGGCGATCGGCTATTATGGGCCCAGAGACGACGAGCCGCTGTCCGAAGACGCCGCGCCCGGCCGGGGCTTCTTGGCGGAACTCTGCCTGAACTGGGAAAAAGAGGCTCGCGTGGCCGAGGCGATGGACATTCCGACGGTCTGCCTGCGCACCGGCGTAGTGCTTTCGGCCGATGGGGGGGCCTTGGGGAAGATGCTTCCCATTTTCAGGCTCGGGCTCGGTGGACCGCTGGGCCACGGTCGTCAATGGATGTCCTGGATCGCGAGAGAGGACCTCGTCAGGTTGATCGTCCACTGCATCGAGAAGAGGCTCCATGGACCGATCAACGGCACGGCTCCGCATCCGGTCACTAACAGGCAATTCACGCGCTCATTGGGGCGCGCCCTTCACAGGCCGGCGTTTCTTCCCGCTCCCGCGTTCGCGTTGCGCCTGGCTTTTGGCCAAATGGCCGAAGAAGCCCTGCTCTCGGGACAGAGAGTGTTGCCGGCTAAGGCCCTGGAATCAGGGTTCAAATACAGGTATCCCAACATCGATATCGCCTTGGCTTCGATCTTGGGATGAAAATCCCCAGGTCCTTAATCCCCTGTATCGCCTTGCTGCCGACCCTGGCATGCCAGACAAGGGTCGTAGTGGCGCCGCCCATGGAGAAGATTCGGCCATTGCCCGCGCCGAGCAATCCGGACCGCTTCACGGTCCCCTTCGCCTATTTCGGGACCACTGGAACCGCGGATTTCGAGAGAACCGATCTTTCCTACTGGGTATCGGTCAAGCGCCCCGGCGTCAAGGTCCCTTGCGGGATACAGGAGGGAGAGCTCATGGGCAAGATCAGCGAGCTCTCCGCGGTCAGCCTGGAGCGCGGGGGCCATGAGAGGATCTTCACGGTGAGCCACGGGCTGGGCAGCGGAGCGGCCCAGACCTATCTCTCCCTCATCGATCCCAGAACATGCCAGGTCCTGGTGATGACCTTGCACTTCTCCATGCAGTCGACGGAGGGGCCCAAATCCAGCCGCTCGCGGGCGCTGGATACAGCCCAATTCCGGCTCGAAAGGGAATTCCTCGAACGTGTGAAGGGGCGCTACGGCTTCGTGCGTCCGGTGGAGGTGGAAAGACGCAGTTCCGAGGATCCCCGCCTAGCCTATCAAGCCTGGAAGAAAGACAACGGCGCCGCTCAAAACGGCCGCCTAAAGCTCCGGCGTTATCGAGGCCAGCACCAAAGCGCCGCGACCGTGGTCGCGAAGCTCAGCGAGGAGTCGATGACCTACACCGCCTACTTCAAGGCCGGAGTCGTGGCCTATGATCGAGCCAGGAACGAGCACTTCGTCGTCTTCCATCCCGACAACCACTATCATTGGCCGACCGCTCTCAAGAAAACCGGCGACGTTCTTCTCATCGGCACGCGGGGCGAAGGGCTGGTCGCGGTCAACCTGAAGTCCTGGAGGATCAAGCGATTCCGCCTCGGCGTCGACGACGGCGTGCGCGAACTCGAGCTTTGGGGAAACGCCGTGCGCGTCAACCGCAAGCCTTTACTGAAGCTCAGCGAGCTCCCCTAAGCCTTACGCCCTCGGAGGTAAACACAAGCTGACGGATCAGCTGCTCTCCATAGGCCGATGCGCGCGCCATGCGCAGCAACGAAGCCGGAGCCGAGGCCTTCATCGTGGCGGCGGCCAACTCGAAAGCCCGCCATACATCGATAAAGCCGTTGCCGTACTTGATCTCGTAGTCCGCCTCCTCATTATGCTTCTGAGCGCTCTGGGCCATGGCCCACTCGGCGATGTCTAGCACAAGGGCCAGCTGCGCCCGGGGGTCGGAGGATGCCGGGATGTAATCGCCCAGCAACACCAATAGGGCTCTCGCCAGCAGCATCTTCGCCCCATGGTCCTGGGGTCGCGACATCGAGGTGCCCGACAACGGTCCTCCCGGACCCCCCAATTCATCGATATGGCGGCCGGAGCCGGGCGGCAAAGGAGCGATGACTTGCACCCCGATGGCCGTCCTGGCGGGTCGTCTCGGATAATCGTTGAGCCTTCCATCGGCGTTATTGCGGGTTATCCACGGGCTCCACTTCCCTCTCGAGGAGAAGGTCGCTATCACCCTGTTGGCGTCGCCCGCCGCGATCGCCTGCATGCGATCGAGAAGGCCGATCTTCTTGCCATGCAATTCCAGCCCCACCTGCGCGGTCCCGATGGCCGGGCCCCCCGTGGTGTTGGGCCGGGAGCCGGAATTCCCCGCGGAAATGGAATGGTGAACTCCGAGCTCGAGAGCCTGCTTCTCCATGAGCGTGCCGATCTTGTCGCCCCCGGTCTGGCCGGGCATGAAACGATCGCTGACCTGACCTTGACGATCTCCCCAACTATTGCCGGTAGTGATCACGCCGAGTTCGGAGACAGCCATGTTGAGCTTGAGCAATATGTCCCCTTCCGTGGCGCTGCCTTTCGGGAAAATATTCAAGCCATGCCCCTCGTAGTTATAACGATCGCTGCCGATGGTGATGCCCCCGACATGAAAGCCATGATACTGTCCATCCGGCGCGCCGGCGATCTCCTTAAGGAAGCGACCCTTGAGATACGGATGCGAGTCGGACTGCATATAGGTATCCATCAAAGCCCAAGGGATGCGCAGATTGGCCGCGACGCCAGGCGCGGGGGGACCGATCACGCGCTCGATCTCCGCCTGGAGCTTGTCGGCTCCTATCAACTTGGCCATCTCGCGAAGTCCGATCTCCGCCACGAGCCCCGGCTCTATGAGAACGGGTTCCGGCACGCGATAGACCTTGCCGGCCTGAGCGTCATAGCCTCGGGCCCTCAGGTCGGCGATAAACTCCGCCTGCCGCTCCGCCGGTACCGCATAGACCATGGTATTGATCAGCGCTATCGATCCCAGGGGGCGCGCCTGAAAGCGTCCCACCCAGTCGGCGGGAAGTCCCGCTCGGCCGCTCTGCTCCCATAGCCTTTCCTCGACCCTGTCAAGCCCGAAGTCGAACGCCAAATCGGCGTCCACCCGCGCGGATAGGCTCCGAGGAACCTGGACTATGACCTCGGTCGGGCTGGTCTCGGCTCCGAGCGCGGCGCTCAACTGCGCCGCGGGCACGGCCCGCGGACGGCCAGCCGCGCTACGCCCGGACCGGTTTCGGCCGGTATTGCGAAAAGTCGCGGCCCAAGCGCCGGGGACCGAGGATGAGAGCAATACGAACGGCAAGAAGATGCGCACGGCAAGAGAAATTCTATTCATGGCCGGTTTTATAGTAAGTTCGCCGCGATCTTGACCTAGGCCATTTGGACCCATCCAAGGCCGGCAAAGGTCTTATGCCCAATTAGGACCAAGCCGATTGGACGCACCCGCCCGACTTTGATAAAATTCCGACATTCCGGCGTAGCTCAATGGTGGAGCGAGCGGCTGTTAACCGCTAGGTTGTAGGTTCGAGTCCTACCGCCGGAGCGTTTTTTCCGTTGACATGTCAAGAGGCCGGAACCCGTAAAGGGCACCGGCCTCTTTGTGTTTTGGGCAAGGGTTCAGCCCAGGATAGGTGCCGCTGGATTCATAGAGGCCGTACCGGGACGCAAAGCTTACAGCGGAAGACGACCTTCCCGGCATCGGCCGTCGCCTTCGGGGGATAGAGCTCGAAGCACGGCCGATCATCCGGTTGGAAACCCGTGCCGGGGATGCCGCATCGGAACATGTCATCCCACGCGGCCTCAATCTCGTGGGCAGTCCCCGTGAATTCGGAGCAGGCGTATTTACCTCCCGGCACCTCAGAAACGTTGACCAACGCATCGCCCTCGAAGTCCTGCGTAACGACTACGCAGGCATCGTAACGACACTTACCGGCATCGGTCACATGGGGATCGTCATGGGAGATGCCGAGCGTGACGTTCCTCTCAGCCGTCAATCCGTGCGCATCCATCCACTTTTCGAATCGTCTCCACAGCTCCGGAATTCCGCTGGGGCCGTAGGGTCCTACATGCCGCATATAGGCAATGCGATAGGACGGCAGTTCTTCGATGGTGACTTTCATGTCCTTTTCCTCCTGGTTGAGCCGGTTCGCTCCGGCTGTTCCTGGAGAAGGATGACATATGGTACGTGGAGAAGCTTTGCCTACGCTGCGGAGTTGTTTGCTTAGGTTGCTTCTATTCTTACGACGTTCCCAACGCAGGGCGCCCCCATTTTTCCACTCGGTGGCGCTCATGCCGTAACAGGCTTTGAACGCACGAGCAAAGGTGGATGCGCCGGAGAAGCCACAGTCGAGAGCAATCTCCAACATACTTTGGCTTGAAGGGTAACGCAAGATGCTTGCCGCCTTTTGCATGCGCAGCCGCTGGATGGACTCGAACAAGTTCTCGCCGGTCATGGACTTGAACACCCTGTGGAAGTGGAAGGGAGAGAAGAAGGCGACTTGCGCCAGACGAGCCAGCGTCAGATTTTCGGCCAAATGGTCGGTAATATAATCGATGACCTGATTGATCCGGCGCTGGTACTCTAGAAGGTTGGCATTTCGGTTTTCTGTTTTATTGGTTTTGCAGGGCATCGTCGGGCCGATCCTCATGCTGGTGATCTATCGAAATCCGACGTAAAGCTGCTTGCCCAGAGCGTCAGCGACCTTCTGGAGGGTCCTGAGGTTGGGGGCGGTGTCCTCCTCGGGATTCTCCAGCAGGGCGACCATTTGCTGGCTTACACCCATCTTCTTGGCGAGTTCACCCTGAGTCATCCTCCGCTTGTGGCGCAGCATGGCGATCTCCATCGCCAGCCTTACCGGGAGGTCATAGGCCTCCCAATGCTTGCGGACATCCGGGTCCTTGAGCTGATCCTTGAGGTAGTCTCGAAATCTCACGATCTTTCTCGCCATAATTATTCACCTCTCCGACCGAGCCAATCTCTCATGCGCCCGAGGGCCCTCTCGATCTCCTCATCAGGCACCGCCTGGGTCTTCTTTAAAACCCCTTGAGTCAGCACCACCCGCTTGCCGTCAAAGAAGTAAAGAAGCCGCCATTGGAGCTTTCCGTAGGGAATCCGCAACTCACGAATCTTGTCTCTGAGCGTATCCGCATAAGGCCTTGGCAGATCGGGTCCATACCGCTCCAGGTGGCTCAGGAACTTCATGATCTTGGTCCGAGCTTCAAGCTCATCCAGGAATTCCCGCAACGGGCAGTCTCCCCGGGAGGTCGTATAGAAAATGATCTCGTACAAGCTGCGTTCCCTTATCGTGTAGTATACAAGTAATTACTTGTATAGTCAAGCACACGCATCATAGGAACCGGTTGAATTCCCCGTTGAGTCTGAAAGCCCGGCGAAGCCTGTCCTGTACGACCCGCCCGGGCTTGCAGAACCCACTTTCGTAATGGCGGACCGAGACCTTGGAGACCTTGAGCATCCGGGCCAGATCCACCTGCTTAGCGTCTCAGTCGTGTTTCCATCGATTGCTCCTCTTCGGTGCGAGGTCGATGTTTCCCCGAGACTTCTGGCTCCACTGTCAGCCCCTTCCCTCCAGAGGCGTTACCCTCCTTCATCGGTAGTACGGGCTGATCCGACTGCCGGGAGGTTGTCAGGTCGTCCTTGCCTTTTAGAGCTTGGCCAGCCTTACCCTCACTGGTCATGAAGGAATCCTCTCGGCTCTCCCAGGGTTCCCTGGTTTGCCTTCGTACCATGCCGTTACCTCAGACCCCGACAGAGTGCCTTTGGTCTCGCCATCGCGACCGCGGCTTTGTGGCCTTCCCTGACAATGAAGCAGGTCGGCTTCCCTGGCCGTGACACGGCCGGTCTCTGTGATGTTGAATATTTCGGGGCTCGATACATTCATTTGCATTACGGCCTGGTATTTCCCTTGCCCACGCATCACGCCAGTCGTTGCCTCAGACGTGCAGGGTTCGGTACGGAGCCGATGGCTAGCCGCTACTCCGGCGGGTCTTGCGCCCGCTGGCAATCCAGAGCTTTGCCCTGGCACACTCATAGAATATCCTCCGTAGTTTGTCCTGGCGCCTTCTTTCGTGCCGCCCAGATAAACGCAATCTTATCCCTATCCGACACATCATAGAACACTCGGAACTCGCCAATCCCAAGCTCCCAGATCGGCGGCTCCGCTTCCCAGGGCGGAAGCAGGTTGACGCGGGCTTCCTATTGCGGGTCGGCGAAGTCGGTTCGCGGCCAAGCTGCTTCTCGATTTCATCCAGACTCCAGTTGCGATGATAGGCCTGGAATCGCCGCAGGTCCCGCAAGACATCGGCGGCCAGGCGGATCAAATACACGCATATAGATGCCCGGCTGGGCTCTGGAATGGGAAGCAAGCGGGAACCGGAACGGCGACACCCAACTGATCGTTCGTGATGGCGATGCCGCCACGTTCGGTCGTATCCGCAGTTCGAAGGGACGCCAGGAGTGTCGGATCGGTTCCGAGGACCAGGCATTGTGCTACTATTTATCCTAGCTATGCTTAGGCTCCCGCACGAAATCAAAGAGTGGATGCGTCTGCAGCTTAAGCCGGACCGGGTCCGGGAGGTCTCTCAGGTCCTTGTCGAACCGGGCGCGGTCTGCAACCTTCGCTGCTCTTTTTGCCCCACGGGCAACGGTACCGTCGGCCTGAGCCAACATTTCCTGGGCCCGCGCGTCTTCGATCTGATATTAAGGCGCTTAGGACCGTCGGTAACCAGCGTCTCGCTGCTGCATTTGGGCGAGCCTTTCCTTAACCCAAACCTTTACGAACTCATCGAATTGGCGGGACGGCGCGGGATACGGGTCAGCCTCCATAGCCACTTTTCCAAGATCCCATTTGATCGGGAGAAAGCCAAGCGCTTGATCGACTCCGGCTTGGCAGAGTTGCTCGTCTCATGCGATGGAGCCAGCCAGAAGACATACCGGAAATATCGGGTCGGTGGCGACTTCGATCGAGTGCTGGAGAACCTGGACATCCTTCTGCGTGCCAAAGCGGAGCGCGAATCACAATATCCGGAGATCATCTGGAAATTCCTGGTCCACAAGGCAAACGAGCACGAGATCGTCAAGGCTCGGGCCATCGCTAAGCGCCTGAAAATCCGTGTCATTTTCCAGCCCCTCTGCGTTCCCGCCGACCAAAGCCGGGATTGGGTCCCGCGCCGACACGTGGCTACGGAGCGCCGGACGTCTTTTTGCGCGATGACGTGGGACACGCCTGTCATCCATTCCGACGGCGCCGTGCTGCCTTGCTGCGTAATCGACCACCGGCGATACAGCCTGGGCAATATCCTACGCGAGCCGTTCGACAAGATCTGGAATAAGCCATTGATCGTTGAGATGCGGAAATACCTGAGGACGGGTAAAAAAGCATCTGGCACCCTGCCGTGCCACGGATGTCCTTACACCCCCCATCGGGCCTGAATCACGGGGTGAAAACATGATAGCCCAACGGAACAGTGGGTCTGGGGTTGACGCGGGGGAGGCGAAAGCTTAACGAGGATTGGGGGGAGAACTGAAGGCCTTGAAAAACCGAGTCGGCGGGGCTACAATCTTATAGGAGTCGATCTGCTGGCTTCATCGTTGCATATCTCCGGCAGAGAGCCATGATGCTTAAGCGCGTGATCCTTTCGCTGGCCTTGCTAAACGCCTGGGGCTTCGCTATCTGCCCCATGGCGGCAAGCGCTTGCGCGACCGAGATGGCGCCGCCTTGCCATTCAGGCTCCGAGCCGGAGTCCGGCTCAGGCTCCTGCTGTGCCGGGGCGCATCTCAGCGAGGCGATCTCCTCCACCTCCCTTGACGCGCCAAAGGCCCATTTCACCCCGATCCTTTACGCCTCGACCCACGATCAGCCGCTGCCATGGCCGGCCGCAACATGGGCCGGGGTCATTCACTCCTTGGATCAACTCTATGCCTCGCCTCCATTCTACGCGGAGCATGCCGGCCGTTCCCCGCCCTCCTTAATAGTTAAGTCCTCCTAAAGTCCGTCTCACAGTCGGTCCATCCGTGGAACATATGTTTCATGGATCCATAAGAGCGCAAGGAATTCAAATGAAGCGGTCAAAAACGCGTAATCAAGCCATCTGCCTTCTCGCGTCGCTGCTATTCGGCGGCGGCCAAGACGGCTGGAGCCAGACCACGCACAGCCTTTCAACGGAAAGCCTGAATCTCCACGCCGCGCTTTCCATCGCGGAGCGTGACAACCCCGAGATTCTAGCGGCCCGGAGACGTTGGGAGGCGGCCAGAAAGCGGGTGATCCAAGCCGCCACCCCGGACAAGCCCCGGCTCGATATCGAGCGCATGTACGCTCCCTCCGGGAAGAACCCCGTCAGCGGCGCGGATGAAAAGGGCGTTTCGCTGACCCAGGAGATACCCTTTCCGTCGACCCTGTACCTCAGGGGCAGCATGGCCTCGCGAGAGGCCGGCATCAGGGAGCAGGAGTATCGCGCCAAGGTCAGCGAGATACGGGCTCGGGCGCGATCAGCGTATGCCATGCTTTATCTGGCTCAACGCAGCCTCGAGATATTCAAGGAGAACATCGACCTCATGCGCCGCTTCGCCAAGGTGGCCGAGTCGAAATACGCGGCTGGCCACTCCACACAATCCGACGCGCTGAAAGCCCAGGTCGAGTTGACGAAGATGCTCAACATGGACATAGTCCTGGCCCAGGATGCGCAATCCGCCGCGGCCATGCTCAACGCGACGCTAGGCCGCCCGGCTGCCGCCATGCTGGGCCGGGCCGGTGAGCCGCCCATCGAGACTCTGCCGGCCGCCGCCGAAGACCTTGAGAGCGCGGCCCTGGCCAACCGTCCCGAGTTGCGCGCGGCCGCCCTCGCGAGAGAGCGGGCCGGCAGGAGTCTTGCCCTGGCGCGATCCGAGTTCCTTCCGGATTTCATGCTCCAGTTTCGCTCGCGCAACGACCCCATGCGAGGGAAGACCCGCAACGCGATGCTGGGGCTTTCCATCCCGCTGTGGTTCTGGAAACCGGCGGCCATGATCGGGGAGGCCTCGAGCGAGCGGGATATGTCCCAGGCTGAGCTCGAGGCCATGCGCCTCATGACTCTTTCCGAGCTCCATGGCGCCTTCGTGCGCGCGCAAACGGCCCGCCGTCTAGCCGAGATATACGACACCAGCGTTCTTCCCCAGGCCGAGGCCGCGCTCAAGGTGGCCGAGAGCGGCTATCAAGCTGAGAAGATCAGCTTCCTGGAGTTGCTCGACGCCCAACGTTCTCTCCTCAATTTTCGCATCGAGTACTATCAATATCTATCGGAGCATCAGATGCGCGTCGCGGAGCTGGAGCGAATCCTGGGAGGGAGGCTGAGACCATGAAATGGAAGATTCCTTTCGTTCTAGCCGTTTTAGGCATTCTCTTCGGCGCAGGCATGGCGATTTATCGCTTCCGCGACGCGGCGCCGGGCAGCCGGGAGACGAGCCCGCGTTATTATTGCCCGATGCATCCCAGCTATACCTCGGACAAGCCGGGAGACTGCCCAATTTGCAACATGAGGCTGGTGCCCATGGAGGAGCAGCCGTCCCCGGACGAGGGCGGGGCTCCGCCGGGCCAAACGGCCTCGCTCAAGAATGTGTGCGTCATACACAAATGCACGATGGCCAACTGCCTCATGGAAATGCCGCTTAAGCTTGGCGAGAAAGTCTCTTGCCCCATCTGCGGCACCCATGTGGCGCAGGCCGCGGAAGATCCCGAGACGAAGCCGCTCTATTACCGACATCCCATGCGCCCCGAGATCACCTCGCCGAACCCGAAAAAGGACGAGATGGGAATGGATTATGTGCCGGTCTATGCCGAGGCGAAGGCGACGGGCCAGCCTCCCGGACAGGCAAGCACCGTGATCACGGCGGAGCGCCGGCAGATGATCGGCATGAAATCCGAGGAGGCGCGGGAGCGGGACCTTTCGACCACGATCAGGGCCAGCGGACGTGTCGCCTACGATCCCGACCTCTATAACGCAATGTCCGAGTATCGCGAGGCGGTCCGCGTTCGGGACAGGATCAAGGATAGTCCCCTGGCCGATGTCCGCGAGCGGGCGGAAGCCTTGGTGCGGGCCGGACGCCTCCGCCTCAGACAGCTGGGCCTCTCCAACGAGCAGATAAACGCGGCTGGCGAGACGGACGATCTTCCCACCAATCTCCTCATCGGCGAGCCGGGCGGCACTGTATGGGTCTATGCCCAGGTCTACGAATACGAGATCGGGCTTCTCAAGGTTGGCCAACCGGTGGACGTCCGTTCGCCGGCCTTCCCCGACAAGAGCTTTCGGGGACGGATCAAGGCCATCGATCCCATACTGTCGGCCGAGACCCGATCCCTCAAGGTGCGCGTGGAAGTCCCCAATCCGGACGGACTGCTCAAGCTCGAGATGTACGTCAACGCCTTCATACACGCCCATTTGGGGCGTCGGCTTGCCGTGCCGGAAAGCGCCGTTTTCAATACAGGAGAGCGGCGCGTGGCCTTCGTGGACCTGGGGCAAGGACGCATCGAGCCCCGGGAGGTGAAGGTGGGCAAGGAGGCGGAGGGCTATGTGGAGATCCTTTCCGGCGTCAAGGCGGGGGAACGGGTCATCACCTCCGCCAATTTCCTCGTCGACTCGGAATCGAGACTCAAGGGCTCATTCCCCAAATCGGAGAGCCGGAAGCCCGCGGGGACGCCCGGGGCGGCGCCGCAAGAGCATCGGCACTAGGCCATGATCGAGAAAATCATCGACTTTTGCGCCCGCAACAGGTTCCTCGTCCTCATTCTGGCGCTCGTCGGGGCGGTCGCGGGCTGGCGGAGCATGACCCGAGTCCCGCTCGACGCGATACCCGACCTTTCCGACACCCAGGTGATCGTCTATTCCCGTTGGGATCGCAGCCCCGATATCATCGAGGATCAGGTCACCTATCCCATCGTCACCGCGCTCCTGGGCGCGCCTCATGTCAAGGCTGTTCGAGGTTTCTCGGATTTCGGATTCTCCTATGTCTATGTGGTCTTCGAGGACGGCACCGACATCTATTGGGCCCGCAGCCGCGTCATGGAATACCTGTCGAAGATACTGCCGCGCCTGCCCGATGGGGTCAAGACCGAGTTGGGGCCCGACGCCACCGGGGTCGGGTGGGTGTTCCAATACGCGCTGGTGGACAAGAGCGGCCAGCATGACTTGGCGCAGATGCGCAGCTTCCAAGACTGGTATCTCCGTTACTGGCTCCAGGCGGTGCCCGGCGTGGCCGAGGTGGCCTCAATCGGAGGCTTTCAAAAGCAATACCAGGTCAATCTCGACCCCAACGCCCTGGTGGCCTACAACGTGCCCCTGATGCGGGTTGTCGAGTCCATCCGCGGCGGCAACAATGACGTGGGGGGCCGCCTTGTCGAGTTCTCCGGGGCCGAATACATGGTCCGAGGCCGTGGCTACGCCAAGAGCGTCGCCGACATCGAGAAGATCGTGGTCGGCAGGGATAGGCGCGGAACCCCTATCCTAGTGAGGCATCTGGGCAAGGTGGTCATAGGTCCCGAGATTCGCCGCGGAGTGTCCGATCTCGATGGAGAGGGCGACGCCGTCGGCGGCATCGTCGTCATGCGCCATGGAGAGAACGCGCTCACCGTGATCCGGCGAGTCAAGGCCAAGATCGACGAGATCACGCCCTCGTTGCCTCCGGGCGTCGAGATAGTCACCACCTATGACCGCTCCGAGCTCATCTCGGAGGCCATACGGACCGTCACCGAAGCGCTGACCACCGAGATCGTGATCGTCTGCCTCGTGATCGTGGTCTTCCTCCTCCATTTCCCGAGCGCGCTGCTTCCTATCACCAATCTGCCGATCGCCACCTTGCTCAGCTTCATTCCGATGTATTTCATGAAGATCACATCCAATGTGATGTCCTTGGGCGGCATCGCGGTCGCCGTCGGCGACATGGTCGATGCCTCCATCGTCATGGCCGAGAACGCCCATAAGCGCGTGGAGGAATGGGACAAGAAGGGCCGTTCCGGCGATCTGCGCCAGGTCCTGATCAAGGCCATGCAGGAGGTCGGCCCCTCGGCCTTCTACTCCCTGCTGATATTGGCGGTCGCCTTTCTTCCCATTTTCGCGCTGCAGGACCAGGCCGGACGGCTTTTCAAGCCGCTGGCCTATACCAAGAACCTCTCCTTGGCCATAGCCGCCGTCTTGGCCATCACCCTCGCTCCCGCCGTGCGTTTGATGTTCACGCGTCTCGACCCCTATACCTTTAGGCCTCGCTGGCTCTCCAAGATCGCGACCGCCCTGTTCGTCGGCCGTCTCTACCCCGAGGATGAGCACCCGGTCAGCCGCCCGATGTTCGCGCTTTACGGGCCCGTGGTCGAATGGGTCATCCGCCGACGTCGCGAGGTGGTCCTGGCGGCAGGCGCCCTGGTGCTATTGACCATACCCGTGTATTTCAGGCTGGGGACCGAGTTCATGCCTCCTCTTTATGAGGGGACCATACTCTATATGCCCACCACGCTTCCCGGCATCGCCGTCAGCGAGGCGCATGATCTGCTGCAGACCCAGGATCGCGTGCTCAAGAGCTTCCCGGAGGTCGAACGGGTATTCGGGAAGGCGGGCCGCGCCGAGACCTCCACGGATCCCGCGCCCTTTTCCATGATGGAAACGACGGTGATGCTCAAGCCTCAGGACCAATGGCGGCCCAAGCAGCGCTGGTATTCCTCCCTGCTTCCGGAGTTCGCCAAGGCCCCCCTGAGGCTGCTCTGGCCAGACCGCATCTCCTACGCCGAGCTCATCGACCTGATGGACAAGGCCCTGCGCTTGCCCGGCACGACCAACGCCTGGACCATGCCCATCAAGGCGCGCATCGACATGCTCACCACGGGCGTGCGGACTCCCGTCGGCATCAAGATCTTCGGAGCCGATCTCAAGGAGATCGAAAGGCTCGGCATCGAGCTCGAGACCCTACTCAGGGATGTCCCGGGCACGCGCAGCGTTTATGCGGAGCGGACGGCCGGGGGTTATTTCCTGGATTTCACCCTCAACCGCGACGAATTGGCGCGCTACGGCCTGACCGTGGACGAGGCGCAGATGGTGATCATGTCCGCGGTGGGAGGCGAGCCCGTGACGACCACGATCGAGGGCCGGGAGCGCTATACCGTCAATGTGCGCTACGCTCGGGAGCTTCGCGATTCGCTTCCCAAGCTCCGGCGCGTCCTGGTGCCGACCATGTCCGGCGCCCAGGTCCCCCTGGAGATGATCGCCGATATCCGTTTGAACTCGGGCCCTTCCATGATACGGGACGAGAACGGGATGCTCGCCGGCTACGTCTACGTCGATATCTCGGGTCGCGACATCGGCGGCTACGTGGAAGAGGCCAGGGCCACCGTGCGCGAGAAGCTCCGGCTGCCTCCGGGCTACGCTCTGACGTGGAGCGGACAATATGAGAATCTGCGGGAGATGCGCGAGCGCATGGCCGTGGTTCTGCCCGCCACCCTGCTCATCATCCTGTTCCTTCTCTACCTCAACACCCGGTCTTGGGTCAAGACCGCCATCGTGCTGACGGCGGTTCCCTTCTCGGCGATCGGGGCGATCTGGCTGCTTTGGGCCCTCGATTACAACATGAGCGTGGCGGTATGGGCCGGCATCATCGCCTTGCTAGGCTTGGACGCCGAGACCGGCGTTTTCATGCTGCTCTATCTCGACTTGGCGTATGATGAACGCGTCAAGGAGGGCCGGATGCGCAGCTTCGATGATCTCAGGGAGGCCGTGGTCCACGGCTCGGTGCGGCGCATCAGGCCCAAGGTCATGACCGTGGCCACCAATTTCCTCGGGCTATTGCCCATACTGTGGACGGCCGGAACCGGAGCCGACATGATGAAGCGGATCGCCGCGCCGATGGTGGGCGGGCTATTCACGTCCTTCGCGTTGGAGCTCTTGGTCTACCCCGCCATCTACTTCATCTGGAAGTGGAATTACGAGATGACCGGGACTAACGGGAAGACCCCTCGACCAGCTTGAGCAACTCGCCATACTCGACGGGCTTGACGGGATAGCCGGCGGCCAGCTCCGAACTAAAATCGCCCAAACACCCGGAGCCTCATGTATTCCTCGAAGACGTTGGGAATAATTGTTAAAGGTCGGATACGCCACGCCAGGTTTTGCTAGAATGCATCATGTTCCGATGGTTGGCCCTGGCGATGCTCCTGACGGCGGCTTGCGGCCGCGGCCAGAAGCAGCTTCCCGATCTGGAGCTTCCGACGTTGGCCGCCGAGCCCAAGGTCAAGCTCTCGCACTGCCCGACCGAGAAATGCCTGCTGATCTATGTGGCCCCTTGGTGCCCTTACTGCCGCGCCGCCACCGGACCCATCAATGCGCTGAGAACCTATCTCAAGGATCGCGACATCGCCAGCCGGGTCGTGGTCGGCATGGACAAATCCGAGTCGGTTCGCGAATACGCGAGGGAATTCGGACCCGATACGCTCTTGGACGAACATGGCGCCTTCAACGTGAGCGGGGTGCCCCACTTCATCATTGCGGATAGGAAGGGACTGGTGATCAAGGCCGTTCCCGGCATGCCCCCGACCCAGGATGCCGGGGAACTGGCTGAATTTTTCGGTTTGCCTTGAACAGGAGTTGATATGAAAATCGGCGTCCCCAAGGAAATCAAGAATCGCGAGCACCGAGTCGGGCTGGTCCCCGGCGGGGCGAAAGCCCTGATCCGCGACGGACACAAGGTCTTCATCGAGAAGGGCGCCGGACTGGGATCCGGCATCACGGACGAGGAGTACGAATCCACCGGAGCCGCCGTGATCGCCAGCAAGCGGAAGCTCTTCGACGACGCCGACATGATCGTCAAGGTCAAGGAGCCGTTGGAGGAGGAATACGACTTTTTCCATGAGGAGCAGATACTCTACACCTATCTGCACCTGGCCGCGGCTCCCAGCCTGATCAAGTTCCTTCAAAGGAAAAAGGTCCGGGCCGTCGCTTATGAGACGATACAGCTCAAGGACGGCAGCCTCCCTCTCTTGACCCCGATGAGCGAGGTGGCCGGCAAGATGAGCGTCCAACTAGGGGCTCAATTCCTATCCAAACACTACGGCGGCAGGGGGATACTCCTGGGTGGAGTCCCTGGAGTCAATCGCGGCGTCGTCACCATCATCGGCGGCGGGGTCGTCGGCATCAACGCCGCCAAGATCGCCGTTGGCATGGGCGCGAGGGTCAATATATTGGATATATCGGCCGCCAGGCTGGCCTATCTCGACGATGTTTTCGGCAACTCAGTGACCACACTGATGAGCCATGACGAGAATATCACCAACGCCGTGCTCAACGCGGATTTGGTCATAGGAGCCGTCCTCATCCCGGGCGCTAAGGCGCCGCATCTGGTCACCGCAGCGATGGTCAAGCGCATGAAACCCGGCAGCGTCGTGGTGGACGTGGCCGTCGACCAGGGCGGCTGCATAGAGACCTGCGAGCCCACCAGCCATGACAAACCCGTGCTGGTCAAACACGGCGTGCTTCATTATGCCGTGCCAAATATCCCGGGCGCGGTGCCCAACACCTCGACCTACGCCCTCACCAACGTCACCCTGAAGTACGCCCGGGATATCGCTCGCCTGGGGCTCGAGGAGGCGGTCAGACGCGACGAGACCCTGCGCAAGGGCGTCAACGTCTACAAGGGAAAGGTCACCTGCCCGGCCGTGGCCCAATCGGCGGGAGAAAGATCCGAGGAGCTGGTCGCGCTCCTATAGCTCAGCGCCCAGCCTGCGGAGGGCCTCTTGCGCCATCCGGCGATAGCCCTCGTCCCTGGAGGCCTGCGCGATCTCACGGTAGATACTCACGGCCCTTTCCCGCTGCCCGCTGCGCTCAAACAAGAAGGCGGCCAAGTGTTTGATCATGGTCGGGGTCGCCTCGTTCTCGAGAGCCGGCTCGAGCAGTTCGAGGACCTTGCGGGGGTCGCCCTTCTTGTGGAAGCCGATGGCCCCGGCGTAACGATGATATTCCGGATTGCCAGGATCCCGGCTGAGGGCATGTCTGAGAACGGCGAGAGCTTCCTCCGGCCGGTCCAGGTTGAACGCAAGGGCTCCGGCCGAATAGATGGGCGCATAGCTGAAGGATGGGTCCAGGTCCAGTATGCGCATGGCGCGGGGGCCGAGCTCGGGATAATGTCCGGATCCGAAATGCTCGGCCACGGTATGATGTCCATGATGATCCTCGGGCGTCCCATAATAGATCAGGAGGCGTATAAGCCCCAAGTCGGCCGCCAAGCGGCGCATTCCCAAGCTGAAAAGGGCCGCATTCTCGACGGCGCTCCCATGAGCTAGGGTGATCCCCGCGGAATCGACGGGAGCGGGATTTAGACGCCGCAGCGCGCCGTTAAGCCCCAGGCCCGCTCCCAGGGCGATAGCCAGGATGGCGAGCCGCTCCATTCAGAACTCCTTTCGCTTGAGCAGCCAGACCGAAAGGCCCGTCCAGACGAGGCTATAGAGAGCCGCATAGCCTAGACCCAACCAGGCCTGGTCGAACGATGAGGCGGCTATCTTGTCCCTCAGGTTGAGGCATTGGAGATCGGGGATCACCAAGGAAAGCAGTTGCATGGGCAAGGCCGCGGCTTGGTCGGGGGAACGGGCGATGAGCGCGCGCATCTCCGGCAAAAAATGCCCCAGGGTCCACAATATCGCGGCGATGGCACCCGCCGTCATCACCGAAGAGGAGAAGAGGGACAGGAAGAGTCCCAGGCTCGCGGTCACCCAGACCTTGGCGCAGCTGCCGAGCCAGGCCCAGAGATACGCGTTCTCCCATGACCAACCCTTGAGAAAGAGCAGCGCGAGATGGAACAGGCCCATCACCGCCATCGCGGCCCAAGCCGACAGCATAAGACCCAAAAAGCGTCCGACCAATAGCTCCCATCTCCGAACCGGGCGGCTGAGCACGAGATAGATGGTCTTGTTCTCGATCTCCCGCAGCAGCGCCGTGCAGGCTCCAAAGAGGGCCCCGGCCAAGCCGATGATCTCTATGAGGGCCAGCCCGAAATCGACCAGCACTCGCAGTTCTTGATCCGCGGCCAAAATGCCCAACAGGAGACTCACATAGAGCAGTATCAGACCGAAAAAGAACGAGAGGAGGAAGAATCGTCCTCGAAGGTTCTCCTGCCACGCGTTCACGGCGAGGACGAACAGGCGGCTCATTTCACTGTCTCCACGAAGAGATCCTCCAACCCCCCGGGGGCTGATCTCCAATCCTGCTGGGTCAATAGGCGCGCCAAGCGGCCATCCTTGAGTATGCCGACGCGATGGCACAGCTTTTCGAGCTCCGAGATGCTGTGCGAGGAGATCACCAGCGTCTTCCCTCGATCGCTGAGCCGCTGCAACATGTCTCGAAAATCACGGATGGCCAATGGGTCGAGTCCGCTGACAGGCTCATCCAGGATGATCAGCTCCGGGTCATGGATGACGGCCTGCGCCAATCCTAGGCGCTGCACCGTGCCCTTGGAAAGCTCCGCTATCCTTCGGCGTGAGTGGGAAGAGAGCCCTACGAGTTCCAGAGCCTCCGCGACGCGCCGCTTCAATCCGGCGGGGTCCAAGCCCGACAATCTGCCGTAAAAAATCAACGATTCTTCCGGGGTGAGGAAGGGATAAAAATAGGGGAGCTCCGGAAGGAAGCCCACCCGTGAAAGGGCCTGGGGAGAAAAGGGGGGCAGGCCCAGCGTCGAAACCTCTCCCATGGTGGGCCGCAAGAGGCCCAAAGCAAGCTTGAAAGTGGTGGTCTTTCCGCTGCCGTTAAGCCCCAGCAATCCGAAGGCCTCGCCGCGAGCTATGTCTAGGTCCAGGCCTTCCACGCCGCGAGACAAATAGGTTCGCCCTAGGTGGGAGCGGCGGTAGGTCTTGCCGACTCCCTTGAAGGACAGGGCTGCTATAGCTTGATCCATCGGACATTGGTCACGCCCTCGATCGAGGCCAGCTCCGAGCGCAATGGGGGACCTACCTCATCGTCCACGGTCAGGACCATGACGGCCTCCCCTTTGGGTGATTTGCGACCGACCCGCATATCGGCGATGTTGATTCCCTTGTTTCCAAGAAGCACGCCGACGCGACCGATCATCCCAGGACGATCTTGATTGGTCAGCACGATCATCTTGCCCTGCGGCCGCACCTCAACCGCAAGCTGCCCCAACCTGACGATGCGCGGCTCGCCCGGCGCTAAGACCGCGCCCGAAACGGAAAGAGCTCCCCGATCCGTGATCGCGCTGACCGTCATCAATTGCCTGAACCCTTCCCGCCCAGCCGGGTCGGTCGATTCCGATGTCCGGATCCCTCTTTCGGCGGCCAGCGCCGGCGCGCTTATATAGGTGACGCCCTGGGCCAGCATGGTGGATAGCACGCCCTTGAGCGCGGCCACTGAAAGCGGCCTGCGCTCCGACGGCTTGAACTCCCCATGGAACGCGCAATTGACCTCGCGCAAACCGGAATCGATCATCTGGCCCGCGAATCGTCCGAGCGTCTCGGCCAGACCTAGAAACTCGCCAAGCGCCTTGACCGTGTCCGGATCGAATCCCGGCAAATTCAATGCGTTGGGAGCGATGCCCCGCTCGAAAAAGGTGATCACGCTTAAGGCCAGCTCCGAGGCCACCTTGCTCTGGGCCTCCTGAGTCGAGGCTCCCAGGTGGGGGGTCAAAATGACCTGGGGAAGAGAACGCAAAGGGCTTCCCGGCCCAAGGGGCTCTTTTTGAAAGACGTCCAGGGCCGCTCCGGCCAAATGACCCGAGCGCAGGGCTTGGGCCAAGGCATTCTCATCCACGAGCTCGCCCCTGGCGCAATTGATCAGCCTCGCGCCCTTCTTCATCTTCGCCAATGACTCCGTTCCTACAAGGTGCTTGGTGGCGTCCGATCCTGGAGCGTGCAGGGTGACATAGTCGCTGCGCGACAAAAGGGCGTCAAACCCGAGGAGCTCGATCCCCAGCTCCTCGGCCTGCCCGGCTGAGACGAACGGGTCGTGCGCCAACACCTTCATCCCAAAGCCCAAGGCCCTTTTGGCCACCTCGCGCCCGATGCGCCCCAATCCCACCACGCCAAGTATCTTGCCCTGCAGCTCGGCGCCCATCCACTTGGAGCGCTGCCAGCGTCCGGCTTTGACGTCGGCGTCCGCCTGAGGGATGTTCCGCGACAGCGCCAGCATCAGACCCAAGGCATGTTCGCAGGCCGCGATGGTATTGGCGGAAGGAGCGTTGACGACCGCTATGCCTCGCCGCGTCGCCTCCTCAAGGTCGATATTGTCCACTCCCACGCCCGCGCGACCGATGAGTTTCAGACTTTGGGCCTTGCGTATCCAGGGCGCGGTGACCTTGGTCTCGGATCGCACAAGCCACGCTCCCACTCCTTGAAGGGCCTTCTCCAACAGGTCGTCGCCGGGCGCGATCTCGTAGCGCAGTTCGATGGAGGGATGGTCGGCCAACGCCTTAAGTCCTTCGCGATCGATCGCGTCGGTCACCAGGACCTTGAGCTTCGGGTCGGACACGTTGCCTTCCGCTAGACTCGGACTTGAGAGAGTCGCCTTTCCAGGGCCGCGAAGCCGGCATCCAGGTCCGCCCGGCTGATATAGCCCATGTGTGCGATGCGCACGATCTTACCCTTGAGCTTGAGCTGGCCGCCAGCGATGGAGATCCCGTCCTGGCGCAATATCTCGGCGATCAAGGCCTGGCCATCCACTCCCTCGGGAAGATTGACGGCGGTGAGGATGTTGGCCGGGTCCTTGGCGAACAGCGAAAGCCCGCGGCGCTGCGCCCAAGCTCGCGTGTATTGAGCCAACTCCGCCGTCCTTCTCCAGACATTCTCTATCCCTTCCTTCCGTATGATGCGGAGGGCCTCGGCCTGGCCGGCCACCAGGGTCACGCCTGGGGTGTAGGGAGTCTCACGATCGGGAAGGGACTTGCGCATGGTGCGCCAATCGAAATAGAAGCGAGGCAGCCTTCCTGCCTCTACCAATCTCCAGGCCTTGGCCGAGATCGCGGCAAAGGCCAAGCCGGGAGCGGCCATCAAGCCCTTTTGCGAACCGGTCAAAACCACATCCAGGCCCCAGGCGTCCGTCTCGAGCGCCTCGGCGGCCAGGCCGGAAACCGAGTCGACCACCACTAGGGCCTCCGGCGCGATCTCGTGGGCCACGGAGGCTAGGGTCCTGAGATCGTTGACGACGCCGGTCGAGGTGTCCGTATGCTGGAGAAACACGGCCTTGGCGTCACGATTCGACTTGAGCGCATCGCGCAGCTTCTCCGGAGAGGCCGCATGTCCCCAATTTTCGGATACGACGGCCGGCGCAAGCCCATAGGCCTTCAGTATGGCCACGAAGCGATCGCCGAAGGCGCCGGTGGAATGCACCACGGCCTTGTCGCCCGGGCTCAGGAGGTTGGCCACAGCCGACTCCATGGCCCCCGTACCGGAGGTGGTCATCATCAACACCGTGTTCTGCGTCCTGTAGACGTACTGCATCTCCTTGATCACGAAATCGAAAAGCTGCCCGAATTCCTCGGTGCGATGATGCAGTATGGGCTCGGCCATGGCGGCGCGAACCGAGGGTGGAAGGGGCGTAGGCCCGGGAGTCAGCAGGATATAGCCCTTCTCTTTCGTCATGATAGCCCTCCCGGCGGGGGAACCGTCGGCTGGGGCATCGCCCAGCCGGGGCCGAATTGCGCGGGCTTGCCGGAAGGCAGCCCCGAGGCCGGACTCAAGACCAGCTCGAGCACCTCGCGAAAATCCTTGACCGGTTTCATCTTCAGGGTGGAAAGCACCTCCGCTGGAATATCCTCGAGATCCTTCCGGTTCTGATCGGGGAAAAGCACCGTGTGCAGGCCTTCCCGATGGGCGGCCAGCACCTTCTCCTTCAGGCCGCCGATGGCAAGCACCCGTCCGATCAAGGTCATCTCTCCGGTCATGGCGATGCCGGGCAGCACCGGCCTTCCGGTCATGAGGCTGGCCAGCGCGGTGGCGATCGCGATTCCCGCCGAGGGACCGTCCTTCGGGGTGGCGCCTTCGGGGATGTGGATATGATAATCCAAATCCTTGAACTGCTCGGAGGCGATGCCCAGTTCCTTGGCGATGGACTTTAGGTAGGACAAGGCGGCTTGCGCCGACTCGATCATGACCGTTCCTAGCTTGCCGGTGAGCCTGAGCTCACCCTTGCCAGGGCTGGCCACGACCTCGACGGCCAATGTCACGCCGCCCACTTCCGTCCACGCCAGCCCGGTGGATACTCCGGTCGAATTGAAGGAATTTCGCTCTCTCTGGAATTTCGGTACGCCCAAAAACTGAGGAAGATTGGAATCGCTGACCTCGACTTTGGCGGCCTTATCGGAGACAAGCTTCATGGCGGCCTTGCGGGCGATGGCGGCCATCTCGCGGTCGAGATTGCGCACCCCAGCCTCGCGGGTATACTCCTCGATGGCGCGGTCGATGGCCGTTTCGCTCACGGATACGCGGTCCGGCCGGATCCCATGCTCCTTGAGCTGCTTTGGCAAGAGATAAGTCTTGGCGATCTGCAGCTTCTCATTATGGGTATAGCCCGCGAAGCGGAGTATCTCCAAGCGGTCCTGCAGGGAGATGGGTATGCCCTCAAGGGTATTGGCCGTGCAGATGAACATCACCTGCGACAAGTCGTATTCAACGTCGAGATAGTGGTCGAGAAAGGTCGAATTCTGCTCGGGGTCGAGCACTTCCAGCAAGGCGGCGGCTGGATCCCCTCTCCAGTCCATGCCCATCTTGTCGATCTCGTCGAGCAGGAAAAGGGGATTGCGGCTGCCGGCCTTGCGCAATGATTGCACGATGCGGCCCGGTAGGGATCCGATATAGGTCCTGCGATGGCCGCGAATCTCGGCCTCATCCCGCACCCCGCCCAAGGACATGCGGACGAATTTGCGCCCCAGGGACTTGGCGATGGACCTGCCCAGGGAGGTCTTGCCGACTCCGGGCGGCCCGACGAAGCAAAGTATGGGCCCCTTGAGTCCCTTGGTGAGCTTGCAAACCGCGAGGTGCTCGAGGATGCGCTCCTTGACCTTCTTCAGGTTGTAGTGCTCCGCTTCCAGGATATCGCTGGCTCGCTTGATGTCGAGGTTGTCCCGAGTCCTCTTGGCCCAAGGAAGATGTATCATCCAATCGAGGTAAGTCCGAGCCACGGTGGCTTCCGGAGAATAAGGCATCATCTTCTCGAGCCTGCCGAGCTCCTTCGTTGCCGCGTCGAAAGCCGGCTTCGGCATCTTGGCTTCCTTGATGGCCTTGCGCAGATCTTCTATCTCCTGGGCGAAATCGTCCTTTTGCCGCAGCTCCTTCTGTATCGCCTTCATTTGCTCCGTCAAATAGTATTCCTTCTGAGTGCGCTCGATCTGAGTCTTGACCCTGGAGTGTATCTTGCGCTCAAGGGCCATGATCTCGATATCGGCCTTCAGCAAATGAATGAGCTTCTCTAAACGATGGGAAGGATCGAGGATCTCGAGCGTAAGCTGCCGATCCGCGGTTTTGGTCAGGGCATTGGCCGCGATCGTGTCGGCCAGCTGGGAGGGCTCATCGATATGCGACAAGACGGTGCTCGACTCGCCCGCTGGGCGGCGGCTGAATCTCGCGTGTTCCTCGAACACGTCGACCGCGTGTCTCATCAGGGCCTTGAGCTCGGGACCGACCTTCGCCGTCGCCTCCGGATATTGGACATCCGCCTCCCAATAACCGCGAGCCAGAGCGAGATTCTTTGTCTGAGCGCGAGTGAGGCCCTGGAGAAACACCTTCAAGGTCCCGTCCGGCATCTTCAAGAACTGCACGACCTCGGCCAGGCAACCCAAGCCGTATAGATCGGAGGGCTGGGGATCCTCGAGCTGCATCTCCTTTTGGGCGACCACGCACAGGAGCTTCTCGGGCTCCTTCATCGCGGCCTCCAGGGCCAAGATGGACTTGGTCCTGCCCACTGAAAGAGGAAGGACCATATGGGGGAAGACCACCACGTCGCGCACGGCCAGGAGGGGAAGGCGCGAGGGACGGCTAAAGGCCTTCGAGCGGCTCAAGCCTTGGCTCCCGCGATGACATGGTCCACGATGCCGTAGGCCTTGGCTTCCTCGGCCGAGAGATAATAATTGCGCTCCATGTCCTGGCGAAGCCGATCCTTCGGCTTCCCGGTATGATGGGAAAGGATCTCGACCAAGCGCTCCTTGGTCTTGGACATCTCGTCGGCCTCGATGATGATGTCCGTAGCCTGTCCGGAGAGGCCGCCCCGGATCAGAGGTTGATGGATCATCACGCGCGCATGAGGAAGGATAAAACGCTTTCCCTTGGTCCCGGCGGCCAGGAGCACGGCTCCAAACGACATGGCCATACCGAAGCACATGGTGGAGATCGGCGCCTTGATGTATTGCATCGTATCATACACCGCCAGCCCCGCCGTCACCATGCCTCCTGGGGAATTGACGTAGAGATGAATGTCCTTGTCCTGGTCCTCGGCGTCAAGGTAAAGAAGCTGGGAAATGATCAGGTTGGCGGAGTCCGTCGTAAACACCCCTTCGCTGCCGCCCGCGAAAATGATCCTATCCTTAAGGAGGCGTGAAAAAATATCGTAGCTCAGGGCCGAGCCCTGGGTCCATCGCTCCAGTATCGTGGGAATCACCATAGTAGAAGAAATTATAACGATTTGAAAAACCTACGGCAATGACCGTATAACACAACATACTACCCTTCGACCATGGTGGCCTTCTCCCGAATCCAGTCCATGGTCTTGCGATCGCGGATCATGTCCGAGATGGCGTCCCGGCGCTCCTTGAACATCTTCTGTATCTCTTGCTTCCGGTCTTCGTCCTGGGCCGCGCTAAGGTTGCGCTCGAACTCGGCCTGTATATCCTCATCGAGAGCCTTGATCTTCTCCTTCTCGGCGATCGCGGGCAGGAGGTAGGAGAGTCTGAGCTCCGCCTCGGCCTTGGGCCTGAGCTTTTGCCGCAGGTCGTCCAACTGTTTGTCGGACCACTGGCCCTTGGGACCCAATATCTGCGCCCGCAGACGCTCCAACATGTGCTCGACCTGAGCTTCGATCAAGGATGGAGGAAGAGGGATCTGGTTCGACTTGACCAATGCCTCTTCGAGCTGCTGCTGCACCTCCCGCTCGCTCTTGGTCCGGCTTTCGTCCTCCATCACTTGGCGGAGCTTGGCCTTGAGCTC